>JAQGNS010000367.1 GCA_028291705.1 Nevskia sp.
CGCCATAGCCATAATCCATTTTTGCGGACTGCGGCGCCACGAAGCGCTTGTAGTCCACTTTAACCGCATCGTCGCCCAGGAGCCGGCGCAATTCCGTCAGCGCCGCCTCGTCCACCCGCATACGCCACTGCGAGCCGAAATCCAGTGTCGCGCGCGCGCGACCGTTCACATAGTCCAGCGTCACCGCCGCGCCATGGTCGCTGCGCCAGGCAGCGAGCCGGCTGCGCAGGGCCGAGGGCTCGACCGCGGGCTTGCGCCAGTGCAGCGTGACACGATCGGCGCGTTCGCGCATCACCGCGTCGAGATCCCAGAAGTTTTTCGGGTAAAGCCGGTGTTCCAAATCCCGGCCCTCGCGCTGCACCGCCCGGATCTCGCCGCTTGCGAACACCAGCGTATCCCTCCGCAGCGTGTTTTGGAACCTCTGCCACTCGTCGAAGCCGAGCCAGCAGATGATCTGGGCGGTGCGATCGTCCAGCACCACGATCTTTCCGGGCCGTTCGCCGCCGACATTGCGGATATCGGCCAGCCAGGCGCCGAACATCACGGTTTTGCGTGCACCACGACGGGGCGCGGGCGGGCCGTCGTCGTCGTCACCCCCGCCGCTGAAGGAGCCGAACGGCGGCGGCGCCTCGGCAATCAGGGTCTTGAGGCTGCCGGAGCAGATCTGGTCGATAAGGGGACGGTAGACCTCGATCGGGTGGCCGGAGAAGTACAGGCCCAGGACCTCTTTTTCGCGCGCCAGCTGCTCGTTGGGGGGCCATTCCGGCTCGTTCTCGGCGACAACGCTGGCGCTGGTGGCGCTGGCCGGGGCGCCGAGGCCGAACAGGTCGTCCTGGCCGGCGCTGGCGCCGGCTGCGGTCTGTTCGGCCAGCTGCAGGGCCTTGGGCAGGGTTTTCAGCAGGCTGGGCCGGTTGACGCCCAGAGCGTCGAGGGCGCCGGCGAAGATCAGGGCTTCCAGCACGCGCTTGTTGACCCGGCGCGTGTCGATGCGGCGGCAGAAGTCGAACAGGTCGTGGAACGGGCCGTTGGCGTCGCGCTCGGTGACGATGCCCTGCAGCGCGCCCTCGCCCACGCCCTTGATGGCACCGAGACCGTAGAGGATCTTGCCTTCCGGGTCGACGGTGAAGCGGAACACCGAACGATTGATGTCCGGCGCCTGCACTTCGAGCTTCATGCGCTTGCACTCGTCGAGCATGACGACGACGGCATCGGTGTGGCTCATTTCCGCCGACATCACCGCTGCCATGAACTGCGCCGGGTAATGCGCCTTGAGCCAGGCGGTCTGGTAGGAGACCAGGGCGTAGGCGGCGGCATGCGACTTGTTGAAGCCGTAGCCGGCGAACTTCTCCATCAGGTCGAAGATCTGCGAGGCGATGCCGGCGTCGATGCCGCGGCCGGCGGCGCCCTGCACGAAGATGTCGCGCTGCTCTGCCATCTCGTCCGGCTTCTTCTTGCCCATGGCGCGGCGCAGCAGGTCGGCGCCGCCGAGGGTGTAGCCGCCCAGTTGCTGGGCGATCTGCATCACCTGCTCCTGGTAGATGAAGATGCCGAGGGTGTTGCCCAGCACCGGCTCCATTTCCGGGTGCAAGTATTCCGGCGCCTTGCCGTTCTTGCGCGCGACGTACTCGGGGATCAGCTCCATCGGCCCCGGGCGGTACAGCGAGATGAGGGCGATGATGTCTTCGAAACGGTCCGGCTTGAGGTCCACCGAGGCGCGCTGCATGCCCTGGGATTCCATCTGGAATACGGCGGTGGTGAAGCCGGAGGCATAGAGCGCGTAGGTCTTGGGGTCGTCGAGCGGCAGCGCCAGGACGTCGAGCGTGCGCTCCGGCCAGCGCGCGTTGATCTGGTCCACCGCGGCCTGGATGATGGTCAGGGTGCGCAGGCCGAGGAAGTCGAACTTGACCAGGCCGACGGTTTCCAGGTCCTTCATGTCGAACTGGGAACGCAGGCCGGCGCCGCCCGGTTCGCAGAAGGTGGGGGTGTATTCGGTCAGGGCCTTGGGCGCGATGACCACGCCGCCGGCGTGCACGCCGACGCCGCGGGTCAGGTCTTCCAGCACCATGCCGAGGTCGATGATGGCGCGCACTTCCTCGTCGGTGTCGTAGAGGCGCTTGAGCTCGTCCTGGCCTTCCGCCACCAGGGCGTGCTCGAGGGTGGAGCGGCCCAGCTTTTCGGCGTCGGCCTTGAAGGCGGGGGTGCCCGGGATCAGCTTGGCGATGCGGTCGCCCATGCCGTAGGGCTGCCCCAGCACACGGGTGACGTCGCGCACCACGTTGCGCGCGGCCATGCTGCCGTAGGTGATGATCTGGCTGACGTGGTCGCGGCCGTAGCGCTGCGCCACGTATTCGATGACGCGGTCGCGGCCTTCCATGCAGAAGTCGACATCGAAGTCCGGCATCGACACGCGCTCGGGGTTGAGGAAGCGCTCGAACAGCAGGTTGTAGGGCAGCGGGTCGAGGTCGGTGATGCCGGTGGTGTAGGCCACCAGCGAGCCGGCGCCGGAGCCGCGGCCGGGGCCGACCGGTACGCCGTTGCTCTTGCCCCAGGCGATGAAGTCCGCCACCACCAGGAAGTAGCCGGCAAAGCCCATCTTCTCGATGATGCCCAGCTCATAGTCCAGGCGCTTGGTGTATTCCTCCAGCGGGCGGGCCGGCGGGTGCTGCTGTAGGCGGCGCTCCAGCCCGGCGGTGGCCTGCTGGCGCAGGTAGTCGGCCATGGTGATGCCTTCCGGCACCGGGAAGTCCGGCAGGTAGTTCTCGCCGAACTTGAGGCTGAGGGTGCAGCGGCGGGCGATCTCCAGGGTGTTTTCGACCGCTTCAGGCAGGTCGGCGAACAGGGCCTGCATTTCCTCCGCCGACTTGAGGTACTGCTCCGGCGAGTATTCGCGCGGGCGGCGCTCGTCGTTGACCACGCGGCCGGAGGCGATGCAGACACGCGCCTCGTGGGCTTCGAAGTCCTCGCGGCGCAGGAAGCGCACGTCGTTGCTGGCCACCACCGGCAGGCCGCTGTGGCGGGCGAAGGCGACGGTGGCCTGAAGGTGGGTTTCGTCGTCGGTGCGACCGCAGCGGGTGATCTCGAGGTAGCAGCGGTCCGGGAAATGACTCTGCCACCAGGCGGCGCACTCGCGGGCGCGGTCGAGCTTGGCACCGAGCAGGGCCATGCCGATGCCGCCGTGGCGCCCGGACAGGGCGATCAGGCCGGCGCTGGCCTCGGCCAGCCACTCCCGGCTCAGCTGCGGCCGGCCGCGTCCCTGGCCCTCGTTGTAGGCGCGCGAGATGAGGCGGGTGAGGTTGCGGTAGCCGGTCTGGTTCTGCACCAGCAGGGTGACGCGCTCGGGGCTCTCGCCTTCCGCCCGCTCCTGCAGCCAGACGTCGGCGCCGATCAGCGGCTTGATGCCGGCGGATTCGGCGAACTTGTAGAACTTGACCATCGCGAACAGGTTGTCCTGGTCGGTGATGGCCAGCGCCGGCAGGCCCAGTTCGGCGGCGCGCCCGGTCAGCGACTGCACATTGGCGCCGCCGCTTTTGCGCGCCGGCGGCTCGACCCGGATCAGGCTGTCGACCAGGGAGAACTCGGTGTGCAGGTGGAGGTGGACGAAGCTCATGGGCGGGAGTCCATGAGCGACGATTGGGCCTCGTCGAGAACGGTCGCAGGCGGCTGCTCCGGCGCTGGTCCGTTACGAATTCCCGGCAGCTGCGCCTGCGCGCAGGGCGCGAAGCTCATACGGTGAACCACGCAGGGGCCCTGCGCGCGCAGGGCGCCCAGGTGTTCCGGCGTGCCGTAGCCCTTGTGCCGGGCCAGACCGTAACCGGGGTATTGCGCATCCAGCCGCACCAGTTCGGCGTCGCGCGCCACTTTGGCCACGATCGACGCGGCCATGATCGATTCCACCGTGGCGTCGCCGCCGACGATGGTGCGCACCGCACAGCCCAGCTGCGGCACCTGGTTGCCGTCAACCAGGCATAGCGTGGGGCGCAGCGTCAGCGCCTGTACGGCGCGCGCCATGGCCAGGAAGGTGGCGCGCAGGATATTGAGGCGGTCGATCTCCTCGACGCTGGCGATGCCGACCGCCCAGGCCAGGGCGCGGCCCTGGATTTGCGGCGCCAGCAGTTCGCGCCGCGCGGCGGTGAGCTGCTTGGAGTCGCGCAGGCCGACGATGCCGTGCCGGTCGGGCAGGATCACAGCGGCAGCATAGACCGGGCCGGCCAGGCAGCCGCGGCCGACTTCGTCCACCCCCGCCGTCAGCAGGCTCATCGGCCAATCAGCCGGGCGATGGCCGCGGCGGCGCTGTCGGCGGCGCCGCGGCGCAGTTCCTGGCGCACGGCGGCGAACTGGCCGGTCTGGCGCGCGCGCGCCGCCGGCTGGTCCAGCAGTTCCAGTACGGCGGGACCCAGGTGCGCCACGTCCGCCTCTTCCTGGAGGTATTCGGGCACCACCGGTTCTTGGCACAGCAGATTGGGCAGGCTCACCCGGTCGATTTTAATCAGCTTCCGCACCAGCCAGGCGGTCAACGCGGAAGTGCGGTAACTCACCACCATCGGCCGGTCCAGCAGCAGGCATTCCAGCGTGGCGGTGCCGGAGGCGAGCAGCACCGCGTCGGCGGCGCGCATGGCTTCGCGGGAGTGCCCGTCGACCAGCTTCCAGCGCAGGTGCGGCGCGTGGACGGCGACCGCTTGCTCGAAGATCGGACGCAGCGAGGACTTGGCCAGGGGCACGACGAAGGACAGGTCCGGCCGGCGCTGCGCCAGCCAGGCGGCGGTCTGGACGAAGGGCTCGGCGAGGTATTTCAGCTCGCCGCCGCGGCTACCGGGGAGGATGGCCACGCAGGGATCCGCCTGGGGCAGATCCAGCAGGCGGCGCGCGTCTTCGCGGCTGACCGGCTCGGCCAGTTCCTCAGCCAGCGGGTGGCCGATGTACTCGGCCTTCACGGGATGCCCGTCGTAGTAGCGCGGCTCGAACGGGAACAGGCACAGGACCAGATTCGCGGCGCGGGCGATTTTCTTCACGCGCCCGGCCTTCCAGGCCCAGATGCTGGGGCTGACGACGTGCACTGTCGGCAAACCCGACTGGCGCAAACGCTCTTCCAGCGCCAGGTTGAAGTCCGGCGCGTCGATGCCGATGACGCAGTCCGGCTGGTCGGCCGCAAAACGCCGGCACAACTCGCTGCGCATGCGCAGGATGTCCGGCAGCTTGGGCAGCACTTCGGCCAGGCCCATCACCGACAAGCGGTCGATGGTATCGACGCTGTCGCAGCCGGCCTCACGCATGCGCGGGCCGGTGACGCCGTAGAAAGTCGCCTCGGGAAAGCGACTGCGCAGGGCGTGCACCAACGCCCCACCGAGCAGGTCGCCCGATGCTTCTCCTGCGATCAGGGCGAATTTCACCGACCGCGCTCCTATTTCTGGATCAGTCGCTTCGAGCTTTCGACGAACTCGAGCATGCGCCGCACGTGCGGCGAGCGCTGGGCGATTCCGGCCAGCTCGGCCTTCATTTCGTCCTGGCGCAGACCGGCCAGGAACATGCTGCGGTAGGCGTGCTTGATGTCGCTGACGTCCTCGGCGGTGAAGTTGCGCCGGCGGATGCCCTCGATGTTGATGCCGCGCGGCGCGGCCGGGTTGCCCTGCACCACCAGGAACGGCGGCACGTCGCGGGTGATACCGGCGCCGCCGGCGGAGAAGCTGTGGGCGCCGATACGGCAGAACTGGGCGACCATGGTGACGCCGCCGAACACGACGAAGTCCTCGACGTGCACATGCCCGGCCAGGGTGGTGCCGTTGGCGAAGATGGTGTGGTCGTCGATGATGCAGTCGTGGGCGATGTGGCAGTAGGCCATGATCCAGTTGTCGTTGCCGATGCGGGTCAGGCCCTTTTCCTTGAGCGTGCCCCGCTGGATGGTGACGTATTCACGGATGGTGTTGTCGTCGCCGATCTCGACCCGCGTCGCCTCGTCCTTCTTCGCGGTCTTGTCCTGCGACACTTCGCCCAGCGAGGCGAACTGGAAGACGCGGTTGCGCCGGCCCAGGCTCATCGGACCCTGCAGCACCACGTGCGGGCCGATCCAGCTATCCTCGCCGATGCTGACGCCGGGGCCGATCACCGTGTAAGGGCCAACCTCGACCGACGCATGCAGCTCGGCCTGCGGGTCGATCACCGCGGTGGGGTGGATCTTCCCGCTCATTCGCCGCTCACCTCGGCGGCGGGCGCCGCAGCGGTAACGCCTTCGGCGGCGGGCGGCTGCTTGAACACGCACATCAGGTCGGCTTCGCAGGCCAGCTCGCCGTCGACGCTGGCGCGGGACTTGAAGCGCCACAGGTTGCGCTTGATCTTGTCGATCGACACGCTGAGGGTCAGCTGGTCGCCGGGAACGACGATGCGCTTGAAGCGGGCATTGTCGATGCCGGCGAAGTAGAAGATCACCCCGGATTCCGGCTTGATGCCGGTTTCCTGCGAGGTGAGCAGGCCGCAGGTCTGCGCCAGCGCCTCCAGGATCAGCACGCCCGGCATGGTCGGCACATCGGGGAAATGGCCGGTAAAGAAGGGCTCGTTGTAGGTCACATTCTTGATGGCGACCAGCGACTTGCCCTTTTCATAGGCAATCACCTTGTCGACCAGCAGGAAGGGGGAACGGTGCGCCAGCATCCCCATGATGGCGCGGATATCAAAAATCGTCTGGTTCACTCGCGTCTCCGGGTTTCGGCTCCAGCTTCAGTTTCTTTTCCACTTGTTTGAGGCGTTCATCAAAACTCCCGAGCCGCCTGGTGTGGCCCACCAGTTTGCGCCATTCACGCGCCGGCTGGGCCGGCAGGCCCGAGCCATAGACACCGGGCGCAGTCACCGACTTGGTCACCATCGCCATGCCGAATATCACCACATCGTCCGCAATGTGGACATGGCCGGTAACGCAGCTACCCCCTCCGATCATGCAGCGTTTGCCGATGACGGCGCTGCCGGCAATGCCGGTGCAGGCGGCAATGGCCGTATGTTCGCCGATGCGGCAGTTATGCGCGATCTGGATCTGGTTGTCGAGCTTGACCCCGTCCTCGATCACGGTGTCGTCCAGGGCGCCGCGATCGATGGTGGTATTGGCGCCGATTTCGACGTCGTTGCCGATGACCACGATGCCCAGCTGGGGCACCTCGATCCAGCCCTCCCGGGCGCGCGCCAGGCCGAACCCACGGCCGCCGATGACGACGCCTGGCTGCACGTGGGCGCGGGCGCCCAGTCGGCAACGCTCGCCGACATAGACGTTCGCTTCGAGGCGGCTGCCCGGGCCGATCACCGCGCCGCGCCGGATCAGGCAATTCGGTCCGATGAAGCTGCCTTCGCCGATGCTCGCGCCATCCTCGATCACCGCATGCGGGGCAATCCAGCAGTCGACGCCAACCGCGGCGCCGGGCGCAACCACGGCCGCCGGGTGCAGGCCCGGCGTGAACTGCCTGCTGCGGTCGAACAGCGCGGCGATGCGCGCGAAGGCCAGCGCCGGATCCGGCGCCAGCAGTGCGTTGCCGGGGAATTTTTCCGCCTCGCGGGGCGAGATGACCACCGCGGCGGCCTGCGTCTCCGCCAGCTCCGCGCGCCGGCGCGGCTCGGTGCAGAAGCTCAGGTGGCCGGGCTTGCCCGGTGCGAGCGAACTGACGCCGGTGATGCGCAATTGCGCATCACCTTGCAGTTTCAGGGCGAATTTCTCCGCCAGCTCACCCAGCGTATAGGCAATGGTATCGGCCAGTTCAGTCATGCTGCCCCGCCCCCGGCCGCCTCTGCTCCGCCGTTTACTTGCCGGCGGGCGCGGCGCCCTGTGCGTTGAGGCGCTTCAGCACGTCGTCGGTGATGTCGATCGCCGGGTTGATGATGAAGGCGTCGCTGATGACCAGGTCGTAGCCCTTTTCCTTGCCGACCTGGAAGATCACGTCGCGGATCTTGCTGACGGCCTCGCCCTGCAGTTCCTGGCTGCGCGCCTGCAGCTCGTCCTGCGCCTTGCGCTGGTCGTAATCGAGTTGGGCCTTGCGGGTGTTCAGGTCCTTTTCGGTCTTGTCGCGCTGGTCCACCGACAGGGTGGCGCCGTCGCGCTGGTACTTCTGGATGTCGTCGGCGAGCTGCTTGCCCTGGGCCTCGAGCGTGCCGCGGCGCTTTTCCACTTCCGCCTGGATCTTGGCCTGGGCGGCCTTGAGCTGGGCGGAGTTCTGCAGCAGGTCGTTCCTGACGGCGGCGATCTTCACGTCGGCCTGGGCAGCGGCTGAGGCGGCCAGCAGCACTACGGCAAGGCCGAGTGCACGAATACGCTTTTGCATCATGTCAGTCTCTCTAAGTAAGTGTTTGCGTCGTAGGGAAAATCAGAAGCCGGAGCCGAACGTCAGCTGGAAGTGCTGCGTCTCGTCACCCGGTTTCGGGTTCAGCGGGAAAGCGTAGCTCAAATCGAGCAAACCAAGGATCGGCGTGAAGAAGCTGAAGGAAATGCCGGTCGACTGGCGCAGCTGCGAGGCCTTGAAATCCCCGGCATTGGCGTAGACGTTGCCGATGTCGAAGAAGGCGCCGGCGCGGGTGGTCTTGTTGTCGCTCACCACCGGCAGCGGGACCACCAGGGTGGTCTGCGCCGTGGCGCGCAGTTTGCCGCCGAAGGGATTACCGAACGGCGAATCGCGCGGGCCCAGGGTCCCGTCGCGGTAGCCGCGGACGGTATTGGCGCCGCCGGCGAAGTAGTTCTGGTACGGCGGCACGCCGTGGGTGCTGCCGTAACTGTTGATGTAGCCGATGGTGCCGTCGAACTCGGTGAAGAACTGGTACGGCAGCGGGAAGTATTGCTGCTGCTGGATGCTGGCGTTGTAATACGTCAGGTCGCTGCCGGGAATGGCGATGTCGACATTGAGCCGCGACAGCGAACCGCTGCTGGCGAAGAAGGTGCGGTTGCGGGTGTCGCGGGCGATACCGGTGCGCAGCTGGTATTCGTTGTACTCGGTGCCGTTGTTGATGACGAAGGCCAGCACCTGGTCCGAGCTGTTGCCCGGGAAGGTCTGCACTGCGGTGCGGGAAATGCCGCCGCCGAGGCGCAGGAAGGTGAATTCCGACAGCGGAATGCCATAGGTCAGGTCCGCACCGAACACGTTGTAGTCGAAACCGGAGCTGTAGCGGATCACGCCCTTGGAACGGCGGTAGTAGGTCGAAATGGTCTGGCTGATGCCGTCCGAGGTGAAGTAAGGATTGGTCCAGCTCAGGTTCAACTGGCGCGTCAGGTAGCTGTTTTCCGCCGTCACCGACACGGTGTTGCCGGTGCCGAGGAAGTTGGAGTTGCTGACGCTGGCGCTGATCAGGAAGCCCTGCGAGCCGGAGTAGCCGACGCCGAACTGGACCTGGCCGGGCTGGCGTTCCTTGACCTTGTATTCGAGATCGACCAGATCGTCGGCGCCGGGGACCGGCTTGGTCTCGACTTCGGCGGACTCGATGAACGGCAGACGCTGCAAGCGCACGCGCGAACGCTCGACCGCGCTCTTGGAGAACGGCGAGGCTTCGAGCTGGCGCATTTCGCGGCGCAGGGTCTCGTCGTTGGTGCCGGCGTTGCCGACGAAGTTGATGTGGCGGATGTAGGCGCGCTTGCCCGGCTCGATGTAGTAGTTGAGGCTGACCTGGCGCTTGGACTCGTCCACCTCGGGCAGCGGCGTAACCTTGGCGAAGGCATAGCCGATATCGGACAGGGCGGCTTCGATGCGGTCCGAGCTCTCGGTGGCTTCACGGCGCGAGAACTGGCTGCCGTCGGGCGTGGTCACCAGGCGGTTGAGAAAGTCCTCGTTGAGCACCGTCTCGCCGGAGAAGCGGTGGCTCTTGACGGTGTACTTGTCGCCCTCGTCGACGTTGAGGGTAACGTAGACGTCCTTCTTGTCCGGCGACAGTTCAACCTGGACCGAGATGATGTTGAACTGCAGGTAGCCGCGATCCTGGTAGTAGGAGCTGAGGGCTTCAAGATCGCCGCCGAGCTGCTGCTTGGAGTAGCGGTCGGTCTTCTGGAAGAACTTCCACCAGATGGTGTTCTGCAGCTTGAGCTGCTCCAGCAATACCGCCTTGGGGAAGCTCTTGTTGCCGAGGATGTTGATCTCCTTGATCTTGGAGACGGGACCCTCGGTGACCTGGATCTTGATGTCGACGCGGTTGTTGGGCAGCGTATCGACGTGGGTGTCGACGTCGACGTCGTAGTAGCCGTTAGCGTAGTACTGACGGCGCAGTTCCTGCTGCACCTGGTCAAGCAGTTCGCGCTTGAACAGCTCGCCCTGGGCCAGACCCAGGTCTTTCAGCGACTTGTTGAGTTCGTCGCCGCCGATCTTGTCGTTGCCCTTGATGGTGAAGCTGGCGATTTCCGGACGTTCCTTGACCTTGATCACCAGGGCATCGCCGTCGCGGTTGAGCGAGACGTCCTGGAACAGGCCGGAACCATAAAGACCGCGGATCGCTTCGCGCGAGGTGTTGTCGTTGAGCTCGTCGCCTACCGCCAGCGGCAGATAGGTCAGGACCGTTCCGATTTCCAGACGCTGCAGGCCTTCGGCCCGGATCTCACGGATCTTGAACGGTTCCACCGCCCAGGCAGCCCCCTGCAGCGCCAGCACGGCCAGAAAGCTCAGGGCAACAGGAATCCCGCGTCGTTCGAATCTAAAAAAGCCCATTCAGGGTCAGCCTATCAGGCGTGCAACATCGTTGTAGAAAGCCAGTCCAAACAGCAACATCAGCAGCGTCAGGCCGATCTGCTGGCCAAACACCTGGGCACGCTCGGAAAGGGGTGACCCCTTAACCCATTCCATCAGGCCATACAGAATCTGTCCGCCGTCGAGGATGGGAATCGGCAACAGATTCACGATCCCCAGATTCAGGCTGACGATGGCGATGATTTTCAAAAACGCCCACAAGCCAATGCTTGCCGATAATCCCACCACCTGGGCGGTATTGATCGGCCCGCTGATATTCTTGGTAGAAATATCACCCAAAACCATGTGGTAGACGAATTCGACTACCGTCACGGCTGTGTCCCAGGTGGCTTGCAACGCCAACGGCAGCGCCTCCACGGGACCGTACTGCTGCTTAATCTGCAAATCCTGCCACAACTTGTCGTCCGCCGCCATCGGCGCCTGCGCGCTGGCGCCGATACGGGCGACGCTGACGCCGTGATCGGTCACCACGCTCGGGATGACATCGATGTGCAGCAACTGCGTTCCGCGCTGCACATCGAGCTTGATTACCTGCCCCGGGTGGCTCGACACGCCGTGCTGGAATTCCTGGAAACTCTTCAGCGGCACGCCATTCAGCGCAACCGCCCGATCCCCGTCCTGCAAGCCCGCCTGCTGCGCCGGGCTGCCGGGCGTGATCTTGGCCAGGACCGGTTCCATCGGCGGCTGGTAGGGATCGAAACCCAGGTCGTCGAACAGGTATTGTGGATCGCTGCGCACCTTGCCCAGGTCCAACGTTACATTTCGCTGCACTCCGTCCTGGCCCTGCACCACCAGAGCGGTCTGCTGCCGGGTGAATACATTCTTGATCAAGTCGCTGCGCAGGGCATCCCAGTTCTGGATGGCGCGCCCGTTGAGGCTGACCACCCGGTCCCCGCTGTGCAGGGCGGCGGTGGCGGCTGCGGTGCCGGCGGTGGGCTCGGCCAGGAAGGGCTTGAGTCCCGGCACGCCGACCATCAGCATCAGCCAGAAGAAGACGACGGCGAGGATGAAGTTGAACACAGGCCCCGCCGCGAACACCGCGATGCGCACCCACACCGGCTGGCGGTTGAAGGCGCGCGGCAGGTCGGCCTCGGCCACCGGCCCTTCGCGCTCGTCCAGCAACTTTACATAGCCGCCGAGGGGAATCGAGCCGATCTGGTATTCCACCCCGTCGCGACCGTGCCAGCGCGCCAGCGGCTTGAACGGGCCGAAGGAAAAGCCCACCGAGAAGCGCAACACCTTGACGCCGAAGCGGCGCGCCACCCAGAAGTGGCCGAACTCATGGAAGGCCACCATGATGGCGATGGCGACGAAAAACCATAGCGCGTTGTGTAGGCCCGACTGCAGATACTCAATCATCAACAACACTCCCGGCGCGAGCCGATGCAATGCCGCCCGCCGCCGCAGAACGGGCGCTGAGCCCGCAGGATTTGCCCGGAAACGCCGCGACGCGATGCATCGCAGGCGCCGGAACCGGACCCGACAGCCGCAAAGATACCCAAGAATGGCCCCTCGTGCTGCATTCGACCGCGACCGGACTGACGCGTTCACCCTCCAGCCGGCCGATGTTTTTCAAAGCTGAAGCCAGTACAGACCGAGCGCCATGGCCGGTCCCGCGGCCAGCAGGCTGTCGATACGGTCGAGTATGCCGCCGTGGCCGGGCAGCAGCTTGCCGCTGTCCTTAATGCCGGACAGGCGCTTGAACATGCTGATGCCCAGGTCACCAACGATGGACAGGGCCGCTACCAGCAGGCTCAACCCGACCAGCAGCAGCAGTTGCCGCAGGCCGGCGGGCTGGAACACGTAACCGCCGGCGGCCACCGCGTAGACGGCGCACAGCAGCAGGCCGCCAAGAGCGCCTTCGCGGGTCTTGCCCGGCGATACGTTCGGGGCCAGCTTGTTGCGGCCGAAATTGCGGCCGGCGAGATAGGCGCCGACGTCGGCCGCCCACACCAGAGCGAACAGGTAGATCAGGCGCAGGCCATGCTCCTGCATGCCGCCGATGACGGCCAGGGAGATGATCGCCGGGACCCACAGCACCTGGCCGAGCAGACCCAGGGCTGGAACGCCAGGCTTATGGCGCTGCAGGTTGCCGGGAAACCCGGGCATCAGGCTCAGGGCGCACAACCACCAGAGTACGCCGAGCGCCGCGAACCAGGGCCATGCGGCGCGCGCCAGCCAGGCCGCGGCCAGGACCACAGCGCTGAGCAGTACGTAGCCCCAGCGGCGGCAGGCGGCCTCCGCGGTCTGCGGCAAGCCCATCATGGCGGTCCATTCCCAGGCGGCGAGCAGGGCGGCGCCGCTGAACAGGGCATACAGCCAGGGCGTGGGTGCGAACCAGATGGCGCCGAGCACGATCGGCAGCAGGACCAGGGCGGTGATGACGCGTTGCAGGAGCATGGGCTGGCTTCAGGCGCTTTCGGGCACGCGGCCGAAGCGCCGCTCGCGTCCAGAGTACCAGTGCAGCGCACGTTCCAGTTCAGCCCCGTCGAAATCCGGCCACAGCACGTCGCTGAAATAGAGCTCGCTGTAAGCCAGCTGCCACAGCAGGAAATTGCTGATGCGCTTCTCGCCGCCGGTGCGGATCAGCAGGTCCGGGTGCGGCAGGTCGGCGGTGACCAGGCGCGATTCCAGGTTGGCGGTAGTGAGCGGCAGCCCCTCGGCGCAGAGCCGTTGCGCCGCCTGGGCGATGTCCCACTGGCCGCCGTAACCGGCGGCAATCACCAGGATCAAGCCTTCGTTGGCGGCAGTGCGGGCCGTGGCTTCACGCATCAATGTGCGCAGGGACTCGGGGAAATCGGTGTGATCGCCGATGAAGCGGATGCGCACGCCGTTGCGGTGCAGGCTGTCGATCTCGCGGCCCAGGGTGCGCACGAACAATTCCATCAGCAGGCGCACTTCCAGCGGCGGCCGCTGCCAGTTTTCCTGGCTGAAGGCGAATAGGGTCAGCACTTCGACGCCCTGGCTGTGGCAGGCACGCACAATGCGCCGCGCGGCGGTAACGCCGGCGCGGTGGCCGAGCGCGCGCGCCTTGTTGCGCTGCTTGGCCCAGCGGCCGTTGCCGTCCATCACCACGGCGACGTGGCGCGGCAGGCGCGGCGCGGCCAGAACCGGGGGTTCGCGGGTCACGGGCGGAGTCGCTTGCGTCCTAGACGGCCAGCAGCTCTTTTTCCTTCGATGCCATCACCTCGTCCGCCTTGGCGACGAACTGGTCGGTGAGCTTCTGGATGGCACCCTCGCCTTCCTTCTCCTCATCGCTGGTGACGAGCTTTTCCTTGGCCAGTTCCTTGATGTCCTGGTTGGCATCGCGCCGCACATTGCGGATCGCCACGCGCGCGCCCTCGGTTTCCGACTTCACCACCTTGATCAGGTCGCGGCGGCGCTCTTCGGTCAGCGGCGGCAGGTTGATGCGGATGCTGGTACCGGCGGTATTCGGGTTGAGCCCCAGGTTGGCCGCCATGATGGCCTTCTCGATGGCCTGCACCATGTTCTTTTCCCAGGGGGTGATGAGGATGGTGCGGGCGTCCTCGATCACCACGCTGGACACCTGGGTCAGCGGCGTCTCGTTGCCGTAGTAGTCGACGCGCACATGCTCCAGCAGCGCGGTATTGGCACGACCGGTGCGCAGCTTGGTCAGCGATTGCTTGAGGGCGTCGACGCATTTCTGCATGCGCGCGGTGGCATCTTTCTTGATGTCTTCGATCATGGTTGCTCCACTGAATTGTTGCTTGCCTTGAAGTCCGGCTGTTAAACCTTGACCAGGGTACCGATGCTGGTATCGCCGGTGACGATGCGCATCAGGGCGCCGGCGCGGAACATGTCGTACACGCGCAGATTGATCTTGTGGTCGCGGCACAGCACCAGCGCGGTCTGGTCCATCACGCCGAGGCGGCGGTCCAGCGCCTCGTCGTAGGTCAGCACGTCGTAGCGCTTGGCTGTGGGGTCCTTGTGCGGATCGGCGGTATAGACGCCATCCACCTTGGTCGCCTTGAGCAGCAGGTCGACGTTGACCTCGATGGCGCGCAGCGCCGCGGCCGAATCGGTGGTGAAGAAGGGGTTGCCGGTGCCGGCGGCGAACACCACCACCCGCCCATGCTCCAGGTGACGCACGGCGCGGCGGCGGATGTAGTCCTCGCACACCTCGTTGATGCGGATCGCCGACTGCACCCGGGCCGACAGGCCGATGCGCTCGACCGCGTCCTGGATCGCCAGGGCGTTGATGACCGTGGCCAGCATGCCCATCTGGTCGCCGGTGACGCGGTCCATGCCGGCGCGGGCCAGGCCTTCGCCGCGGAAGATGTTGCCGCCGCCGACCACCACCGCGACCTGTACGCCAAGGTCGATGACTTCCTTGATTTCCTGGGCCAGGCGGGACATCACGTCCGGCGAGATGCCGTAGTCCATTTCCCCCATCAAGGCCTCGCCGGAAAGTTTTACGAGGATGCGCTTGTAGGCGGGTTGCTGGCTCAAGGGAAACTCCGTAGTGGACATCATTGTCCGGAAACCGGCCATCCGGGGCCGGGCTGTTCAAAAGGCGTTTCAATACCCGCCAGTGCGGGCCAGGTCAGCGATAAAACAAGGCCCCGTCGCCGGGGCCTTGATTCAACGACTTGCGACGAATTCTAGCGCAAGATTCCGCGATCTTGCGTGAACCGCAGCTTAACGGCGCGGATTATTTAACCCGGCCGCCATACGGACCGTGTCCGTCAATCCTTCTTGTTGATGCCGGCCTGTTCCATCACTTCGGCCGCAAAGTCGGTCTTTTTCTTCTCGATGCCCTCGCCCACGGCCAGGCGCACAAAGTGCGCCACGCCGGCGCTCTTGGACTTGAGCAGCTTTTCGACCGTCTGGCTGTCGTCCTTGACGAAGTTCTGGCCCAGCAGGGTGATCTCGGACAGGAACTTGCGGATCTTGCCCTCGACCATCTTGGCCAGGATCTCGGCCGGCTTCGGCTTCTTGCCGTTGGCCAGGTCTTCTTCCTGCTCCTGCGCCACCTGGGCCTCGATCACCTTACGCTCGGATTCGACCGCCTCGGCCGGCACGGCGGCGGCGTCGAGGTGACGCGGCGACATGGCGGCAATGTGCATGGCGACATCGCGGCCCAGCTCCAGCTCGCCCTGCGTCAGTGCCACCACCACGGCGATCTTGTCGCCCGGGTGGATGTAGGTGGCCAGGGGGCCGCCGGCGGACTGCACCAGTTCGAAGCGGCGGAAGGTGATGTTCTCGCCGATCTTGTTGACCAGTTCGCGGCGCTTCTCGTCGAAGGTCTTGTCGCCGTCCTTCAAGGCCAGCAGGGCTTCGATGCTGGCCGGGCGGTTGGCCAGGACGGCGGCGGCGGCGGCGCTGGCCAGGCCGCGGAAATCGGCGCCCTTGGCGACGAAATCGGTTTCGGAGTTCAGCTCGACCAGGGCCACGGCCTCGTCGCTGGAGGCGATGGCGACGACGCCTTCGGCGGCGGTGCGGCCGGCCTTCTTGTCGGCCTTGGCGGAGCCGTCCATGCGCAACTTTTCGGCGGCGGCGTCAATGTCGCCGCCGGTGGCGTCGAGGGCCTTCTTGCAGTCGCTCATGCCGGCGCCGGTGCGCTCGCGCAGTTCCTTCACCAAGGCTGCGGTAACGGGAGTGCTCATATCTCGAAATTCCAGTTTGGTTTGCCCACCTTCAGGCTAGCGGCCGAGGAAGGCGGAAGTATGAAATGGCGGGCCGGGGGAGGTGTTATATCCTCCCCCGGCCGCGATCAGCTTCTCAGGCTTCGGCGCGGTCGGAGCGACCGGGACGGCCACCGCCGGGCTTGCGCGGACGGCGATCGGCCGGCTTCGGCGCCGCGGCGCGGGCCTCGTCGGACACGTCGACGGTCTCTTCCGGACGGCCGACGGTGACGCTGCCCTTGCCTTCGATGATGGCGTCGGCGATGCACTGGGCGTAGACCTTGATGGCGCGGGTGGCGTCATCGTTGCCCGGGATCACGACATCGATGCCCTGCGGGTTGTTGTTGGTGTCGACCACCGCCACCACCGGGATACCGAGCTTGCGGGCTTCGGACACGGCGATGTTCTCGTAGCCGGTGTCGATGACGAACAGGCAGTCCGGCAGGCTCGGCATGTTCTTGATGCCGCCCAGGGACTTGCGCAGCTTTTCCAGCTCGCGGTTGAACAGCAGCTGTTCCTTCTTGTTCAGACGGTTGATGCTGCCGTCCTCGATCTTCTTTTCCATGTCGGTCAGGCGCTTGATCGAGCCCTTGATGGTCTTGAAGTTGGTCAGGGTGCCGCCGAGCCAGCGCTGGCTGACGTAGGGCATGCCGGCGCGCTGCGCCTCGGCCTCGACCGCCTCGCGCGCGGCGCGCTTGGTGCCGACGAACAGGACGCGACCGCCGTTGGCGGCGAGCTTGCCGGTGAAGGAGCAGGCTTCCTTCAGCAGCGGCAGGGTGTGCTCGAGGTTGATGATGTGGATCTTGTTGCGGGAACCGAAGATGTAGGACTCCATCTTGGGGTTCCAGTAACGGGTGCGGTGGCCGAAATGAACACCGGCCTCCAGCAGCTGACGCATGGTGATGCTAGACATTGGCAGTAGCTCCAAGGGTTAATTGCAAACCGCGCACTCGGAATCCGGTTCCTGGGTTGAGGAGGCCGGACACCCTGGGATGGGCGCGGATGGACTTGCGGGCGGGATCGCCTGACCGAATTGGTTAGACTATTCGCTTCCGCATCATTGCCTTACGGCGGCGCGCTTTATACCATATAAGGCCTGCCGGAACAAGGCTTTCCGCACTTTTCAGGTACAGTTGCAGGCCATGTCGGTCACCATCAAAAACCCCGAGGAACAGCGCCTGATGCTCGAAGCCGGCCGTGCCGCCGCTTCGGTCCTCAGCATGATCGCACCCCACGTCAAGCCGGGGGTGACCACCGAGGCGCTGAACCAGCTGTGCCATGACTACATCGTCAATGAGCTGAAGGGCATCCCCGCCCCGCTCAACTACGGCGGCGGCGGCGGCCGGCAGCCGTTCCCGAAATCGATCTGTACTTCGGTCAACCACGTCGTTTGTCACGGCATCCCCGGCGAAAAGCAGCTCAAACGCGGCGATACCATCAATATCGACGTGACCGTGATCAAGGACGGCTTCCACGGCGACACCAGCCAGATGTTCTGCGCGGGCGAGCCCTCGGTGCTGGCACGTCGCCTCAGCGAGGTGACCCGCGAGGCGATGTTCGCCGGCATCCGCAAGGTGCGGCCCGGGGCGCGGCTCGGCGACATCGGCTACGCGGTGCAGCAGGTGGCGGAAGGCAACGGCTACTCGGTGGTGCGCGAATACTGCGGCCACGGCATCGGCCGGGTGTTCCACGAGGACCCGCAGATCCTGCATTACGGCCGTCCTGGCACGGGCCTTGAATTGGTTCCGGGCATGACCTTCACCGTCGAACCCATGCTCAATGCCGGCCGGCAGGATGTGCGGCTGCTGCCGGACGGCTGGACCGTGGTGACCAAGGACCATTCCCTGTCGGCGCAGTGGGAGCACACCGTGCTGGTGACCAATACCGGCTATGAAATCCTCACCTTGCGCGCGGACGAGAAAGTCCCACATTAAAAAAACGGCCGCATCAGCGCCCGAAAGAGTGAAAAGCAGCATCCAATGACCCGAGATGATCTCTAGTGGGCGCTGAAATCGACCTGGGCGAGGGCGAGGCCGCCACCGTTTTTTCCGCCCGCAAGGTGCGGGCGCGGCTGCGCGCCGAGGGGCAGAAGCCGGTTGTCGCCTTTCGCTCGACCCTGGACTGGGGCCGCGAGCGCCTGACCAGCCTGTTCCATGAGGGCGCCGCTTCCGATTCGCTGGTGCATGCCCGCTCCCACCTGGTGGATGAGGTGTTGCACCAGGCCTGGTTGCAGTTCCTGCCGGAGCAGCCGCCGGGCCTGGGCCTGATCGCGGTCGGCGGCTACGGCCGCGGCGAACTGCTGCCGCACTCCGACATCGACCTGCTGGTGCTGCACGACGAACAGGCCCTGGAAGGCAACAAGTCGGCCCTGGAACAGTTTTTCGCCTTCCTCTGGGACATCGGCCTGGAAGTGGGCAGCGGCGTACGCACCGTGGCCGAATGCGCCGAACTGGCGGCGCAGGACATCACGGTCATCACCAACCTGATCGAGTCGCGCCCGCTGTGCGGCGACGGCACGCTGTACGCCGCGCTGCAGGAGGCGATGACGCCGGACAAGATGTGGCCGGTGGATGCCTTCTTCCGCGCCAAGCTGGAAGAGCAGCGCAAGCGCTACGCCAAGTACGACGACACCGGCTACAAGCTGGAACCGAACATCAAGGAAAGCCCCGGCGGCCTGCGCGACATCCACACCGTGGCCTGGGTCGCCAAGCGCCATTTCAACGCCCTCACCCTGACCGAGCTGCGCAATCGCGGCTTCCTCAGCAAGCAGGAGTGCGACGAGCTGTTCGCCGGCCAGGATTTCCTGTGGCGGGTGCGCTTCGCCCTGCACATGATCACCGGCCGTCACGAGGACCGGCTGCTGTTCGACCACCAGATCAAGGTGGCGGCGCTGTTCGGCTACGTGGACTCCGACCACAACAAGGCGGTCGAGCAGTTCATGCAGCTGTACTACCGCACCATCAAGTCGTTGTCCTGCCTCAACGACCTGTTGCTGCAGCTGTTCGAGGAAGCGATCCTCGGCAAGGGCGAGGAAGCGGCGGTGCAGCCGCTCAATTCCCGCTTCCAGCTGCGCGGCAGCTATATCGAGGCGCGCGCCGACGACGTCTTCCAGAAGCAGCCCTCGGCGCTGATCGAAATCTTCGCGCTGATGCAGCAGCATCCGCAGATCGAAGGCGTGCGCGCCGCCACGCTGCGCCTGATCCGCCGCGACCGCAAGCGCATCGACGCCCACCGCGACGACGTGCGCGCACGGACCCTGTTCATCGGCCTGTTCCAGCACGGCAGCGGCCTGACCCATGCGCTGCGCCGGATGAACCGCTATGGCGTGCTGGGGCGCTACCTGCCGGAGTTCGGCCTGGTCATCGGCCACATGCAGTACGACCTGTTCCACACGCTGACGGTCGACGAGCACACGCTGTACCTGGTGCGTAACCTGCGCCGGCTGGCGATGGAGCGCTTCCGCGCCGAGTTGCCCTTCTACAGCGACGTCATGTCGCGCATTCCCCGCCCGGAGCTGCTGTATATCGCCGGGCTGTTCCACGATATCGCCAAGGGCCGCGGTGGCGACCACTCCGAGCAGGGCGCGGAAATGGCGGAGAAATTCTGCCTCGACCACGGCCTGTCGCATGCCGATGCGGACCTGGTGTCGTGGCTGGTGAAGAACCACCTGACCATGTCGCTGACCGCGCAGCGCCAGGACATCAGCAACCCCGAAGTGGTCAGCGGCTTTGCCAAGCGCGTCGGCGAACGCAGCCGCCTCGACTACCTGCTGCTGCTCACCGTCAGCGATATCCGCGCCACCAACCCGGCGCTGTGGAATTCCTGGCGCGACAGCCTGCTGCGCGAGCTGTACCACAGCGCGGCACGGGCGCTGGAGCGCGGCCTGGACAACCCGGTCAGCGAGGCGGAGCGCGTCTCCGAACAGCGCCGCTCGGCCCTGGCCCTGCTCGGCAGCCGCGGCGTCGATCCGCACAAAGCCGACGCGGTATGGGCGCGCTTCGAAGGCGATTACTTCCTGCGCCACTCGCCTGCCGAACTCGCCTGGCATCTGCCGGCGATCGTCGCCGCCACGGACGCCAGCCTGCCGCTGGTGCTGGTGGACATGCTCGACGGCCGCGGCACCACGGTATTCGTCTACACCCGCGACCGCGACCACCTGTTCGGCCTGTCCACCGGCGTGCTGGCGCGCATGGGCCTGAACATCCTGGACGCGCGCATCAACACCACCGCCGACGGCTACGTGCTCGACACCTACGTGGTGATGGAAGGCGACGGCAAGCCGATCGAGAACCCGCACCGCTACGAGGAAATTCGCGACGGCCTGCGCAAGGTGCTGGGCGATCCGGACATCTCGGTGGTGGACGTCAACCGCCGCCGGCCGCAGCGCCTCAAGCATTTCGACACGCCGACCACGGTCAGCTTCAGCCAGGATTTCGCGCGCAAGCGCACCATCCTCGAACTGGTCACCGCCGACCAGTCCGGCCTGTTGTCGATGATCGGCCGCGTGTTCCACAAGCGCGGCATCCTGCTCGACGCCGCCAAGATCGGCACCATCGGCGAGCGCGCCGAGGACGTGTTCTTCATCACCACGCGCGAACACCTGCCGATCACCGACGAAAACCTGCTCGACGAGTTGCGCGAGGTGCTGATCCGCACCTTGAGCGACGCCGAACCCACCAAGCCTTCCTCCAAGAAAAATGAACGCGACTGAAGCAAAAGTAATCGTTGAGCACGCCTGGGAAAAGCGTGCCTCGCTGGATACCAGCGAAACCCACGTCCGCAACGCCGTCGAAAGCGCCATCGCGCTGCTCGACGCCGGTCAGGCGCGCGTCGCCGAGCCGACCGCGGCCGGCTGGGTGGTGAACGAATGGCTGAAAAAGGCGGTGCTGTTGTACTTCCGCCTGCACGACAACGCGCCGATCGAAATGGGCCATCTGTCCGGCTACGACAAGGTGCCGCTGAAGTTCGACGGCTGGAGCGAAGCGCAGTTCAAGCAGCAGGGTGCGCGCGTGGTGCCGCCGGCCGCGGTACGCCGCGGCGCCTACATCGCGCCGGGCGCGATCCTGATGCCGAGCTACGTCAACATCGGCGCCCATGTCGGCAAGGGCACCATGGTCGATACCTGGGCCACGGTCGGCTCCTGCGCGCAGATCGGCGCCAATGTGCACCTGTCCGGCGGCGTCGGCATCGGCGGTGTGCTGGAACCGCTGCAGGCCAGCCCCACCATCATCGAGGACGACTGCTTCATCGGCGCCCGCTCGGAAGTGGTGGAAGGCGTGGTCATCGAGAAAGGCGCGGTGCTGTCGATGGGCGTATTCATCGGCCAGAGCACCCCGATCTACGACCGCGAGAACGGCCAGATCTCCTACGGCCGCGTGCCGGCCGGCGCGGTGGTGGTGCCCGGCTCGCTGCCGAAAGACGGCGGCCGCTACAACCTCACCTGCGCCGTGATCGTCAAGCGCGTCGATGCGCAGACCCGTGCCAAGGTCGGCATCAACGCGCTGCTGCGCGACCTGTAAAGCTCAGCCGCCGCTCCGGCGGGCAGGCCCGGTATCGACCACCTGCCCCGCCGGCGAATGCTCCGGCTCCGGCTCGCCGATGCGCAGATACCGGGTGGCCAGCGAGATTTCGCGCAGGAAGCAGACCAGGCCGAGCGTCAATGCCGCCATCGCCATGATGAACAGGACGGCGATGAGGGCGCTGAAATTGACGCCGGTAAGCGAGTCGATGAACAGGACCACCACCACCACGCTGACCAGGATGGCGCTGCCGGTGCACAGGCTGATGCCCCAGCTGACCAGGCGCGCGCGCCGCGCCAGCCGGCCCAGGCTTTCGCGCAGCGTCTGCATGCGGCCGGGCGCGGCGCCCGGAAACTCCATTTCCAGGTGGCGGCCGCGGTCGACGATGCGCGCCAGCCGGTTGGTCAGCACGTTGAGCAGTGCGGCGATGCCGGACAGCAGGAACACCGGCGCCACCGCCAGCCGGATCACGTCGGCGATCGATACGATGTGGTCCACTTCCACAGCAGCCATGTTTCCGCCCTCGCCTGCCTGCAAGTTTGCCGCGCCATTCGCGGCGCCCAGCATGCCTTGCTAGGCTAGCATCTGCCAAACCAAGACCAGCCTCCGATGCAACCCGACTCGCCCACCCTGAATCTCGCCCGCGAACTGATCGCCCGCCGCTCGCTGACGCCGGACGACGCCGGCTGCTGCGCCGTGATCGGCATGCGCCTGGAGAAGCTCGGCTTCAAGCTGGAATGGCTCAACCAGGAAGGCGTCACCAACCTGTGGGCGACCTTCGGCGACAACGGCCCATTGGCGGTGCTGGCGGGACACACCGATGTGGTGCCTACCGGCCCGCTGGAGCGTTGGAGCAGCGATCCGTTCCTGCCGCAGATCCGTGATGGTGTGCTCTATGGCCGCGGCGCGGCCGACATGAAGAGCGGCCTGGCGGCGATGGTCTGCGCGGTGGAGCGCCTGCTGGCGCATGGCCCGCTCAAGGGGCGCCTGGCCTTCCTCGTCACCAGCGACGAGGAGGGCATGGCGCGACACGGCACCAAATATGTCGCCGAAGTTCTGCGCGGCCGGGGCATCCTGCCGGAATATGCCATCGTCGGCGAAGCCTCCAGCAATGCGCAGCTCGGCGACCGCATTGTGGTCGGCCGGCGCGGCTCGCTCGGCTGCAACCTGCGCGTGCTCGGCAAGCAGGGCCATGTCGCCTACCCGCACAAGGCCGACAATCCCATCCACCGATTGGCCCCGGCGCTGGCGG
This sequence comes from Nevskia sp., assembly GCA_028291705.1. Classification (GTDB taxonomy): domain Bacteria; phylum Pseudomonadota; class Gammaproteobacteria; order Nevskiales; family Nevskiaceae; genus Nevskia. The sequence goes on from JAQGNS010000367.1 coordinate 23,105, forward strand.
AACTGGTCGCCACCGAATGGGACCGGGGCAACGCGCACTTCCCGCCGA
>JAQGNS010000564.1 GCA_028291705.1 Nevskia sp.
GCATCCGCTTCCGCCGCATCGGCTTCGACCAGGCACTGCAACTGGAGCAGGCGCAGGACGCTTCCATCGAGCGTCTGGCGCTGGTGCAGGCGCCGACGCAGGCGATTGCCGTAGCCACTACGCGCAGCACCGTTTCCGACACCGTCATCGCCGAACTGCCGGAGCGGCAGGGTCAGCCCGCCGTGGCCTACCGCCAGGCGGGTGACCGCTACATCCTGGTCGAGTACGGCCCGATGGTGCTGGACCTGGCGCTGCGCATGCGCATCCACGCCCTGATGCAGGAACTGCGCGCGCGGCCCATCCCCGGCATCCTCGAACTGTCGCCCGGCGTGCGCTCGCTGCAGGTCAACTACGACAGCCGCATCATCCCGCAGCGGCGCCTGATGGACGCGCTGCTCGCCGCCGAGCAGCGCCTGGCGCCGGTCGACGACATGAAAGTGCCGACGCGCATCGTGCGCCTGCCGATGGCCTGGCAGGATTCCGCTACGCTCGACGCGGTGGCGCGCTACCGCCAGTCGGTGCGCGACACCGCGCCCTGGCTGCCGAGCAACGTCGAGTTCATGCGCCGCATCAACGGCCTCGACACGGTCGAGCAGGTACGCGACATCGTCTTCAGCACCAGTTACCTGATACTGGGCCTGGGCGACGTCTATCTCGGCGCGCCCTGCGCCGTGCCGCTGGACCCGCGCCACCGCCTGCTTACCTCCAAGTACAACCCGGCGCGCACCTATACCGCTGAGGGCACGGTCGGCATCGGCGGCGTCTACATGTGCATCTACGGCATGGACTCACCCGGCGGCTACCAGCTCATCGGCCGCACCCTGCCGATCTGGAACAAGTTCCTCAAGAACAGCGGCTTCAAGCCGGGCGAGCCCTGGCTGCTCAAGTTCTTCGACCAGGTGCAGTTCTATCCGGTGGAAGAAGCCGAGCTGACGGAGATGCGCGAAGCCTTCCGCGAAGGGAAGCTGTCGGTCGATGCGCGCGAGGACGTGTTCGACTTCGCCGCCTACAACCACTTCCTGCAACAGATCGAGCCGGACGTGGCCAGCTTCCGCACCCGGCAGAAGGCCGCCTTCGACGCCGAGGTGGCGCTGTGGCAGGCCGATGCCGGCGCCGCCGGCGGTGCCGTCGAGGAAGCCGCCGCGGCGCCCGCGGCCGAAGTGGACGGTCACGTCATCGCCGCCGAGATCAGCGGCAACGTCTGGAAATTGCTGGTCGAGCCCGGCACGACGGTGAAGCAGGGCGATGCCCTGCTGGTGATCGAGGCGATGAAAATGGAGTTCGCCGTGCATGCGCCGATGTCCGGCGTGGTACGGGCGGTGCAGTGCCGGCAGGGCCGGCCAGTGTCGGCGGGCGACGCCCTGCTGGTGATCGCGGAGGCGCAAGCGGCATGAGCAACATCCAACAACTATTTCCGCAGCGGGAGGAGAACATGGAGCCATCACGGAGCCGCGGCGCTTCGGCGTCACGCGAGAACCTGGCCCAGCGCATCTACGAGCAGATCAAGGCCGACATCTTCGATTTCCGCCTGCTGCCCGGCGACCGCTTCAGCGAGAACGAGGTGGCCGAACGGATGCAGGCCAGCCGCACACCGGTGCGCGAGGCCCTGCTGCGGCTGCAGCGCGACGGCTACGTCGACGTGCTCTACCGCAGCGGCTGGCAGGTGCGGCCGTTCGACTTCAACGTTTTCGAAAACCTCTACGACGTCCGCATCGTCCTCGAGACCTCGGCGGTGAAACGCCTGTGCGAGGTGGAGACGCCGCCGCCGGCGCTGGCCGACCTCAAGCGCATCTGGCTGGTCTCCGAGGAAGAGCGGCTCGACGACGGCGGTACCGTGTCGGCGCTGGACGAGCGCTTCCACGAAATGCTGGTGGAAGCCACCGGCAATACCGAGATGGCGCTGATCCACCACGGCATCACCGAGCGCATCCGCATCATCCGGCGTCTCGATTTCACCAAGGGGCCGCGCATCGAGGCCACCTACACCGAGCATGGAAAAATCCTGCGCGCCGTGCTGCAGCGGCGCGCGGACCAGGCGCAAATGCTGTTGAAGACGCATATCGAAGAGAGCAAGGCGGAGGTGAGGAAAATCACCCTGCACATGCTCCATACCGCACGTCGGCCCTTGGATGACAAGGCAGCCGACTAAAGAAATCCGGCCCACTACCGACGGGATCTACGGAGTTTTCTGATGAAACGAGCACAAAGGGGTAGGGAAGTGGTTGGCCAGGGAAGATGGCCGCAATGGGCCGTGGCGGCGTTGCTGCTGGCGGCGCCTGTCGGGGAAGCGCTGGCGGACATCACGATTCCGACGAACGTGACGCTGCCGCCGATCACCCTCGGCGCCGGCCTGCGCACCAGCTTCACGCACACCGATGCATCCAACGGCAGTTCCAGCGCCAACGATTTCGCGCTGGACAGCGTGCGCCTGTATCTCAATGGCAGCGTATTGCCGGAGATCAAGTTCACTTTCGACACCGAGTACACCGGCAGTGCGCCGGCGGGCGGCAACACGGTGGAGGTGCTGGACGCCATCGGCCGCTTCGAGTTCAACGACAAGTTCAACATCTGGGCCGGACGCTTCCTGCCGCCGAGCGACCGCGCCAACCTGTACGGCCCGTACTACGCCAACAACTGGAAGGTCTACGAGGACGGCGTGCAGGACGGCTACCCGATGGAAGCCAGCGGCCGCGACAACGGTGCGGCCTACTGGGGCCAGTTCGGCATCCTCAAGGTGTCGGCCGGTGTGTTCGATACGCCGTCCACCACCGCGCCCTCGGCCAGCAAGTCCGAGGTCATCACGGCCGCGCGCCTGCAACTCGATTTCTGGGATCCGGAACCGGGCTACTACCTCAACGGCACCTACTACGGCGAGAAGGACATCCTGGCCATCGGCGTGGCCGGCCAGACCTCGGCGGACAAGCATGCCTTCAGCGTCGATGTACTGGCGGAGAAGAAGCTGCCCAACGCCGGCGTGCTCACCTTCGAGAGCGAGTATGCGCGCTACGACAAGCTGGGCGGTTACGGCGGCTTCGACGGCAGCTACACCGACAGCAACGGCTACTACGCCCTGGTCGCCTACCTGTTCCCGCAACAGGTCGGCATCGGCAAGTTCCAGTTGCTCGGCAAGTACGGCCGCGCCAAGTTCGACGACACCGCCACCGCGGCCGATGTCGGCGAGTACGCGCAGCGCACCACTGAAGTGGACGTCAACTACGTCATCAAGACCTTCAACGCCCGCGTCAGCCTGTTCTACAAGGGCGCCTACCTGGAGTCGGGCCTGCCCGACAGCAAGCAGATCGGCCTTGGCCTGCAGTTGCAGATATGAGCGTCCCGGTACCGGAACGGTTGGCGGCGGCGGTTCGGCAACAACCCTGTATCACCCCTAAATTCGAAGAGGCATCGCAATGAACACCAAGTACATCAAGCACACCCTGCTGGCAGGCATGGCGGCGCTGGGCCTGCTTGCCGGCACCGCGCAGGCGGCAGACAAGGACGACACCATCAAGGTCGGCATCCTGCATTCGCTGTCCGGCACCATGGCCATCAGCGAGACCACGCTCAAAGACACCATCCTGATGATGATCGACGAGCAGAACAAGAAGGGCGGCCTGCTGGGCAAGAAACTGGTGCCAGTGGTGGTCGACCCGGCGTCGAACTGGCCGCTGTTCGCCGAGAAGGCCTCGGAACTGCTGGAGAAGGACCATGTTGCCGTGATCTTCGGCTGCTGGACCTCGGTCTCGCGCAAGTCGGTGCTGCCGGTGATCGAAAAGGACGACGGCCTGCTGTTCTACCCGGTGCAATACGAAGGCGAGGAATCCTCGCGCAACGTCATCTACACCGGCGCTGCGCCCAATCAACAGGCCATCCCGGCGGTGGACTACCTGATGAAGGAAGTGAAGGTGAAACGCTGGGTGCTGGAAGGCACCGACTATGTCTACCCGCGCACCACCAACAAGATCCTGGAAGCCTACCTCAAGCTCAAGGGCGTAGCGCCGGAGGACATCCTGATCAACTACACGCCGTTCGGTTTCTCCGACTGGCAGAGCGAGGTGTCCAAGATCAAGCAGTTCGGCTCCGCCGGCAAGAAGTCCGCGGTGGTCTCGACCATCAACGGCGACGCCAACGTGCCTTTCTACAAGGAACTGGGCAACCAGAAGATCTCCGCCGAAGACATCCCGGTGGTGGCCTTCTCGGTCGGCGAGGAAGAACTCTCCGGCGTCGACACCAAGCCCCTGCTCGGCCACCTGGCCGCCTGGAACTATTTCGAGAGCATCAAGACGCCGGAAAACACCGCCTTCATCAAGCAGTGGCACGACTTCATCAAGAACCCGAAGCGCACCACCAATGATCCGATGGAAGCGCATTACATCGGCTTCAACCTGTGGGTGAAGGCGGTGCAGAAGGCCGGCACCACCAACGTCGACAAGGTCATCGACACGCTGCCCGGCCTGGAGACCCCCAACCTCACCGGCGGTATCGCCAAGCTGTTGCCCAACCACCACATCACCAAGCCGGTCTACATCGGCGAGATCCGCGATGACGGCCAGTTCGACGTGGTATGGAAGACCAAGGGCACGGTGCCCGGCGACGCCTGGTCCGACTACCTCCCCGGCAGCAAGGACCTCGAAGCCGATTGGGTGACCCTCAAGTGCGGCAACTACAACACGGTCACCAAGAAGTGCGCCGGCCAGAATTTCTGACTTCATGACGCCTTGAGCCGGCTGCGTTTTCATCCCGTCGGTCGCAGCCGGCTCCTTTCTTTTTCCTTCGAGGATCACCAACCATGAAACCGTGTGTCGGACGAATCGCCAATGCCGGGCGCATGGCCGGATCCCCTGTACTTAAAATCATGTTGTTGCTGCTGTTGTCGCTGTCCTGCTTTTTCAACGCGCACGCCGATGCCGGAGCCGCAAGCGATTCCGACACCGTCCTGCCCACCGATTATCCCGGCCTGCTCGCGGCACTGCCGCAGGCCGATTTTTCCACCCGACAGCAGATCGTCGCCCGCCTGGTCGAGCTGAAGCCGCCGCACGGCCGCGAACTGCTCGCCGCCTGGCTCGACAACAAGCTGCAGTCGCGCCAGAGCGACGGCAAGCTGTTCCTGGTGGAAACGCAAGACGATGTACTGAGCCTCACCGACCCGCTGACCCTGCAGGCCGCCGGCACCGGCAAGTCCGAAGACTTCGAGCAAGTCCGCAACAACAACGCCCTGCGCAAGACGCTCAAGGTGGCTATCGCCGAATACGATCTGGCCGACCCAGCGCCGCGTGTGCGCATCGCCGCCGTGAAGCAGATGCGCCGCGACCTCGACGAAGACACCGTGGCCGCATTACGCCAGCACCTCATCGTCGAGAAGGACCGCGGCGTACAGCACCAGGTCGAGGTCGCCCTGGCCCTGGGTGATCTGTCCGATGCCGACGCGGCCAAGCGCTTGGCGGCGGTCAAGGCGCTCGAGGGCGAAACCGCACCCGACGTCTACAACGCCCTGCTGCCCCTGGCCCGCGACACCAGCGCCGATCCTGACACCGCGGTGCGCACTGCGGCCCTGGCAGCGGTGCAGCATATCGAAACCTGGCGCGGTTTCTACGAGGCGCTGGAAACCCTGTTCTTCGGCCTCAGCCTGGGCTCGGTGCTGGTGCTGGCCTCGATCGGCCTGGCCATCACCTTCGGCGTGATGGGCGTGATCAACATGGCGCACGGCGAACTGATGATGCTCGGCGCCTACACCGCCTACGTCATGCAGTTGTTGCTGCCGCACAACACCGGCGCCGCCGTGCTGCTGGCGATCCCGGCGGCCTTCGCGGTCTCGGGCCTGGCGGGCATCGCCATCGAGCGCAGCGTGGTGCGCTTCCTCTACGGCCGGCCGCTGGAAACCCTGCTCGCCACCTTCGGCGTGTCCCTGGTGCTGCAGCAACTGGTGCGCAGCGTGTTCTCGCCGCTGAATCGCTCGGTTGCTTCGCCGTCGTGGATGAGCGGGCTGTGGCAGATCAACGACCTGTTCTCGCTGACCTGCAACCGCGTCTACATCCTCGGCTTCAGCCTGCTCGTGTTCGCCCTGCTGCGCCTGGTATTGAACCGCACCTCGCTCGGCCTGAAGGTGCGCGCAGTGGCGCAGAACCGCGGCATGGCCAAGGCCATGGGCGTGCGCACCGAACGCATCGACGCGCTCACCTTCGGCCTCGGCTCCGGCATTGCCGGCGTCGCCGGGGTGGCGCTGTCGCAGCTCACCAACGTCGGCCCCAACCTGGGCCAGTCCTACATCATCGACACCTTCATGGTGGTGGTGTTCGGCGGCGTCGGCAGCCTGTGGGGCACCCTGATCAGCGGCATGGGCCTGGGCGTGGTCAACAAGCTGCTGGAGCCCTACGCCGGCGCCGTCATGGCCAAGATCCTGGTGCTGTTGTTCCTGATCCTGTTCATCCAGCGCAAGCCGCGCGGGTTGTTCCCGCAGAAGGGCCGCGCCGCGGAGGGCATGTGATGAATCTCGTGCAAACCCGCGCGGCCATTCCCGGCCGGCTGCTGTTCGGCGGCGACGTCGGCCACCGCGTCTTCTACGGCGTGTTGCTGGCCCTGGCGGTGCTGGTGCCGCTGCTCAACCTGGCAGTGCCGGAGGGCTCGGCGCTGCACCTGTCAACGTATACCGTCACCCTGATGGGCAAGTATCTGAGCTACGCCCTGCTGGCCATCGCCGTGGACCTGGTGTGGGGCTACTGCGGCATCCTCAGCCTCGGCCACACCGCGTTCTTCGCCCTCGGCGGCTACGCCATGGGCATGTACCTGATGCGGCAGATCGGCGCGCGCGGCGTCTACGCCGATCCGCTGCTGCCGGACTTCATGGTGTTCCTCAACTGGAAGGAGCTGCCCTGGTACTGGCACGGCTTCAACCACTTCGCGCTCGCCATGCCGCTGGTGGTGCTGGCGCCGGGTCTGCTGGCCCTGGTGTTCGGCTGGTTCGCCTTCCGCTCCCGTGTCACCGGGGTGTATCTGTCCATCATCACCCAGGCCCTGACCTACGCCCTGCTGCTGGCTTTCTTCCGCAACGAGATGGGCTTCGGCGGCAACAACGGTCTCACCGATTTCAAGGAGCTGCTCGGCTTCGACCTGCATCATGACGCCACCCGCGTCGGCCTGTTTCTGGCCACGGTGGCCGCCCTGGCTCTGGGCTACGCCGCTTGCCGCACTATCACCGCCTCGCGCTTCGGCCGGGTGGTGCTGGCGATCCGCGACGCCGAGAGTCGCACCCGCTTCATCGGCTACCGGGTCGAGTCCTACAAGCTCTGGCTGTTCGTCTTCTCCGCGGTGCTGGCCGGCGTCGCCGGCGCGCTGTATGTGCCGCAGGTCGGCATCATCAATCCCAGTGAATTCGCGCCGATCAACTCCATCGAAGTAGTGATCTGGGTGGCGGTGGGCGGACGCAACACCCTCTACGGCGCCGCCCTCGGCGCGGTGCTGGTGAACTTCGCCAAGACCTGGTTCACCGCCGCCATGCCGGAAGTGTGGCTGTACGCCCTGGGCCTGCTGTTCATCGTCGTCACCGTGTTCCTGCCGCAGGGCATCGTCGGCTTCCTGCGCCAGCGCCTCGGAGCCGCCTCATGAGCCAGACCGGAAAACAGGGCGTCGCAGGCGGCCTCTACAACAGGATCGCGCAACCCTACCTGGGTCTGCTGCGGCATCGCGGCTCAGCCCTGCGCCAGGAAGAACTGGACGCCAGCCACGGCACCATCCTCTACCTGGAAGACATCACCGTCAGCTTCGACGGCTTCCGCGCGCTCGACGCCCTGACGCTCTACGTGGACGTCGGCGAACTGCGCTGCATCATCGGCCCCAATGGCGCCGGCAAGACCACCATGATGGACGTCATCACCGGCAAGACCCGGCCCGACGCCGGCTCCGCCTGGTTCGGCCAGAACATCGACCTGCTGGCGCTGGACGAGCCGCGCATCGCCCAGGCCGGCATCGGCCGCAAGTTCCAGCGGCCCACCGTGTTCGAGAACCACAGCGTGTTCGAAAACCTGGAGCTGTCGATGGCCGGCGACAAGTCGCCGTGGAAGCTGCTCACCGCCAAGTTGAGCGGCGAGCAGCGCGACGAGATCGGCCACACCCTGGAGCTGGTCGGCCTGCTGGAGCGCAGCAGCGCCCGCGCCGGCAGCCTGTCGCACGGCCAGAAGCAGTGGCTGGAGATCGGCATGCTGTTGATGCAGCGTCCACGCCTGCTGCTGGTGGACGAGCCGGTGGCCGGCATGACCCCGCAGGAGACCGAACGCACCGCCGAGCTGCTTTTGAGTCTGGCTGGCGAGCGCTCCGTGGTGGTGGTGGAGCACGACATGGACTTCGTCCGGTCCATTGCCCGCATCGTCACCGTGCTGCACGAGGGACGGGTGCTGGCCGAAGGCACCATCGACCAGGTCCAGGCCGATCCCAAGGTGGTCGAGGTCTATCTCGGTGAGTGAGGGCACGAATGGGGGCCAGATGAATACCAGCAACGCGGCGACCGGCGCGCTGGAACTGCGCGGCGTCAACCAGTTCTACCGCAGCAGCCACACCCTGTGGGACGTCGCCCTGTCGGTGCCGGCCGGTTCGCGCACCTGCCTGATGGGCCGCAACGGCATGGGCAAAACCACGCTGCTGAAGAGCGTGATGGGCTTGCTGCCGCTCGCTTCCGGCGAAATCCTGTTCGACGGCGCCGACCTGGTGAAGCAGGCCGCCGACCGCCGCGCCGGTCTGGGCATCGGCTACGTGCCGCAGGGTCGGGAGATATTCCCGCAGCTTTCGGTGGAGGAAAACCTGCGGCTGGGACTCTACGCCCGCAGGAAGCCGCCGGCCGACGCCCTGGAGCGCATCTACGCCCTGTTCCCGGTGCTCAAGCGCATGGCCCGCCGCCGCGGCGGCGACCTCTCCGGCGGCCAGCAGCAGCAACTGGCCATCGGCCGCGCCCTCATCCTGGAGCCGCGCCTGCTGATCCTGGACGAGCCCTGCGAGGGCATCCAGCCCAACATCGTCCACGAGATCGGCGACCTGATCCTGCGCCTCAACGCCGAGCAGGGCCTGACCGTGCTGCTGGTGGAGCAGAAGCTGCCCTTCGCGCGCCGCGTCGCCAGCCACTTCCGCATCCTCGACAAGGGCCGGCTGGTGGCGGACGGCGCCATCGCCGAGTTGAGCGACGAAATGGTGCGGCACCACCTGACGGTCTAGCCGCGCACGCTTCCTGCCAGAACTTTGACCCAGAGCCGCTGCCCGATAGACTGTGCCGTGATTCCCGGCACCCCCCGGACAGTGGAACCGAGCCATGGCGACGATCACCACCAAGCGGATCTACGACGCCCCTGCGGAAACCGACGGTGTCCGCATCCTCGTCGATCGCCTGTGGCCACGCGGCGTGAGCAAGGAAGCGGCAGCGCTGGACCTGTGGAGCAAGGACATCGCGCCCAGCCCGGAGCTGCGCAAATGGTTCGACCACCGTCCGGACCGGTTCGCGCAGTTCACCCAGGACTACCGCGACGAGCTGGCCGTCAATCCGGCCGTCGAAGAAGTCCGCGCCCGTATTGGCAAGGCCAGGGCCACGCTTTTGTATGGGGCGCGCGATCCGGC
>JAQGNS010000592.1 GCA_028291705.1 Nevskia sp.
GCCTGCTGGAATTGCAGATCCACACCGCGCGCAGCCCGGCGGATCTGCAAAGGGCGCTCGACCGCCTCACCGACCTGCAGGGCCGTTACACCTTGAACAAGCTCGAGCTCAATGCCTGCCTCAGCAGCCTGAACTCGAAATTCAAGATCCTGCTGAGCGAAACGAAAGGCTGAGGCAGCTGGCAGAGGCGCCGAGGCCGTGGTCGCCGGCGATCTCAACGGCGATGGCAGGCTCGACCTGGTGATGGCGAATACCAACGACGACAACGTCACCATCTTCACCGCGCAACCTTGAGCGCAGTCGATGAACTGAAGCCCCGGCACGGGATGCAAGCCCGTGCCGGGCAAACCGGGCGCCCCGGGCCTCGTGAATGAAGGCAGGCTGGTGGCTGCGCCCCCGCTGCCTCAGCCTTCTTGCCGCAAATCGCTGCCGGTCAATTGGCGGCTCAACGCCCACAGCCGTTCCGCCGCTTCCGCATCCCTGGCCCAGGGCAGCACGCCATCGAGCGGCTGGTGATCGGCCGGCACGGCCCGCGCGATATCCACATCCTCGCAGTAGACCCCGCCCATGCCCACAAGCGCCGCGCTGGTGGTGCACCACACGGTAGTCGCCGCGCCCTGCTGCGCCGTCTTGTAGAAGGCGCGCTGCTCGGCGGGAATCTCGCCGTTCTCGTCGCGGAAGCCCTGCGCCTGCAACTCCGCCAGCGTGATGTGGCGCTGCAAATTGGTTTCGATCCGTCCCGGGTGCAGGGAAAAGGCGCGGATGCCATGCGGCTCGCCCCTGCGATCCAGCGCCAGCGCAAACAAGGCATTGGCGGTCTTGGACTGGCCATAGGCCTGCCACTTCTCATACGCGCGCCGCTCGTAATGCGGATCGTCGAAGTCCATCGCGGCGCGGCGATGCGCGCCCGAGGAGAGCGCAACGACGCGCGCCCCGCCGGCCTGCTTCAGCGCCGGCCACAAGCGCGCGGCAAGCTGGAAGTGGCCCAGGTGATTGGCGGAGAAATGATGCTCATAGCCGCGCGCATCGCGCGTCAACGGCACCGCCATGATGCCGGCGTTGTTGATCAGCAGGTGCAGCGGGCGGCCGCTGGCGAGAAAGGCGGCGGCGAAAGCATCGATGGACCGCGGATCGAGCAGATCGAGCTGGCCGATTTCGGTATGCGGGATGCCGGCAAGGGCTTCGCGCGCCCGCTCCGGCGTACGTGCCGGCACCACCACTGTGGCGCCCGCCTGCACCAGCGCCCGTGTGGTCTCCAGGCCGATGCCGGAATGACCGCCGGTGACGATGGCCGTCCTGCCGCGCAAGTCCGCGTCGCCGAGTACTTCCAATGCGGTGCTGCTACGGCCGAAGCCGGAATGGATGGGCGTTTGTTGACTGGGCATGGGGATTCCTTGTGTGTGTCGATACGGCCTAGGGCCGCATCACGATGTAGTCGAGATTGCCGGCGCCGGCGGCGGCGTCCATCGCCTGTGGCAATTCGGCGAGCGGATAGACCTTCGGTTTGATCGGGTTGATATCGAGCAGCCCGCTGCGCAGCAGGTCGAGCAGGCGTCGGTAAGCGTCCGCCGGGTACATGAACTGCCCGAGGATCTCCCAACTGTTCAGCATCAGCGTGGTGTAGGGGATCGGCAGCTCGGCGCTCATGCTGCCCATCAGCACCAGCCGGCCGCCGCGGCGCAGGCTGTGCAAAGCGGCGAGGGTGGAGCCGGGGTCCTTCGCCTGTCCCACCATGTCGAAGGCGAGGTGTGCGCCGCCATCACAGGCCGCGCGCAGCGCGCGGGTGTCGGCCACCCTGTCGCCGCTCAGCACCACGGTGGAAACGCGCGCGCCGGCAGCGCGGGCCAGCGCTTCCAGCGCCGCCGCATTGCGGCCAGCGGCGACGACACGCGCCGCGCCCATGGCCACGCCGAGCAGCACAGCGGCGCTGCCGTAAGCGCCGGTAGCACCGTTGACGATCAGCGTCTCACCCGCCGCAAGCCGTCCACGCAGCAGGCCGCCATAGGGAATGATGCAGCGGCCGACCGCCGCGAGCTGCGCCGCGTCGATATGATCCAGGCCCTCGGCGGGTGTCACCGCCTCCACCGGCAGCAGCGCGTATTCGGCCAGCGTGCCGTCCGGCCAGTCGGCCAGCACTGCCTCAGCCCCGGCACCCGCGGTGAGACCGATCAGTACCTGCGCCGGATCATCGACGTTGTCGCGCGCCGCGAAGTGCGAAGACAGCACCACGCGTTGCCCGGGCTTCAGGTGCCAGACATCGCGGCCCACCGTTTCCACCACACCAACGCTATTGGTGCCGATGGTGAATTCACCCGGCGGCGGGTTGTAATGGGGCAGTTCTCCGGCGACATAGGCCTTCAGGTACGACATCAGCCCCGAGGCCTGCATGCGCACCAGCACGCTGCCCGGGCGCGGCTGCGGCACCGGCACATCCTTCAGGGCGAGCGCGCCGCCCAGTCCTGCCAGGCGCCAGGCTTTCATGTGGGTCGGGGTCATGGTGAGTATCTTCGCGATTTCGATGGCTGGCATTGTTGCGCCGTAAGCCCGTTCGGTCCATATTGAATCCTCCATATTTCCTATTGGATCGTCCGTAATTTCCCTATGGACCCGCTTTCCGACGTTTTCTCCCTGCTCAAGGTGCAAAGCGTGCTTTCAGCACGGCTGGAAGCCGCCGGCCCCTGGGCGATGCGCTTCCCCGGCTACCAGCACCTCAAGTTCGGCGGGGTGATCGAAGGCGCGCGCTGGCTGTGGATCGAGGGCGTGCTCGCGCCGGTGAAGATGGAAGCGGGGGACTTCTACCTGCTCAGCAACGGTCTGCCGTACTGCTTCGCCAGCGATCCCGCCGCGCCGCTGCTGGACGGCTCCCGCACCTTCGCCGAACACCTCTGCGAGGACGGCATCATCCGCTACGGCACCGGCGGCCTGCGCACCGTCGGCGCCGGTGGCCGCTTCACTTTCGACGACGACCTGAGCGGTCTGCTGCTCGACTTGTTGCCGCCGCTGATCCACATCCGCGGCGACTCGCCGCAGGCGCGTTCGCTCGGCGCGGCGCTGGCGCTGATCGGCTTCGAGACCGAAGCCGCGCGCCCCGGCGCGGCGGCGATGGCGGGCAGCCTCGCCAACATCGTGCTGGTCAACATCCTGCGCGCCTACCTCGATTCGGAGACGCGTCCGGTCGGCTGGCTCGGCGCGCTGGCCGACGCCCGCACCGGCCGCGCTCTGCACCTCATGCACGGTGACGTGGCGCGGCGCTGGAAGGTCGAAGACCTCGCCGCGGCGGTCGGTATGTCCCGCACCAGTTTCGCCGAACGCTTCCGTGTGCTGGTCGGCCTGCCGCCGCTGGAATACCTGATCCGCTGGCGCATGGCCAAGGCGCGCAGCGCGCTGAAGGAAGGGCGCGACACCCTGGCGGTGATCGCCGAGCGCATCGGCTACGAGTCGGAGACCGCGTTCAGTCAGGCCTTCAAGCGCCTGTTCGGCGAGAGTCCCGGCCGGTACCGGATTCAGGCGCGCGGCACGGCACCGGATCGTATGGTTCCCGTTGAGGTCGATCCCGCCTGACCGGCGAAGTGACCCCGCTTGCACCCGCCGGAAAGTCGGAGTATTGTATTTAACAGATTGGTTAAATACGGAGCCACACCCGCCGATGACACCCGACCGCCTCAGCACCACCTTCGCCGCCCTGGCCGATCCCACGCGGCGCGCCATCCTGGCGCGGCTGGCGGATGGCGAGGTCTCGGTGCAGGAACTGGCCGAGCCCTTCGACATCAGCCTGCCCGCGGTATCGCGGCACCTCAAGGTGCTCGAGCACGCCGGCCTCATCGCGCGCGGCCGCGAAGCGCAGTGGCGGCCATGCCGCTTGCAGGCCGGCCCGCTGAAGGACATCGCCGCCTGGGTGGAGGAATACCGGCGTTACTGGGACGAGAGCTTCGACCGTCTCGATATCTACCTCAATGAACTGCAAGGCAAGGAGAAGAAACATGAACGCAAGAAGAAATGACTACGCCGCCGAGCCCTCGGCGGACCTGGAACTGGTGATGACGCGTGTGTTCGACGCTCCACGCGCCCTGGTCTACCGCTCCTGGACCAAGGACATGTCCCGCTGGTCGTGTCCGCGCGGCTTCGTCTTCACCCACAACGAGGGCGATGTGCGCCCCGGCGGCAAGTGGCGCTCCTGCATGCGCTCGCCCGAAGGCAAGGACCTCTGGCTGGGCGGCGTCTACCGCGAAGTGGTGGAGAACACCCTGCTGGTCTTCACCCACAGT
>JAQGNS010000378.1 GCA_028291705.1 Nevskia sp.
GGGCAAGCCCGGCAGGTGCTGGTCGGCGACCGTTCCACCTTCGCCGATCCCAGCCAGCACCTGATGATCGGCAACGAGGTCGCGCTGCGGCCGGACGGTTCGGTGACGGCGGTTCAGGCCGATGGCATCGCACTTTCGCCGGATGCGCAGTGGCTCTACTTCCGCCCGCTGACCGATCATAATTACTGGCGCGTGCCGACTTCAGCCTTGCGCGATACCAAGCTCTCCGAGGTGGAACTTGCCGGGACGGTCGAGTATCTCGGCAGTTCCGTGCTGAGCGGTGGTCTCATCATGGATGGAAAAGGCATGCTTTATGCCGGCGATCTCGAACACCGCACCGTGGTCGCGCTCACCCCGACTCCGGACAAACAGCTGCGCTCGAGAATCTTTGTCAGTGACCCCTCGAAACTTTCCTGGGCGGACGGTTTTGCGATCAGCGGCGGTTACCTCTACATCGCCGATTCCCATCTCTGGGAAGTGGCGTTCAAGAACAATCTGCCGCGCTCCGGTCCTTTCACCATCTTCAAGGTGAAGCTTCCGGATTAAGTGTGGCGCAAGACTTGATATCCCGGCGACCAGAATATCGTTTGGAGAACACTGATGACGATCATGAAAGCCCTTCGCTTCGCAAAATACGGGCCGCCGCCGGTCCTCTCGATTCAGCAATTGCCGGTGCCCGATCTCAAGCCGGGGGAGGCACTCGTCGAACTGCACGCCTCCGCCATCAATCCCAGCGACGTGAAAAACGTCGCCGGTGTCTTCAAGGCCTCCCTGCCGCGTATTCCGGGGCGAGACTTTGCCGGAGTGGTGGTGGCCGGCGACGGTTGGACGGGCAAGGAGGTTTGGGGGAGCGGCGCGGGATTTGGCGTTTCGCATGATGGCACCCACGCGCAATATGTCGTCGTCAGCTCGGACGGGCTCTCCGAGAAACCGGCGAGTCTTTCGATGGAACAGGCATCCGCGGTCGGCGTTCCCTATCTCGCTGCATGGTCGGGTCTGGTTGATGCGGCCAATATCCAGCCGGGAGAGACCGTATTGATCACCGGTGCCCTGGGCGCGGTCGGCAAGGCGGCCACACAGATCGCGTACTGGAAGAAGGCGAAAGTCATCGGAGCGGACATTTCCGACAAGTCCTCCGACGTCGATGCCTTTATAAACACCAGGGCTAAGGAGCTTCCTGTCGAGGTCAAAGCCTTGACGAATGGGAAGGGCGCCGACCTGGTATTCGACGCCGTCGGCGGCCCGATGTTCGAACCGTGCTTGAAGTCGCTTCGACTCGGTGGTCGGCAGGTGGCAATCACGAGCATCGGTAGTGGGCGGGTCGAATTCAGCCTGGTCGACTTCTATCACAATCTTTCGCGCCTGATCGGCGTCGATACCATGAAGCTTACAGGCCCCGCGATCGCGAAGATCATGGATGAACTTCGAGCAGGCTTCGAGGACGGCTATTTGCGAACCTCACCGGTTCAGAGTTGGTCGTTGGATCAAGCGATCGATGCCTATACCGCGGTCGAAAAGGGAACAGGCTTAAGCAAGCACGTCTTTCTGCCTCGCAGAAACTGAGGCGCGGCATGTGCGCAAAGTTCGCCCCGCCATTCCGGGATGCGCCTCTTGGAGTGGACCCCAAAAGTGAGACACGGGAAATTAGGGACAGTTCTCTATCGGAGGACGGATGCCCAACAAGTCACCCCGTAAATTCAGCCGGGAATTCAAGCTTGAAGTGGTTCGCCGGATTTTGGCGGGCGAGCAGATAAGGGCTCTTTCAGAAGAGCTGACGGTGCTGCGCAAGGATCTCTATGCGTGGCGGAAACTGTTCCGGGCGGGCGGAGCGGAAGCGCTCCGGCCGCTGGGTCGACCGCGCAAGGGCGATGGCGTCGTCGCGTCGAGGGTAAAGGAGCGGTCGCGAGATGTCGCGGCTGGCGACACTTGCGCGCCAGAACGTATTGCCGAACTTGAGCGCAAGGTCGGCCAGCAGCAGATCGAACTCGATTTTTTTCGACAAGCCTTGCGGCGGGTCAGGGAAGCACGCCGGCCGAACGCCGGACCTGGCGTGACGGGGTCTACGCGGTCATCCAAACGATGACGATCCCCCTGTCGCAAGGCGAACTCACGATCGAGCGGATGTGCGTGCTGGCTGGCGTCAGCCGGGCCGGCTACTACCGGCACTGGGCGAGTTCTGCCCCGCGTGCGGAAGAAACCACGGTGCGGGACGCGATCCAACGACTGGCGCTGGCGCACCGGCATTACGGCTATCGCCGGATCGCCGCGCAGCTGCGCCGGGAAGGTTTTGCGGTGAACCGCAAACGCGTGCTGCGCCTGATGCAGCAGGACAATCTGCTGTGCCTGCGGCAAAAGCCGTTCGTGCCTGTCACGACGGACTCGCGCCATGGCTGGCGCGTGATGCCGAACCTGGCCCGCGGCATGATGCCAAGCAGCCTTGACCAGCTCTGGGTGGCGGACATCACCTACATCCGGCTGCAGGAAGAGTTTGCCTATCTCGCGGTCGTGCTCGATACCTTCAGCCGGCGCGTAGTCGGCTGGGCGCTGGAAACGCACCTGGAGGCGGGCCTGGCGATCGCCGCGCTCTCGATGGCGCTTGAGGCCCGCCGGCCGATGCCCGGCAGCCTGATCCACCACTCTGACCGCGGCACCCAATACGCCTGCCGCGACTACATCGAACTGCTCCAGCAGCACGACATTGCCGCAAGCATGAGCCGAGTCGGCAATCCCTATGACAATGCCAAGGCGGAGAGCTTCATGAAGACCCTCAAGCAGGAGGAGGTCAACGGTCAAACCTACCGTGACGCGCAGCATGCCAAGAATGCCATCGGCGCCTTCATTGAGGAGGTGTACAATCGTCAACGCTTGCACTCGGCGCTGGCCTACCGGCCCCCCGCCGAGTTCGAAGCAAATCTACCGCAGTGCGGGGCTGCTGCGCAGCAGCCCCGCACTGCGGCCCCTATCTCTCAACCTGCACAGCCGTCACACGCGGCTGGCACAACCTGTCCCTGATTACCGTGTCTCACTACAGGGGTGCACTCCACTCTTGGCGCAGACCCGGAATCCAGCAATCTGGTCTGGATTCCGGGTTCGCACCATCGGGCCGCGCTTTGCGCGGACCCGCTGGCGCGCCCCGGAATGACGCCGCGCAAATTGTAAATGGCCTTTGGCGCCAAGGAGCATTCGATGCGGCCTTATCTCGCTTCTGTTATCCTGGGTGTGGCCGTCGGAGTAGTCTACGGGCTCGTTAAAGTGCGGTCTCCGGCACCGCCCGCGATCGCTCTTCTCGGCCTCCTCGGTATGTTGGCTGGTGAGCAGGCCGTATCGCTCGTCAGATCGCATGTATTCAAAAGCGACGTCCAACTCAGCGCGTCACCCGATCGCGGTGAAGCGGCGATGGCGGACGATGCCCGTGGCACCGGGGGAAACTGATGGAGCTTCTGACGTCACGCGCGCTTTTGCCTGGCCAGAACCAGGTAAATCCTACCGCTGCATCTGCATGAGCTGATCCATCGGCATCATGTTGTGATTGAGGTTCGCCATGATCCAGAGCGATCCGCCCATCACAAGGATGACGATCAGGATACCGAACGCCAGCGCCAGCACGTTATTGGTGTTGTCGGGTCCGGTGGTGATGTGGAGGAAGAACACCAGGTGGACGCCCATTTGCGCGATCGCAAGCACGACAAGTGCCACCGGAATGCTTGGCTCCCACACCAGATCGGTGCCGGCGACAAAGAAAGAGGTCGCCGTCAGCAGGATGGCGAGTCCCAATCCGGTCAGATAGCCGAGTACCCGCGCTCCGACGCCACCTTCGGCGTGCTCATCGCCGGGTGCGAGTTCGGCGTTGTCGAAGACTTCATCGCGTCCTTGGGTCATCTCGCACTCCCGATCAAGTACACCACGGTGAATACGGCGATCCAGATGATGTCGAGCGCGTGCCAGAACAGTGCAAAGCACAGGATGCGGCGCTGGATGTCCGCGCGAAACCCCTTGGCGAGAACCTGCGTCATCATCGTCAGCAGCCACAGGATGCCGGCTGAGACGTGCAGCCCGTGGCAGCCTACCAGCGTGAAGAACGCCGACAGAAATGCGCTGCGCGTCGGCCCCGCGCCGCGTGCGACCAGGCTGGCGAATTCCTGAACCTCAAGGAAGAGAAAGCCGAGCCCGAAGGCGCAGGTGACGGCCATCGCAAGCTGAAACCAGGTTGGTTGGCGCGTGTCCGCCGCGATCGAGGCGAGGCCGCACGTAAAGCTCGACGCCAGAAGGAAGCCGGTCTCGATCGCGACATTGCGCAGGTCGAACAGCTCGCGTCCGCCCGGTCCGCCCGCCGTCTGCCCGAGCAGCACGGCATAGGTCGCAAACAGGGCCGAGAACATCACCATGTCGCTGAGGATGAAGATCCAGAAGCCATAGCCGGTGACGATACGCTTGGACGCAGGACCGCTCCACTCGCGGCCGGCGACCGAGCCATGATGCGCATCCGTCAGTGCAATCGTGCTCATGCGACAACCTCTCCGCCAGGGTGCCCGTGACGCCGCGCCCGGTTGCCGCGGTCGATCCGCGCGACTTCCCGCGCCGGGACTACATCCTCATCATGGTCGCGCCAGGCGAACACCACGAACGTGGCGAAGGCGCCGACTGCTCCCGCGGCAACCATCCACCAGATGTGCCAGATCAATGCAAAACCCATCATGGTGGCGAAGAAGGCGCAGACGAAGCCGGTCGCCGAGTTGCGCGGGATCTCGATATCCCGATACTCCGGCTCCTGGTCGGGTCTGCTTTGGCCCGTTGCGCGGTGCTTGAACTCCCAATAGGCGTCTTCACCGGATACCTGCGGCAACACCGCGAAATTGAAGGCCGGCGGCGGCGACGCGGTGGCCCATTCCAGCGAACGACCGTCCCAGGGATCGCCGGTTTGGTCGCGCAGTTGCTCACGTCGCCGGATGCTGACGACAAGCTGGATGATTTGAAG
>JAQGNS010000614.1 GCA_028291705.1 Nevskia sp.
CTGGTCAAGGCCGGACTGCTCGAGATCGGGCAGCCGGCGCCGTTCGCCCCGCTGACGGTGGAAACCGCGCGGGCGCGTGAAACTGCGATTGAGGAATCATGAACGATACACCCGAAAAGGACCTCGACGAGGCCACCGCCGAACCGGCCGCCGAGACCACGCAAGACTCGCCCGGGAAGCCCGTTGAGCCGGCGTCAGAGGCGCCCGAGCAGGCCGGCGAAGACGTGCAAGAACACCTCGCGGAGCAGGCGGAAGCCGAATCTGAAGTCGGGCCCGAAGCCGGGCACCACGATCAACTCCCCGAGCACGTTACGGACCAGTTGCCCGCTGAGCCGGTTGCCGAACAAGGCTACGGCCGCCGCCTGGAACTGATTCTGGAAGCCTTGCTGCTCGCCGCCGATGCGCCGCTGCCGTTGGAGCAGATGCAGAAGCTGGTCGCGTCCGAATTCAATCTCGGCCGCAAGGACCTGCGCGCTGCGCTGGAGCGCATGAGTACCCGCTACGCCGACACCGCCTGCGAGTTGCAGGAAGTGGCCAGCGGCTGGCGCTTGCAGGTACGGGCCGAGTTCGGCGAGTGGATCGGGCGGCTGTGGCAGGAAAAGCCGCCGAAGTATTCGCGCGCCCTGCTGGAGACGCTGGCGCTGATCGTTTATCGCCAACCCATCACCCGCGGCGAGATCGAGGATGTGCGCGGCGTCGCCGTGTCCACCAATATTCTGCGTACCCTGCTGGAACGCGGCTGGGTGCGTGAAGTGGGCCACAAGGAAGTCCCGGGCCGCCCGGCGCTGTACGGCACCGCGCCGCAGTTCCTCGACGACTTCAACCTCAAGTCCCTGGACCAGTTGCCGACGCTGCCGGAGATCAAGGACCTGGACCAGCTCGAAGCGGCGATGAAGCGTCTCGGCCAGAACACCAATGCTGTGGCCGAGCTGCGCGCCGAGCGCGAGGCGGAGGCCGATGGTTTCGATCCCGAGGGGCCGATGAATGCCGGCGCCGCGTTGCCGGAGTCGCACGATGATGGTTCCCTCATCCATGAAGCGCTGGATGAAGATGCGCCCGAAGAAGAGATGATTGACGAAGGAATGGTTGACGACGACATGCCGCAGGACGAAGTATCGGAAGACGGCGCGCATGACGAAGGCACGCACGATGAAGGTGTGCACGACCATGATGTGCAGGATGACGGCGCGCACGAAGTAGACACGCAGGAAGGCGGCGCAGAAGATCACCCGTCGTCCGACGACGCGGCCTCCCATTGAGCGAGCGCATCCAGAAAGTCTTGGCGGAAGCCGGCGTGGCCTCGCGCCGCGCCATCGAAACCCTCATCGAAGAGGGACGCATCAGCGTCAACGGCGAGCCGGCCACGCTGGGCCAGAGGATCGACGCCAAGGACCGGGTCAAGGTCGACGGCAAGGCGGTACGCCTGGGCGCCAAGCAGGCCGCGACCCGGGTGCTGCTGTACAAGAAGCGCGTCGGCGAACTGGTCACGCGTGACGATCCTGAAGGGCGCAAGACCATCTTCAAGAAGCTGCCGGACCTCGAATCCGGCCGCTGGATCGCGGTCGGCCGCCTCGACATCAACACCTCCGGCCTGCTGCTGCTGACCAATGACGGCGAGCTGGCGCGGCGCCTGACCCATCCGAGTTTCGAGATGGAGCGCGAGTACGCGGTGCGCGTACTCGGCGAGATGACGGACGAGGTGCTGCGCAACCTGCGCAAGGGCGTGATGCTGGAAGACGGCATGGCGCACTTCGACAGCTTCGTGCGAGGCGATAACGAAGACGGCGAGGGCGCCAACCAGTGGTGGCGCGCGACCCTGAAGGAAGGCCGCAACCGCGAGGTGCGGCGCCTGCTCGAGTCGCAGGGCCTGCAGGTGAGCCGCCTGATCCGTGTGCGTTACGGCCCCGTCGAACTGGGCCGTGGCGTCAAATCCGGGGGCTACCGCGAGCTGACCCCGGACGAGATGAACCGCGTGCTGACCCAGGTCGGCATGGAACGGGACCGCAAGAAGTCCGAGCGGAAAACTTCAAAGCCGAAGCCGCGACAGTAAGCTGGATCAGCCGGCCGTGCTGAAGCGCTGGCCGCTGTGGCCGGCGCTGTCCGGCCCCAGCAGGTACAACAGCCCCGGCATGGCGCTGACCGGCTCCGGCACCATCTGCGCATCTTCGCCCGGGTAACCCTTCAGGCGCAGGAAGGTGCGCAGCGGGCCGGGATCGTAGGCATTGAGACGCAGCTGGGTCTTCTTTTCCAGCTCGGAGGCCCAACTCTTGATCATGCCCTCGACCGCGTACTTGGCGATGCCGAAGGCGCCGCGATAGGCCTTGTTGTCCTGCCCGGAAGGATCGGTGAGGAATACCACGCTGGCGTCGGCGCTCTTTTCCAGCAGCGGCAGGCTCAGTCGGGTCAGGGTGTAGGCGGCGGTGAGGTTGACCTGCAGGCCTTCCATCCAGTCGCGCGGCGCCACGTCGGACAGCGGGGTGAACACGGTGAAATGCGCGGCGGCGTGGACCACGCCGTCGAGCCGGCCGAACTCGCGCTCGATGGTGGCAATCACCTCGCCCATCTCGATCAGATCGGAAGAGCA
>JAQGNS010000011.1 GCA_028291705.1 Nevskia sp.
TTCATCCAGCAGTATCCGGACCTGAGCAAGGCCGACATGCAGCACATCGCCGGCACCGTCTACAAGCAGCGCTGGAGTCACTTCCGCGCCGCGGCGGCGATGAGCAAATCCTGCAAGGCCAAGGCCGAAGCCCAGCCGCCGGCCCTGCTGGTCACCGATCACAGCGACGAGTGGTGCGCGGACGCGGTGGACTTCGCCATGGGCGTGGCGCAGAACCGGGAACTGGAGTTCACCCAGACGATGATCGCCAGTTCCTTCGACCAGAACCCGGTGTACTACAACATGCAGTACCCGGAGCTGTCGAAGCAGGACATGCTGGGCATCACCGACGCGGTATACCAGCGGCAGTGGACGCGCTTCCACGCGGCGGCGGCCGTCAGTACCAGCTGCAAGGTCAATCCGAAGATGCAGCCGAGCAAGCCTATCGGTCCGGCCCAGACTTCGTTGAAATGAAGCCGGGACCTGGATTCAGGCCCTGACTTCCGCCATCAGTGCCAGGGTATTGCCCTCGCTGTCCTCGAAAAAGCCCATCCACAGATCGTGGTCGGGCATCTTGGCGATGAGGTGCGGCGCATGGACGATCTTCGCCCCTTGCGCCTCCAGGCGGCCGAACGCGGCGGCGATCTCCGGCACCAGGAAGTACAGGATGGAACCGCGCTTCAGTTCCTGCCCGTTTTCCGGTGGCGCCAGCATCAGCCGGGTCCCGCCGCAATCGAAGAAAGCCAGCTTGCCGTCGGCGGTGAACAGGTGCTTCAAGCCGAGCACATCGCGGTAGAACGCTTCGGCCCTAGCCACGTCGGACACCGGCACGGCGATCTGCCCGATCTTCGAAATCCCGAGTGATTCCCTCGTCGATGCTTTCATCGCTCACCCCAATTAGTTAGCATAGGCTAAATATCTACCCGGAGCCCTCGCCCAGTCAAGCCCATGCTCAAGACCACACCCGAGCCCACCCCCACCGAGGCCGTCGCCGACCGCCTGCACAGCGTGGCGATCCACCTGCTGCGGCAGCTGCGCGAGGAAGACCTGAGCCTGGGCCTGGGGCCGGCGCAGCTGTCGGCGCTGTCGGTGCTGGTGTTCGGCGGCCCGCAGACCATCGGTGCCCTGGCGCGGATCGAGCAGGTCGCCGCCCCCACCATCAGTCGGCTGGTGGACGCCCTGGTTGCCGCGAACTTGGCGGCGCGGGAGACGGACGCCAGGGACCGCCGCGTGGTTCATGTCAGCGCCACTCCGGCGGGCATCAGCCTGATGCAGCGCGGCCGCCGGCAGCGGGTGCAGCGTCTCGTCCGTTTGCTGGAGGACCTGGATCCTGCGGAACTGGAAACTGTCGGCACCGCGGCGGAGCGGCTGGCGCAACTGCTGCGCCGGCCGCGCGCCACGGGCGAATGAGAAGCAAAAGCCCTACTGCGCTCCGCTTTGGCTTAAAATCAGCGTCCGCTGTACCGCATTCAGGCTTCGTCCAGGTTTCGACCTGGACCTCTTACCTTCAGATAGACCGGCTTGCCATGACCTTTGTCGTTATCGAAAACTGCATCAAGTGCAAATACACCGACTGCGTGGAAGTCTGCCCGGTGGACTGCTTCCACGAAGGTCCCAACTTCCTGGTCATCGACCCGGAAGAGTGCATCGACTGCACCCTGTGTGAACCCGAGTGCCCGGCCAACGCCATCGTGGCCGAGGACGACTTGCCCGCCAACCAGGCGCATTTCCTGCCCCTGAACAAGGAGCTGGCCCGCCAGTGGCCGGTGATCACCGAGCGCAAGGAAGGACTGCCCGATTCCAAGGAATGGGACGGCAAGCCGGACAAGTTCAAGCTGCTCGAGCGCTGATCCGCCGCGGCGGACTGCTCTGCCGCTAAATCGACCATGAAACCGCGCGCGCGATGAACACCGCCCGCGCCCTGCTGCTGCCGCCGCAGGCCGACCTGGCCGAGCGGCTGGCGCAGGCCATCCTGGCCCGGCATCGCGCCGATCTGCCCGACCTGTCCCGCGTCACCGTGCTGCTGCCCGTCAGCGGCGCGGTGACGCAGCTGCGCCGCCACCTCGCCGCGCAAACTGGTGCCGCCCTGCTCGGGCCGCGCCTCCTCACCCTGCAGCAATTCGCCGCCGAACGCGGCAGCGGCCCCGTGGCCGTGGCGCCGGCCGAGTGCCGCCTGATCCTGGTGGAAGCGCTGCGCCGTTACCGCAACCTGTTTCCCGGCCAGAACCTGTGGCAGCTGGCCGAGGCGCTGTTTTCCCTGTTCGAGGAACTGAGCCTCAACGCGATCACCCTGCCCGAGGATGCCGAGGCCTTCGCCGGCAAGCTGGTCACCGCCTACGGCGCCCGCCCGCTCGCCGCGCTATCACGTGAAGCGCAGATCATCCACACCCTGTGGCGCGCCTTCCTCGAAGAAACCGCGGAACGCAGTCCGGCGGCGGCCTACGCCGCCTCGCTGCGCTCGGCTTTCGCCGATCTGCAAGCGGATGAGACCCTTTACCTCGCCGGCTTCGACACCCTTGCCGGCGCCGAGCGCCTGGCGCTGGCGTGTGTCCCCGATAGTGTCGTACCCGAAGTCTGGCTGCACGGCCGCAGCAGCGGCCGCGACGCCGCGGCAACCCTGGCCTTCTGCGCACAGCTGGGCCGCGAACCGGAACCGCTGGCCGCCGCGGAAGATGCGCGCACGCGTTTCCTCGATGCGGTACTCGGCGTAACCGCTCCACAGGAAACGACCGAAGCCCCCGGCTTCAGCATCACCCAGGCGGAAGGCCCGGAACACGAGGCGCGCTGCGTCGACCT
>JAQGNS010000033.1 GCA_028291705.1 Nevskia sp.
ACCTGGACTTCATGCTGGTCGCCGGCGGCGCCATGACGGCGGTGCCGCTGGTCTGGTTCGCCTACGGCGCGCGGCAGATTTCCTATTCCCTGGTCGGCATCGTCCAGTACGTCGGCCCGACCCTGCAGCTGCTCACCGGCGTGTTCCTGTTCGGCGAACCGTTCACCGGGGTGCAGGCGCAGGGCTTCGGCCTGATCTGGGCGGCGCTGGCGATTTACGCGGCCGACGGCTTGTGGCGCTCGCGCAAGCGCGAACCGCTGCCGGCGGTGACCTCGATGGCCGCGCCGGCACCGGCCAAGCAGGACTAGGCCGTTCCGGCAATCCCGAGCAGGGCCAGCAGTTTGGCCAGGGCGCCGCGGTTGGCTTCGACCGCGGCCTTGCCGGCCTGGCCCATCCGCGCGCGTTGTGCCGCGTCGCCGAACAAGGTGGCGAGGGCGCCCGTCAACTGTTCCGTATCGCCGACCACCTGCGCAGCCTCGCAGCCCAGCAACAGGTCGCGCGCCGCGATGAAGTTGTGCATCTGCGGACCGAACAGCGCCGGCAGGCCCAGCGCCGCCGGCTCCAGCACGTTATGCCCGCCCACCGGTACCAGGCTGCCGCCGACGAAGGACACATCGGCCGCGGCGAAGTAAGCGAACATTTCGCCCATGCTGTCGCCGAGCAGCACTTGCGCGTGTGTATCCGGCGCCGCCTGGCTGCGGCGGGCACTGACCAGGCCGCTCCGCTCGATCAGCTTCGCCACCTCGTCGAAGCGCTGCGGGTGGCGCGGCACCAGAATCAGGGCGCTGTCTGGATACCGCTTCAATAGTTCGCGCTGGGCGTCGAGGGCCGCCTGCTCCTCGCCTTCATGGGTGCTGGCGGCAATCCACACCGGCCTTGCGGTGCCCAGCGCCGCGCGCAGTTCGCGCCCGCGCCGCAGCTGTTCCTCCGGCACCGCCATGTCGAACTTGATGTTGCCCATCACGCTGACCCTTGGCGCGCCGAGACTGCGGAAGCGTTCGGCGTCGGCCTCGCTCTGCGCCGCCACTTCGGTGCAGTCGGCCAGCACGCCGGCGATGGAGCGGCGCAGTCGGCCGTAGCCGCGGAACGAACGCGGCGACAGCCGCGCGTTGGCCACCAGCAGCGGCAGCCCACGCTTGCGGATGGCGCGGAACAGGTTGGGCCACAGCTCGGTTTCCATGATCACCACCTGGCGCGGCCGCGCCCGCTCGAGGAAGCGGGCCACCGCGCCGGGCAGGTCATAGGGTGCATAACTGTGCCGCACGCGATGGCCGAGCGCGGCCTGAACCCGCTCCGAACCGGTGGGCGTGGTGGTGGTGACCCAGACGCGGCCTTCGCCGTGGCTACGTATCAATTGCTCGATCAGCGGCAGCGCCGCCAGGCTTTCGCCCACCGAGACCGCATGCACCCACACCGCCACGCCGCCTTCGGCCGGCTCGACCAGGCCGAAGCGCTCACCCACGCGGCGGCGGTACTCGGGCTGCAGCCGGCTCTTCCACAGCAGGCGTAACAGCACCAGGGGGGTGATGAGATAAAGGAGGACGGTGTAGAGGGCGCGCATCGGCGAAGCCTAGTGCACGCGGCGCAGCGGGTAAAATGGGCGATGACCGCTACCACTCCACCCGCCCCGGTACCGCGCCAGCTATTCGCACCGCGCTACTGGCCGGGCTGGCTGGTGCTGGGCCTGCTGTGGCTGCTGGCCTTCCTGCCGATGCCGCTGCTGCGCCTGTTCGGCGCCGGGCTGGGCGAGCTGTTCCACCTGGCGGTGCCGAGCCGGCGCCGCATCGTGCGCATCAACCTGCGCCTGTGTTTCCCGGAGCTGGACGAGAAGGCGCGGCGGCGCATGGCGCGCGAGCATTTCCGCGCGCTCGGCATCGGGCTGTTCGAGGTGCCGCTGGCCTGGTTCGCTTCCGACCGCCGCCTGCTGCGGATGCTGGAAGTCGAAGGCGCCGAGCACCTGCGCCAGGCCCAGGCCGACGGCAGCGGCGTGCTGCTGCTCACCGGCCACTTCACCACCATGGAGCTGGGCTGCCGCCTGGTGCATCTGGCGGGCTTTCCCTTCCACGGCATGTACCGCCGGGCCGACAACCAGTTCTTCGACTACTGGATCTGCCGCCTGCGCGAGGCGCGCCTGGGCCTGCCGATGGTGCCGAAGGAAGACCTGAAGCGAATCGTCAAACTATTGCGCCGTGGCGGCCGCATCTGGTACGGACCGGACCAGACCATCGAGGCACCCGGAGCGGTCTATGTGCCTTTCTTCGGCGAACCGGTGCTGACCCTCACCGCGACCTCGCGCCTGGCCGAGATGGGACGGGCGAAAGTGGTGCCATATTTCCCGCAGCGGCACGGCGGCCGTTACAGGCTGGTGTTCCACCCGGCACTGGACCATTTCCCCGGCGGCGACGACAGCGCCGACGCGGCGCGGGTCAATAAACAGCTGGAGGATGCCATCCGCGAAGTGCCGGAGCAGTACTTCTGGGTGCACCGCCGCTTCAAGGACGGTCCGCCCGGGCGGCGCGATCCGTATGCGCGGTAAGGCTGCCCGCATTTTGTCCCTGTAGAATTCCAGCGCACCGCCGCACCAAGAAAAATTTCATATGCGCATCATCCAGGTCAATTCGCATTTCCACGGCGGCGGCGTCGACACGCAGACGCTGGAGCTGTGCGCCGGCCTGATCGAGCAGGGGCACGAGGTGATGCTGGCGCTCAATCCGGACGGGCGCTGGGTGCCACGCGCCAAGGCCGTACCGGGCCTGCGCCTGGAATTCATCGAAGGCGGCAAGGTGCACTGGGGCCTGCGCCTGCGGCGCCTGGCCGAGCAGTTCCAGGCCCAGGTGATCCACGCCCATCACGGCCGCGACTACTGGACCGCCGGCCTGGCCGGCAAGCTCGCCGCCAACAGGCCGCGGGTGGTGTTGACCCGCCATCTGATGACCCACCTCAGCTCGACCAGCGCGCGCTTCCTGCTGTGGTTGGGGCATGTCACCGCGGTGTCTAAGGCGGTGCGGGAGAACCTGGCGCGCGAGCTGAAGGGCGATCAGCGCCGCCTGCACCTGATCTACTCCGGCATCGACCTGCGCCATTTCCGGCCCGACACCGAACTACGCAGCAAGGGCCGCGGACTGCACGACTGGGATGATTCGCAGGTGGTGTTCGCCGTGGTCGGCGGCGCCGGCCTGCCGGACGGCAAGGGCCAGCGCGAGTTCGTCGAAGCTGGGGCGCGGCTGATCGCCGAGCGGCCCGACGTGCGGCTGATGGTCGTCGGCGAGGGCGGACTGATTCCGGTGCTGGAGCAGCGCATCGCCGAGCTGGGCATGCAGCAATCCATCCTCTGCGTCGGCTTCATCGAGGACGTCGAGCGCGTTGCCGCCATGATCGATGTGCTGGTGCACCCGGCGGTGGGCACCGAAGCCCTGGGCCTGGTGATCTGGGAAGCGATGGCGGCGGCCAAGCCGGTGATCGCCTCGCGCCTGGGCGGCATTCCTGAAACCTTCATCGATCCCGACCACGGCCGCCTGGTCGAGCCGCGCAACGTGAACCAGTTGTACGAAGCCATGCGCCTGTTCGCCAACGACCGCGCGCTGCGCGAGCGCGCCGGCACCGCCGCGCGGCAGTACCTGATCGACAACGACTACACCCGCTCCGGGCAGGCCAAGCGCTTCGCCGCGCTGTATCAGAGCATCCAGCAGCGCTGAAAGATCCGGACCGAACTCCATGCCCGATGCCGCAGACTTCTACGAACTGACCCGGGGCGCCCGGAAAATCCTGGCGATCGAGAACCCCGCCCTGGGCGATTCCATCCACCTGCTGCCGGCACTGAAGCTGCTGCGCGACAACTACCCGCAGGCGCAGCTGAACGTCATCGCCGGCGCACCGAGCTTCTTCGAATCGGTGGCGCCGTGGATCGACGTGCCGCGACGGGCGCTGGCGCGGCGCCCGCTGGACAATCTCGACCTGATCCGCGAGCTGCGGCGCGATCGCATGGACGCGGTGTTCGTGTTCAGTGGCCATAACCGCGCGGGAATACTGGCCAACCTGATCGGCGCCCGCTATCGCGTCGGCCGCCGCACCGACCACAACAAGCCCTGGTGGTGGCAGCCGCTGCTCTACACCCGCACGGTGGACTATCCCTGGCACCAGGAGCCGATGTTCCTGCAGCACTGGCAGATGCTGAAGCGCTGCGGGCTGCATGGCGAGCAGGCCGAGTTCGGCGCGCAGATCAATTCCGACTGGCTGCTGCAATGCGGGCTGGACGCGCAGGACCGCAAGACCTATGTGCACGTCTCGCCCTACTACTCGTTTGCCGGCAAGGAGCTGGTGCGGGAGCAGTACATCGAGCTGCTGGCGGCCCTGCACCGAGAGTACGGCCGCGTGGTTCTCTCCTGCGGACCGGCGGAGCGCGAGCGCACGCTGCTGCAGGCGTTGGTGCCGCTGCTGCCGTTCCAGCCCTGGCGGGTTTTTCCGGGCACGCTCACGGTGAACCAGTACCTCGGGCTGATCGACGGCGCACGCCTGCACCTGAGCGGCGACTCCGGCGGCCTGCACGTGGCACGCATGGTCGGCACACCCAGCGTCAGCTGGTACCGCCGCCGCTGGGACTATCTGAACTGGGCGCCCGGTCCGACCGAGACCGCGCATCGCGTGATCTTCACCGAGGACACCGGCGAGGACGCTTGCCGCGGCGTGGCCACCGGCGATCTGTTGGCCGCCGCACAAGAGCTGATCGGCCAGGCCTAGTGGATCATGCGCAAGCCATGAGCAGGGCGCCGATCGGGATCGCACCGCCGCCTGCAATCATCGGCGCGTGCACGGGGGATGCATCGTGCCACCGGCGCTGAACTGCTCGATTTCCGTGGCACTGGCGACTTTCAACGGTGAGCGCTTTCTGGCCGAGCAGCTCGAAAGCCTGCAATGCCAGACGCTGTTGCCTGAAGAACTGGTGTTGTGCGACGACGGCTCTACCGACCGCACTCTGGAGATCGCCGCCGAGTTCAGCAGCCGGGCCCGCTTCCCGGTCAGGATCCACCGCAATCCGCAGCGGCTCGGTTACCGCAACAACTTCCTGAACTGCGTAGCGCAGTGCAGTGGAGCGTATGTTGCGCTTTGCGACCAGGACGATGTCTGGCACGAGCGGAAGCTGGAACAGGTGGCCCTGACCTTTGCCGGGCACAGCGACGTCAGCCTGGTGATCCATCAGGGCGCGGTCAGCGACAGCGAGTGCAAACCCACCGGCGGCTACTATCCGCGTTGCGATCGCTTTCAGATAGTAGCGCCGCTTGGCGGGGATCCCTGGCTGAACGTTCCGGGCTTTTCCATGACCTTCGCCCGGAAACTGTTCGAGGCCCTGCCGTGGTCGTCACGGCCCGCGGACCCGAATGTCCCCCGGGAAATGCTCGCGCACGATCAATGGATCTATTTTCTGGCGCACACGCTCGGCGCGACGGCGATGCTGCCCGCGACCCTGGTGAACTACCGCCGGCACCAGGCCAGCGTGACCGCGGTGCAAAACCGTCGGAAACGCATCAATCCCTGGCGTTTTCCACGCCGCCACACGGCGGAAAAACTGATGGTGCGCCAGGAAGAACTACGCCATACGAGCGCCATGGCGCTGGCGCACGCCGATTTTCTGGCCGGGCTGGCGGAGAACGGGGACCAAGGGTTGTCTGGACGGCTGGCGGCGGCAACAGCGTATTACCGCCGTTTGAGCACGCTCTACGACGGCCGCTCCAGGCTCTGCGGCGCCGCATTGACGTTCCGCCAAAGATTCGCGGTGATGACGGAATTGATGGACAGGAAGGCTTACGCTCCCTTCGCCCTGGGCGGTATCGGCGGTAAATCCGAGTTGATCCGCGACTTCCGCTATCTGCTGCTCGGGGCATGGTCGCGGCCGCGCGGCGCGGCGGCCGCGGAGGGATAAACACGGCGGCCGCGATCCATTCGCGCGGGAAGCCCGAACCCATCCGCCATGGCCGGAACGACGAAAGGCTTTGTTATGCTCGCCGCATGAACGCACCCTCGATCAGCATCGTGCTGCCCACGCACAACCGTGCACGGCTGCTGCCACGCGCGGTGCGCAGCGTGCTGGCGCAGACCGATGTCGACTTCGAGCTGGTGGTGATCGACGACGGCTCCAGCGACGGCACGCAGGACGTGCTTGCCTCGCTCCCCGGCGACGCACGCATCCGCCTGCTGCGCAATGAAACACCCGGCGGCGCAGCGGCGGCGCGCAACCGCGCCATCCGCAGCGCCAGCGGCGAATGGGTGGCATTTCTCGACGACGACGACGAACTGCTGCCGGACTACCTGGTACGGCTGCGCAGTCATCTGCACGCACTGCCTGCCGCCGGACTGGTCTGGACCGGAGTGGAACGCCTCTACCACGACAGCACGCCGCCGCGCAGCGAAATCCTGCAATGGCAGGATCGCTGGGACGGCATGACGCCGGCGGCGCATCCGTTCCTGCTGTTCTTCGCCCTGTCCTTCGGTGTGGCGATCCGGCGCAGCGCCTTGCTCGACGCCGGCCTGTTCGACGAGCGCTTCAGCGCCACCGAGGACATCGACCTGGCGATGCGGCTGGTGGCCGCCGGCACGCCGTACGCCGCCTTGCCCGAGGTGCTGCTGCGCGTGCATATCGGCGAGGGCGCGAGCGTCAGCCGCAGCCGCGACCACCGCTCCGCGCTGCGCCTGCTGCTGCTGCAGAAGAACGCCGCCTTCCTGGCGACGCAGCCGGCGCTGCTGGCACACTACCGCCTGTTCGCCATGTCCGGCCTGTACCGCGACGGCAGGAAGCGCGAGGCGCGCACGCTGGCATCGGCGCTGCTGCGCAGCGGCGGCCTCGATGGACGCGGCTTCGAAACCGTCTTGCGCTACGAGCTGTTCGCCCCCATCAAGCGTCTGTTTCGCCGCCAGGCCGGCGCGGCCGTCTGACGGCCGCCGATGGACAGTTGGCCATTACCGGGGTAATCTGATTTCATGAAACTCGCGCAATCCAGGCTGACCGCACAGGGGCAGATCTCCGTTCCGGCGGAAGTGCGCCGGCGGCTGGGCGTGGGCCCGGGCTCCATGCTGGAGTGGGACGAGCAGAGCGGGCAGGTGGTGGTGCGCAAGGCGGGACGTCATACCTCGGCCGATGTGCACGAGGCCCTGTTCGGCGGCGAAGCCGCACCGAAGTCTCCCGCCGACGTGAAGGAAGGCATCAGGAAGCACCTGCGCAAGCGGCATGCGCGCGGTTGATACCAATCTGCTGGTGCGGCTGCTGGTGCGCGACGACGCGCGGCAGCTGGACGCGGCGGAGAAATTCATCGACAAGGGCGCCTGGGTCTCGCAGCTGGTGCTCGCCGAAACCCTGTGGGTGTTGGATGCGGTTTACGCACGTACGCCGCAGCAGATCGCGCTGGCGGTGGAACGGCTGCTCACCCATACGCAACTGAGCCTGCAGGACGCCGAGGTGGTGGAAGCGGCGCTGCGGCAGTTCCGCGCGCGGCCGGCTCTTGGATTCTCCGACTGTCTGGTGCTGGAAAGCGCGCGCAAGGCCGGACACCTGCCCCTGGGCACGTTCGACCGCCAGCTGGCGAAGCTGGACGGCGCCCAGCGGCTGGCTTGATCCGCCCACTCCCCATGCCCAGGCTGTCGATCGTACTCATCACGCGCAACGAAGCGGCGAACATCGCCGCCTGCCTGGAGTCCGTGGCCTGGGCGGACGAGATCGTGGTGGTGGATTCGGGCAGCAGCGACGAGACCGTGGCGATCTGCGGGCGCTATGGCGCCAAGGTGCAAGTCACGACCGACTGGCCCGGCTTCGGGCCGCAGAAGAACCGCGCGGTGGACCTGGCAACGGGCGACTGGCTGCTGTCGATCGATGCCGACGAGCGCGTCACGCCAGCGCTGCGCGCGGAAATCGAACAGGTATTGGCGGCGCCCGATAGCGATGCTTATGAAATGCCGCGCCTGTCCAGCTACCTGGGCCAGCCGATGCGGCATGGCGGCTGGTGGCCGGACCATGTGACGCGGCTGTTCCGGCGCGGCGCGGCGCGCTTCAGCGAGGCCAAGGTGCATGAGACGGTGATCGTGCAGGGCCGCACCGGGCGCTTGCGCAACCATCTCGTGCATTATTCCTTCCGCACGGTGGAGCAGGTGGTCGCCAAGATGGACGGCTATTCCACCGCTGCCGCCGTGTCGATGGCCGAGCGCGGACGCAGCGCCGGGCTGGGCAGCGCGGTGCTGCACGGCTGCTTCGCCTTCTTTCGCACCTATGTATTGCGCGCCGGTTTTCTCGATGGGCGGCTCGGCTTCGTGCTGGCGGTGTCGAACGCCGAGGGCGCGTATTACAAGTACCTGAAGCTGGCGGTGCGCAGCGGGAAGCTGGGCTCGTGAAACGGCCGGGCCTTATCTCGCTGATCGTCACCACCTATGAATGGCCGCAGGCGCTGCTGCGCGTGCTGGAGTGCCTGGAGCGGCAGCGCGACGACAACTTCGAGGTGATCGTCGCCGACGACGGCTCCGGGCCGGCCACGGCCGAAGCGATCCGGCAGTTCCAGCAGGGCTCGCGCATGGCGATCCGCCATTCCTGGCAGCCCCATGCGGGCTTCCGCGCGGCCGAGTCGCGCAACCGGGCGGTGCTGGCCAGCCGCGGCGATTACCTGATCTTCCTCGACGGCGATTGCCTGGCGCGGGCCGACTTCCTCGCCGCGCACCGCGAACTGGCGGAGCCGGGCTGGTTCATCGCCGGTAACCGGGCGTTGCTGTCGGAGCGCTTCACCAGGGAATTGCTGCCTTCCGCGGAGGCGGTGGCGGACTGGTCGGCGCGGTCTTTGGGCGGCTGGCTGGGTGCGCGGCTGCGCGGCGACGTCAACCGCCTGGCACCGATGCTGCGGCTGCCGGCGAGCTGGCAACGCAAGAACAAGCCGCGCGAATGGCGCGGCGCCAAGACCTGCAACCTGGCGGTATGGCGTGAGGATTTCCTGGCGGTGGACGGCTTCGACGAGAGCTATGTCGGCTGGGGGCACGAGGACGCGGATCTGGCGGTACGGCTGATCCGCAGCGGCATCCAGCGCAAAGAAGGCCGCTTCGCGGCCTCGGTGCTGCACCTGTGGCATGCGGCGGCGCCGCGGCAGGGGCTCAGCAACAACGAGCAGCGGCTGGCCGATGTGCTGGCGGCGGAGCGGACGCGGGCGGTGGTAGGGATTGGGCGGGAACGTCCAGTGCAATCTTCGACCTGAAATCGGGCGATTTTTGCCATGCGTGCCATGTGTGCCATGGTTTTTTGTTTGCACGCATGCCGCGAGCTGTGCGAATTCAGGACTGAGGAAACGGCGCCTGCGACAAGGCTTCCTTCACGCGCTCCACGCCGACCGTGTTCGGCCGCTCGCGGTCGATGGTGTGGTACTCGCCGGAGGTCAACCAGACCTGGTTGGCGCCGACGGCGCCGGTGAGTTGCGGCAGGGTGGGCCCATAGAGTGTCAGCTGCGGCGTAGCCAGGGCGGCGGCGAGGTGGGCCAGGCCGGTATCGACGCCGACGCAGTAGCTTGCATGCGCCAGCCAGCCGGCGAGTTCGGTCAGGCCCAGTTTCGGCAGGACCAGGCCGCCGCAGGCGGCGGCGATGGTTTCGGCGTCCTGCCGCTCGGCTTCATTGCCCCAGGGCAACACTACGCGCGAGCCGCGAGTCGCGATCCATACACCCAGTTCGCTCCACTGCTCCAGCGACCAGCGCTTGCTGGTCCAGGTGGTGCCGTGCAGGAACACCACGTAGGGACCGGACAGGGTGGGAACGGGGAAGCGCGAGCGATCCAGGCCGGCATCCGGCGGGGTGTCCGGCATCGGGTAATCCAGCGCCTGGGCGAACAGGCGGCGGGCGCGTTCGACGGCGTGGGCGATGTCATGCTTCGGCACGGTGTAGCCGTGGGTGTAGAAGCGCGCGGCCAGGGGTTCGCGGGCGCTGGCGCGGTCCGGGCCGGCCAGGGGGCCGCGGGCCTGGTAGGCCAGCCAGGCACTCTTGACCAGGCCCTGGGCGTCGATCACGTGGTCATATTGCACCTGGCGCAGTTCGGCGCGGAAGCGCGACCAGTCGCCGCCGAACACGGTGCGGCCCAGGTGCTTGCGCCAGCCGCGCAGGTCGCAGCGGATGACGCGCTCCACGGCGGGGTGCCAGGGCGGAATCTCGGCAAAGGCGCGCTCGACCAGCCAGTCGCAGCGCAGGCCGGGACGGGCGCGGGCGGCGTCGGTGACGGCCGGCAGGGTGTGAACCACATCACCCAGCGAGGAGGTCTTGACGATCAGGATATGGAGGGGGTGGCGCAAGAGATCGGTTTCAGGGGTCCAGGCCCGGCTGTGGTGGCGGCATTGCCTGCGGCATTGCCTGCGGCATAAGCACGACATTTCGGGTCCGCGCCAGCCCGCCGCCGGGGGACTTGCTGATATATTAGTTCGAAGTAGAAACGTTAACGAGAAACGAGGGATTTGAGTGAACCGGAATGCACGCCGCGCCGCGGCCATTTTGCTCCTGGCGGCCGGGGCCGCCTTGCCCGCGCTGGCCGCCTCTCCTGCGGTACAGGAAGCCCAGACCCTGCTGTCGCAGGGCGACTACAAGGGCGCGCTGGACCGTCTCGACCGTTACCTCGCCAGCTCGCCGCAGGACGCCGAGGCGCGCTTCAGCCGCGGCCTGGTGCTGGTCAAGCTCAATCGCAGTGACGAGGCGATCAAGGTCTTCGCCGACCTGACCCGCGACTATCCGCAGCTGCCCGAGCCCTACAACAACCTCGCCGTGCTGTACGCGCAGAAGGGCGACTACGAGAAGGCGCGCGACGCCCTCGAAGCGGCCCTGGCCACCCACCCGGCCTATGCCACCGCGCATGAAAACCTGGGCGACATCTATTCCGCGCTGGCCGGCTCCGCCTACAACCGCGCGCTGCAGCTCGACCAGGGCAACCAGGCGGTGCGCTACAAGCTGTCGCTGATCAACCAGCTCGGCAACGGCCCCGGCGGCTACGCCCCGGCCGGCACCACCGGCGTCGTCCCCGGCAAGCCGAAGACCGACATCCTGGCCCCGGCGCCGGTTGCGGCCGCACCGGCCCCTGCCCCCGCTCCGGTTCCGGCACCCGCACCGGTCGCGGCGGCGCCGGCCGATACCGATACGGCGGCCGTCACCGACGCGCTCAATGCCTGGGCCGCTGCCTGGGCCTCGAAGGACGTGGACGGCTACCTCGCCAGCTACGACGCCGCTTTCAAGCCGGACAGCGGCAGCCGCGCCCAGTGGGAAGCGCAGCGGCGCGAGCGCGTGGCCAAGCCCTCGCACATCAGCGTGCGCGCGCTGAGCCCGCAGGTGAGCCGCATCGACGCCCACCATGTGCGCGTCAACTTCATCCAGGACTACGCTTCCGACGCCGTCAACGACAAGGTCAAGAAGACGGTCGAGATGAGCAACAGCAGCGGCAGCTGGAAAATCGTCCGCGAATCCATCCGCTGATGCTGCGCTCCTTACCCCCAGCCGGACGCATGCTGCGACGGCGCGGGCTCCGCTGCTCCCTGGCCGCCCTGGTTCTGGGCGGCTTGCCCCTGCTCAGCGGCGCGCTCGAACTGCCCGCCGGCGGCAACAAGCCGGAGGACGATCTGCTGCAGGCGGTCGGCGCGCTGCGCGGGGGTGACTCCGCCACCGCGCTGCGCGAGCTGCAGGCCCTGGTGCAGCGCGAGCCCAATTTCCGCCTGGCGCAGCTGCTCTACGGTCAGGTGCTGGCCGAGCGTTCCGGCGTGCCGGGACTGGTGTCGCCGCTGGCCGACGACCAGGACCCGCATGTGCGCGAACTGCTCGACGAGTACCGCGCGCGCATCGGCGAGGCGCAGAACGGCCCGCCGGCGGACACCCTGCCCAGCTCGATCCTGCGCCTGTCGGCCGACCACAAGTTCGCCATCGTCGCCGACCTGCCGCGTTCGCGCGTCTACGTGCTGCAGAACATCGACGGCCACCTGCACCAGGTGCGCGACTACTACGCCTCGATCGCCCGCAACGGCTACGGCAAGCAGAATTCCGGCGACCTGCGCACCCCGGTGGGCATCTACCGCGTCACCGGCTTCACGCCCGGCGTGAAGCTGCCGCCGTTCTACGGCGCCGGCGCCTACCCGCTGAATTACCCCAACGCCTGGGACCGGGTGCACGGCCGCACCGGCTCCGGCATCTGGCTGCACGGCGTGCCCAGCACCACCTATGTGCGTCCGCCGCGCGCCAGCGAGGGCTGCGTGGTACTGGCCAATGCCGACCTCACCGACCTCAAGTCCCTGGTGGTGCCGGGCATGACGCCGGTGGTGCTGAGCGACAAGGTGGACTGGCTGCCCGCCGACACCGTGAGCAAGCAGCGCGACGAGTTGATCAAGCGCATCGAGAATTGGCGCAACAAGTGGTCGGCGCTGAATACCGAGGCCTACCTGTCGTTCTACGGCGACGATTTCCATACCGACGACGGCATGAACAAGTCGCAGTTCGTGGTCTACAAGCGCCACGTTAACCAGGGCAAGCGCCACATCGACGTGCAGATCCGCGACCTGGACCTGTTCAGCTACCCGGGCGAGCAGAACCTGGTACTGGCCGAGTTCACCCAGGAATACCGCAGCGACAACTACACCACCAGCACGCGCAAGGAGCAGTACTGGCGGCGCGAGGCGGATGGGGTGTGGAAGATCGTGCGGGAAGAAAACCGGGCGCTGTAGCAGCCTTGGTGCGTTCGTAGGGCGGGCCGGGCCCGCCGCTGGTTTTGCGCTACGGCCGCGGCGGCCACAGGCCGCCCTACTATTTCCTTGGGTTCCCCCCTTTCTCGGTGATGGGACAAGGGCGATATGGACTCTTCCGCTTGAATCCCCCCGCAAAGGCGCAAAATAGGGAACATTCCCCTACCGGCCGCACCCTTTGCGCACCCACCGCCGCACCACGCCCGACACCGGCGCCGACTCCGCTCCGCCGCTGACGGTGCGCACCACCCTGGCCACGCTGTGGCCGTACATGACCGAGTTTCCGGGGCGGGTGGCGCTGGCGATGTCGCTGCTGATCGGGGCCAAGCTGGCCGGGGTGTGGCTGCCGCAACTGCTCAAGCACCTGGTCAACGCCATGTCCGGCCATGGGCCGGGCGGCGCCGCCGGCGCGGTGATCGCGGTACCGCTGGGGCTGCTGCTGGCTTATGGCTTCGTGCGCTTCCTCAACGTGCTGTTCGGCGAGTTGCGCGATGTGGTGTTCGGCAAGGTGGCGGAGCGGGCGCAGCGGCGCGCGGCGCTGCGGGTGTTCGAGCACCTGCACCGGCTGGACCTGGAGTTCCACCTGTCGCGGCGTACCGGCGGGCTGGCGCGGGAGATCGAGAAGGGCGTCGACGGCATCAGCTTCCTGCTGCGCTTCAGCCTGTTCAACATCCTCCCCACCCTGCTGGAAATCGCCCTGGTGGCGGTGATCCTGTGGAAGCAATACGACATCCGCTTCGCCGGGGTGGCGCTGGTCTCGGTGGTGCTCTACATCGGCTTCTCGGTGTGGGTGACGGAGTGGCGTACGGCGCTGGTGCGCGAGGCCAACACCATGGACGCCAAGGCCAGCAGCCGCGCCATCGACAGCCTGCTCAACTACGAGACGGTGAAGTATTTCGGCAACGAGCGCTGGGAGGCGCAGCGCTACGACGACAGCATGGCCGCCTGGGAGCGCGCCGCGGCGCGCAACCGCCTGTCGCTGTCCTCGCTCAACACCGGGCAGTCGATGATCGTGGCCGGGGCCATCACGGCGATGATGTGGCTGGCGGCGCAGGACGTGACGCAGGGCCGCATGAACGTGGGCGACTTCGTCGCGGTCAACGCCTACATGGTGCAGTTGTTCATGCCGCTCAACTTCCTCGGCTTCGTCTACCGCGAGATCCGCCGCGCCCTTACCGACATGCAGAAGATGTTCGGCCTGCTGGGACAGCGTTCCTCGGTGCAGGACGCGCCGGGCGCGCCGGCCATCGCGGCGCAGCGGGCGCGGATCAGCTTCGAGCGGGTCAGCTTCGGCTACAGCCCGGCGCGGCGCATCCTCGACGGTGTCAGCTTCGAGATTCCCGAGGGCAAGAAGCTGGCGGTGGTGGGGGCCAGCGGCGCCGGCAAGTCGACCCTGGCGCGGCTGCTGTTCCGCTTCTACGACCCCAATGCCGGGCACATCCGCATCAACGGCCGCGACCTGCGCGAACTGAGCCAGGACAGCGTGCGCGCCCTGATCGGGGTGGTGCCGCAGGACACGGTGCTGTTCAACGACACCATCGAATACAACATCGCCTATGGGCGCCCCGGCGCCAGCCGGGCCGAGGTGGAGCGGGCGGCGCGGCAGGCGCATCTGGACCACTTCATTGCGCAACTGCCGGAGGGCTACGACACCCTGGTGGGCGAGCGCGGGCTGAAGGTCTCCGGCGGCGAGAAGCAGCGCATCGCCATCGCCCG
>JAQGNS010000037.1 GCA_028291705.1 Nevskia sp.
TGGCGAGGGCGGCACGATTTCCGGCTGGTCACCGGGAGTATCGGCGACGACTACGGTGACCATGTACGACGATGCCACGGTCAATCCTGCCAACCCGGCGGTATACAAGGGATTGGCCATCGCAAACACGGCCGGCGGCAACGAATTGTTCGCGGCAGATTTCCACAACAACAAGATCGACGTTTTCAACAGCCTCTTCAAGAAAGTGACCGCGCCGGGAGGCTTCATCGATCCCGCCCTGCCCGCAGGTTATGCCCCTTTCAACATCCAGGCACTCGGCAACATGCTGTATGTCGCCTATGCGGTGCAAGATGCCAAGAAGCATGATGAAACGGATGGCGTGGGCTTGGGTCTGGTCGACGTGTTCGACCTCAACGGCAACCTTGCCCAGCATCTCATCCCTGTCGGCGGAGCTCTTAATGCGCCCTGGGGACTTTCCATGGCACCTTCTGATTTCGGAGCGTTCAGCGGCGATCTTCTGGTCGGCAATTTCGGCGATGGCAGGATCAACGTCTACAATCCGGTTACCGGAACCTTTGTCGCCGCGCTCAGCGACAGCAGCGGCAAGGCGATCGCCATTCCCGGGCTCTGGGGAATCGCTTTCGGCAATGATGCTGTCCAGCAACCACACAATGCCTTGTTTTTCACCGCCGGCCCCAACGGCGAGGCGGATGGTTTGTACGGCCGCATCGATTTGCCCGGCAACAGTCCCGCCGGGAGCAGTTCCAGTGGCGGTAGCGGATCGAGCAGCAGCAGCTCGGGCGGAACCACCCCTACTCCGATCGGCTACTAGTATTTTGATATAGCTGCCGAATCCGAACGTCGGCCAGGAGTTGATGCTGCATAAAGCCCGGTGGCGGTCCGCCGGGCTTTATGCCGGAATCCCCTGCCAGCCCGGCTGCGAATTAAAGCGCGAATTCAAGGGGTCGGAGTACATTACCGCGGATTTTAATTACTTCGCCCGCTTTAATCCGATATGCACGTGTACGCGGAAATCGGGGGTCTGCTTCCTATTGCTCGCCACCTGGGCCATCAGGGACGGCGCAAGATGCCGGGATTTAATGCGCTTCGTCCCAGCCCGTGTGGGCTTCATCCCAGCTTGGGCGAGCTTCATCCCAATCTGCGTGAGTTGAGCCGGAGTTGTGCCAGGCTACAGCCCTTGCCAATCTGGAGACGGGGCCATGGAGCGACGCGAATTCATCGCGGCAATCGGCGGGGCAGCAGCCACATTGCCGTTCTCGGCACATGCGGCGGATCATCCCAGGGAAACCAATCCGGAAGGACAGCCCGCGGGCATTGAACGTTACGAGCCCACGCCTTCCATTCCCGGCGTACCGCTGATCAGCTTTGCCGTGGTTCACGGCGGCATCGCCTACATCTCCGGCATCACGGCAAACCCGGAAAAACTGGGCGACATCAAGGATCAAACCCGCCAGATCACCGCACGCATCGATGCGCTACTGGCGAAGGCCGGAACAGACAAGTCGAAGCTCCTCACCGCCCAGGTCTGGTTGACCGACATGAGACACTTCGCCGACCACAACGATGCCTGGAACGAATGGGTAGACCCCAAGAACTCCCCGGCACGCGCGTGCCTGTTGTCACCTCAATTATGGCGGCCGGGAATGCTGGTGGAGATCATGGTCACGGCGGCGAAATAGCGGCGGCCATTCAGGGGAATTAAAAGGGTCGGAGTAAATTACTGCACCGCCCCCTTTAATCGCTTTCAGCTCATGAATCCGGGGCATCTAGCGAGACCTTTTTTATAGGCCTGCGCCTGCGAATTGCCAGTAATGAAGCCAGGGCGGCAATCAATGGTGGGCTGACCGCACCGCCACCTCCATTGCCGCCGGCTCCGCTACTGCTACTGCTGCCGGAACTGGAACTGGAACTGGAACTGGAACTGGACGAAGCAGGGGCCACGGGCTCTGCGCTTGCTTCGTTGGACAGGCCCGATGTTCCCGTGGCGTTCACCGCGGCCACCCTGAAATAGTAGGTGGTGCCGTTGGCAAGCCCGGTGATCGTCGCGGAGGGATCGGTGAGCCCGGTTGCAACCGGAGTGGTGGCTTCGTTGCCGGGCGTGGCGCCCTGATAGATGTTGTAGCTGGCTGCACCGGGACTCGCGGTCCAGCTCAGCACCGCCTGTGTATCGCCTGCCGCCGCAGTGAGTTCGCCGGGCGGCTGGGGTGGCAGGGCGACTTTGAAGACGGTGCCGTATCCGTACTTGGTGTTGAATTGTTGGGGGATGCCACCGCCTGCGGTTGTACCGTAGAGGTTCCCGTCACTGGCCTGGAACAGTTGGGCTTGCGGCCCGGCGCCATCGGGCATGTCGGCAAAGGTATGCAACACGGTTTGCGTGCCCGTTGGCGACAATTCGAAAACGATACCGCCATCGCCCTGGCTACCCCCCTGGCTTGCGACTCCATAGAAGTTGCCATCGCCCCCCTGGATCAGGCTCGCAACCGGATAGGAGCCGGCAGCGACTGCGGTAAATTCGTAAAAGACGGTTGCCTGGCCACCCGGCGTAAGCTTGTAAATAGTCCCCGCTTGTTCGGGGCCGCCGAAGCTGGTGGTCACATAGAGATTGCCGTCCCTGGCCTGCATGAGCCCGATGTAGGGGAAGCTGATCGCGTTAAGGGAATACACGACGGTCTCCACGCCCGCCATGGTGACCCTGAAGACGGTTCCACACTCCGCATTCCCGGAGCATCCGATTCCGCCAAATTGGGTGGTGCCGTAAAAGCTTCCGTCGCTTCCCAGGATCAGAGGACCCTGGGGACGGTATCCATTGGGAGCACCGGTAAAGGAATAGAGAACGGACACCGATCCGCTTGGCGTAATCTTGAAAACCGTGCCCACACCGTTGGCGCCGCCGTAAGCCGTAGTGCCATAGAAATTTCCGTCCGGACCTTCCACCAAGCCGCTCATTGGGTTTTCGCCATCGGAGCTTGGATAGGGATGCTGAAAGACGTGCAGGGTGGTAAACGTACCATCCGGCGCGATCTTGAATACGGTGCCATACCCTGATTGCTCATCAGTTGGGCAGGTGGTGCCGTAGAGATTGCCGTCGCTACCCCTCACCATGCCGGTGATTGACCCGCTTTCATCCAATGACCAATCAAACGTATGGATGACCGTTTCAACACCAGCTGGTGTGAGCTTGAACACGGCCCCCGGTGATTGGCCTCCGCTATTCGTAGTGCCGTAAAAATTTCCATCAGCTCCCTCAACAAGTGAGGCCTGCGGATAGAATCCACCAGCACCCCCGGTAAATGAATACAGGACCGATTCGGTGGTATCCGCAAAAGCCGCGCCGGAAACCAGTAACACGGCCAGCGCAATGCCCGCTAGGCGCAGTGCTGAAATTGAAGCGCGCCGGGACAACCCGGATTTCATATATCGATTCACGGTAACCCCTTCTTTAATCAGCTCACGCGAAATGCTTGTGACGAATGACAGGCTTCATCCCGTCCTATTTTCAATTGCGATAATGCAAAACGCGAGCCTTTCGCCAGACCGACGGTGATCGTCATGCTGGAAATTCCCTAAACACATCTAGACCAAGGCCTGGCACCTTCCCCAAAGTGGTGCAGTTTTTCCGCAGCCAGGGCACTTGTGATGCACGCTTCAGTGTAAACAGTCGAGTACCGGAATTGTCAGTACTTTGCGCGGCAGTTCACATTGCGGAGACTGCTTCACTGCTTTCCGGAGAGAGATGGGGACGTTGGGGGCTCGCTGCGCTCCTTGCACCACCAGCGGCCCCACCCCGAATCCTTGTTACTCAAGCAACTCGAGGAGAGTTACAGCACTATCCGCAGCTGGACTTTCACCATGAGCAATCAATTCTATGTGCAACCTTTGCGACTGGACTTGACTCATGAGGGTTGCGGCCAAAGATACACCATCGAAAAATTCGTAGCTTGGCTCTGGCTCGAATGAACCGCAGAGATCTATGAGCGCTTCAAGGGCTGCGCATTGAGCCCATGCCCTACCATCGCGAAGAATCATCTCTATCTGTGGAATTACAGCTAGCACAACCGGGAAGTAAGTGCCTGCATGATTGTTTCCAACCGCATCCAGAAATTTCTCAGTTGCGCGCTCGCTCGATAGAACGTCAGTCGCGCCCTCGATTTTTTCTAGTGCGAGACCAAGGGAGCTTGCGGAATTCTCCTCAGGCCTGGGCAATGTGTCTATATTCATATTGCGAATAATAGGAACAGACCCTGACTATTTCTACCCGATCGGCCGCACGCGGAAGTTCTTGCCCTTGATCTTCCCTTCCCGCAGCTTCTGCAACACGTTCTTCGCCTGCCGCTTGTCGATGGCGAAATAGGTACGTGTATCGAAGGTGCTGATCTTGCCCACGGCTTCCTTGGCGATGCCGGCGTCGCCGGTGAGGGCGCCGAGGAGGTCGCCGGGGCGCAGCTTGTCGCGGCGGCCGCCGTCGACGCAGAGGGTGACGACGTTAGCGAGTACCGGGCGGTCCGGGGACAGGGCGGACATGGGGAGTTTGCCGATGGTGGCTTTCAT
Source organism: Nevskia sp. (assembly GCA_028291705.1). Classification (GTDB taxonomy): domain Bacteria; phylum Pseudomonadota; class Gammaproteobacteria; order Nevskiales; family Nevskiaceae; genus Nevskia. The sequence continues at coordinate 4,531 of JAQGNS010000037.1, forward strand.
CTCCAGGCGCTGTTCGACGGCGGCGACGCGGCTGCGCTCGCGTGAGGAGTACAGGTGCATGGCGACGCCGCTGCGCCCGGCGCGGCCGGTGCGGCCGACGCGATGGACGTGCAGGTCGGCATCGAGCGGCAGCTCGTAGCTGATGACCATGGCAAGGTCCTTGATGTCGAGGCCGCGGGCGGCGACGTCGGTGGCGACGAGGACGCGGCAGCTACCATTGGCGAAGCGCACCAGCACTTCGTCACGCTCACGCTGCTCGATATCGCCGTGCAGACCCAGAGCGGAGAAGCCGCGCTTGAGCAACTTGGTCTCCACTTCCTGCGCGTCTTTCTTGGTATGGCAGAAGACCAGCGCGGATTCGGGCTGGTGCAGGCTGAGCAGGTGGGCCAGGGCGTCGATGCGGCGCTCGGGATCGACTTCGAAAAAGGTCTGCTCGACCTGGGGCGCGGCGACGGTGGCGTCGATGGTGATTTCCACCGGCTTCTTCTGGAGACGGCGGCTGAGGCCGCGCACGGCGTCCGGGAAGGTGGCGGAGAAGAACAGGGTCTGCCGGGTCTTGGGCGCCTGATCGACGATGGCGCGGCTGGCTTCCTCGAAGTCGGAGTCCAGCATGCGGTCGGCTTCGTCCAGCACCAGGACGCGCAGGGCGTCGAGCTTGAGGGTGTTCTTTTCCAGGTGCTGCTGCACGCGCCCGGCCATGCCGACGACGATGTGCGGGTCGAACTCCAGCGAGGCGAGCTGCGGGCGCTTGGAGATGCCGCCGCTGAGGATGGTGAGCTTGACGTTGGGCAGGAAGCGCGCGAGGCGGCGGATCTCCTTGGCGATCTGGTCGGCCAGCTCGCGCGTGGGGCAGAGCACCAGGGCCTGGGTCTTGGGCAGCGTGGGGTCGATGCGCGACAGCAGGCCCAGGCCGTAGGCGGCGGTCTTGCCGCTACCGGTGCGGGCCTGGCCGATGACGTCCAGGCCCTGGAGCATCGGCGGCAGGCTGAGTTCCTGGATCGGCGTCATCTGCCGGAACTCCAGCACATCCAGCGCCTGCAACAGCGCGGGATTCAGGGGCAGACTCGAAAACGGCTTGGCTTCCACACACTCACCCGATGGCAAAACCGCTCCGGGACCGGAGCAAGCTGCCAATTGTGAGGGCAGGGCGGGTTTTGTGCTTGTCGGGTGGGCGTGTGGCGTGGGAAAAGCGCCCTCTCCCCTGGCCCCTCTCCCGCGCGCGTGAGAGGGACTAAAGGCTGAGAGAGCGCGCTTTTGACGTGGCCTTGGCTTTTGACGTTCCCCGTCTGGCTGCGCCGAGCAGCGCAGGCAATGCCGCCAATGCCGCGCGCGCAAGCGCGTACACCGTGGTTTCAGAGCGAGACCGCGTGGGCACGCTTCGCTTTGCCCACCCTACCAGGCTACTGCGGGCCGGCCTCACCGCCGAATGATGACGAGATGACTAGCGGATGCCGACTACCGTTTTGGCTTCGCGCTGCACCCGCGCTCCGTTCATCGCGACCAGCCCGATTTCGGTGCGGCGCTGGTTGGCGCTGGCTTCGACCAGCAGCTTGGCCCGCTCCAGGTGTTCGTTCCACATCACTACCGCGGCGGCGTCGGCGAAGCCGAAGCCGACATCACCCGCGGCGCCGGATGCCGCGGATGCGGTGGAACGGGTCAGCCGGTCCTCGGCCACGATCTGCAGGGACATGGCGCAGTGGCCCAGGGTGAAGAGTTGGGTATCGGCGAGGTAGGTGACGGCGGCGCCGTTCTCGGTCACCGGCTTGAACAGGTTGGCGATGATCTGGTGGCCGACGCGCATGGCCGCCAGCTCGCGCGCGAACAGCGACGCGACGCCGCCGCTCTCCAGTGTGCCCAGCTCGGCGTAGACCACGATCATGCGCGGCGCCGACAGCAGGGGCCGCAGGGTCTCGAACAGACTCATCACGTTGTTGTCGAAGATCGGCCGCCAGCCCTTGGTGTTGCGCAGCTCGGTGGGTAGGTTGATCCAGGCGCCGTGGATGGAATGCCGGGCTTTCAGCGTATCCAGGCTGGCCAGGGCGGTGTCGTTGCCGACGGCGATGGCCGCCATGGCGGCAGGGGCCGCGATCAGCTGGTGCTTCATCGCCCGGATGCCGGCGGCGCCGAAGCCTATCAATAAAGGTGTCATGCAATCGCTCCTTGCGAACAAACGGGAGCGCGATCCCCACATCACCGCCCGCAGGGTGACTCTAGGGGTGAAGTGGGGGGCGTACGGTTAAGAGCCGACAGGCGAGTCAGTTCTTCGGGGGAACGGTCGGGGGTGGGAATGGGG
>JAQGNS010000041.1 GCA_028291705.1 Nevskia sp.
CCGGAAATGACGCGGGCCTTGGTGCGGACGCGCCAGATGATGTCGCCGGTCTTGGGATTGAGGGCGTAAACCTTGCCGTCGAGGGATGCCGCGAACAGGGCGTCTTCGCCCAGCGCCAGGCGGAAGCCGGAGTAGTAACCCTCGCTGCCGGCGCCGATGCTGCGCGTCCAGGCATCGTCCGGGCGCACCTGCGCGTCCTTGATGGAAACCAGCTTGGCCGGCTCACGCGCCTTGCCCTTGCTGGAGCAGCCGATCAGGGCCACGGCGGACAGCGCCACGACCAGCGCAAGCCGCATACCGCGACCGACGGCGGCCATCAGGATTTCACCGCTGCGGCATCGCCCAGGTCATCGAGTTTGCGTTGTAGGCCGCTGCGGCTCACCGCATCGGCGGCTGAAGCCTGCAAGGCCTGCTCGTAGGCGCCGCGCGCGGCGGCGCGATCGCCCTGCGACAGCTTGATGTCGCCGCGCAGTTCGGCATACAGCGGCGCATAGGTGCCGGCATCGCCGGCGAGCTGCTGCAGCGCCTCATCGGCCTTGCTTTGTTGCCACAGCACTTGCGCCAGCCGCAGCCGGGCCAGCGGCAGCAGGGCCACGTCATAGGCCTTGTTGCGCAGATGCAGCAGGGCGCCGACACGTGCCATGAAGCCGGGGCTCTGTTCGAACTGGATGACCCATTGCAGGCGGGCGGCGGCATCGTCCAGCTTGCCGTCGAGCACGCCCAGCTCCGCCAGCTTCAGCGCGCCGGCCGCTGCGTACGGGGTATCGCTGAAATCCTTGACCAGGCGGTCGGCCATGGCCTTGGCGTCGTCGAACTTGTCCTGGCTGACAGCCTTGCCCAGGTCCTCGAACACGTGGGAGGCGTCGCCGGCGCGGCCGTCCTGGTGCTGGCCCCAGCCCTGCCAGCCGAAAATGGCGGCCAGGCCCAACGCCAGGCCCGAAGCCAGGGGGAACCAGTTGTCGCGCAGCCATTGGCGCAGCTGTTCAACCTGTGCTTCTTCGTCGTAATGATCGGTCACAGCATCTTCTCGGAATATTTCTTGAAGGTTAACAATAAAAAGCGCGCAAGGCCCAAAGCTTAACCATGGACCCGCACGCTAAAGACCCAGCAACCGCACCAGTTGCGCCGGCAGCTCGGCCCAGGAGCAGAGGAAGGGATCGCCCTCGCCGCGCAGGGATTTTACTTGAACCACGGATTGGGCGGCCTCGTCGTCGCCCAGGATCAGGGCGTAACGGGCGCCGGAGTTGTCGGCGCGCTTGAGCTGCGACTTGAGGCCACCGCCACCGGCGTTGAGAGTCAGGCGCAGCCGCGGCTGCTGGTTGCGCAGCTGCTCCGCCAGATTCGACGCGGCGGCCTCGGCCTGGGCGCCGAAGCGGCAGAAATAGACATGGGACGCGTTGCCCGGAACCGCCGCCTGCTGGAGCGCGATCAGGGTGATCAGGCGCTCGATGCCGAGGCCGAAGCCGATGCCCGGGGTGGCGGGACCGCCGAGCTGCTCGACCAGGCCGTCGTAGCGACCGCCGGCGCAGACGGCGTCCTGCGCGCCGAGCTGGCTGGTGGTCCACTCGAACACCGTGTGCGTGTAGTAGTCCAGGCCGCGCACCAAGCGCTGGTTGATGGTGTAGTCGATGCCGAGGTCGCCGAGGCCGCGTTGCACCGCCTCGAAATGCGTGGCCGAAACGGCGTCCAGATGGTCCAGCAGCCGCGGCGCGCCGGCGACGATCTCGCGCGTGGCCGGGACCTTGCTGTCCAGCACCCGCAGGGGGTTGCTGCCCAGGCGGCGCCTGGAATCCTCGTCCAGCGAGGATTCGTAACGGCTGAGGTACTCCACCAGCGCGGCACGGTACTGCGTGCGCGCCTCGGGAGTGCCCAGCGAATTCAGTTGCAGGGTGAAACCGGATACGCCCAGCCGCCGCCACAAGGCGGCCGCGATGGCGATCACTTCAACATCGATGTCGGGCGTGGCGATGCCGAACGCCTCGACGTCGAGCTGGTGGAACTGCCGGTAGCGGCCGGCCTGCGGACGCTCGTAGCGGAACACCGGACCGGTGCACCAGACCCGCTGCTGCTGGTTGTAAAGCAGGCCATGCTCGATGCCGGCGCGGACCACGCCCGCGGTCAACTCGGGACGCAGGCTCAGGTTCTCGCCGCCGCGGTCCTGGAAACTGTACATCTCCTTCTCGACCACATCGGTGACTTCGCCGACGGCGCGCTTGAACAGCTCGGTGCGTTCCACCACCGGCAGGCGCAGCTCACCATAGCCGTAGGCGCCGAACACTTCGGCGGCAACCGCGTACAGGTGCTGCCAGGCCGCAGCATCGGCCGGCAATACATCGTTCATGCCGCGGACGGCCTGCAGCTTCTGGGTCATATGCGTCGGAAAGTGGTGCGCGTTGGAGCGATCAGCCGCCGCTGGCGGGCACGCTCAGGCGCGCCGTGTCATTGCTCTTGATATACGGCTTCAGGTCGACGGCCTGGCCCTGGTACTCCACGCTCACCCCCGGCGCATTGCCGAGGAACAGGGAGTACGGCGCCTTGCCGGCGAGCACCTGGCGGTCCCCGGACTGCACCACGCCCGACAACAGCACCTTGCCGCTGCTGTCTTCCACGCGGACCCAGGAAGTGGCCTTGAAGCCCAGAGTCAGGGCGCCGGCCGGAGCCGGGCCGGCGGGCGTTGCAGCCGCGGTGGCAGCCGCAGGCGGCGCGGACAACTCGGTGGCCAGGGTCGGCTGCGGTCCCTGCCCGGAGGTCGGAGCCGGCGACTGGGATGCAGACGGCGCAGCAGCAGACTGGCCGCTTTCCGCCGGCGTGGTCGCCAGCTCGTTGGTCGACAGGGGCTTCGACGCACCGCCGTCCATGGCGGACGGCGCAGCGGCGGACGGCTCGGACGACGCGGGCAACACCGGCACCGGCTTCGACGCACCCGGCACATCGGCCAGTATCGGCCGATGACCGTTCGGATCCTCACGCAGGAACCAGGCCGCCACCGCCACCAGCAGGACAATGCCGATCAGCATCAGCCAGGGCGCACCACCGCCGCCACCGCGGCGACGATTCTTCTTCAGGCTGCTGCCGGTCTCGCTGCCGCCGAGCAGCAGCTTGGTTGGCGCCTGCGGCGCCCGCGGCGCCACCACTTTCTCATAGGCGGCGAGCAATTCCTGCTCCGACAAGGCCAGGGCCTTGGCGCACTTGCGGTAGTAACCGCGCACGTAGACCGGCTCGCTCAACATGGTGAAATCGTCGCGTTCCAGCGCCTCCAGGGTGGCCGGGGCCAGCTTGGTCAGGCCGGCCAGTTCCGAGATGCCGATGCGGGTGCGCTCGCGCGCCAGGTGGATCAGGCGGCCGGGCCCCTGGCGGGGAGAGTCCTGGCCGGCTTCGTTCGGATTGGCTGCCGCCGTCGGGGCGGTCGTATCGGTGGTCATGGAGCGGAGCGTAGTTTGAGCAGTTGGACTGCTTCGTCGGATTCGGGGTAACTGCGGATCAATTTAAGCGAATACTGATGCGCGGCGTCATCGTTGCCAAGCGCCGTTTCGGTTTTGAAGCCGAGCAGCAGCACCTGCGGCGTTTGTGGGCCGGCTTTCTGGTAACGCTCGAGGAAAGCCCGGGCGCCCAGGTAATTCTGCTGCTGGTACTCGGAGACGGCCATTTCCGACAGGGCCGGGAAATAATCCGGGTCGAGCTGCAGGGCGCGGCGGAAATTGCTTTCGGAACGCTCCCTGTCGCCGGCTTGGCGCGCACAGGTACCGGCATTGGTCCAGGCCTTGGCCGGCGTCGAGTAATCGCGGTTCTTCACCGCCAGCATGAAATTACGGTCGCCTTCGTCGTACTTTTTCTGGTCGCAGAGGAATACGCCGTAGTTGTTGCGGATTTCCGGGTCGTCGCCGTCGAGGCTGATGGCGCGACGGAATTCGCTCTGGGCGCCGTCCGCTTCCCCGCGCTGCCAGTAGACGTAGCCGAGTCCCGCATGCGCCTGCGCAATGCCGTCATCCTGCTCGATGGCCTTCTTCAGCTTCGCCTCCGCCACATCCAGGCGTCCCTGGCTGGCGTAAGCCAGGCCCAGCTGGGTATTGGTACGGGCCGCCGCCCGGTAGTCGGGTTTGGACGGCTGCCGCGGGCCGCTGGTTTCGGTGACGCAGGCGCCCAGCGCCAAGGTCAGCCCGGCGAGGGCCAGCCGGGCAAAAAAACGGTTGAGGGTCGGACCGGGGAATTGCATCAGCCGACTTTAACGGGAATATCGCCCAGCCGTTGCTTCTGGCGCGACTGCACCTTGCCCATGAGTTGTCCGCAGGACAGACGCGAGCCGCAGAGCAGGGGCCCCGGGCGTCGTAGACGCCGGGGATGCGACCTGGCGAGTCGGCTGTGGGCCTGCGGATTCACTGAACTTTCACCGGGATGTCACCCAGCCTCTGCTTCTGGCGCGACTGCACTTTGCCGACAAGTTGCCCGCAGGCCGCGTCGATGTCGTCGCCGCGGGTGCGCCGCGTGGTGGTGACGATACGCTTGGCGCGCAGGATATCGGCGAACTCCTTGATCCTTTCCGGCGAAGAGCGCTTGTAGCGCGTCTTCGGGAACGGGTTGAATGGAATCAGGTTGACCTTGGCCGAAAGGCCAGCGAGCAGGCGGGCCAGCTCGCGCGCATGCTCGGGATGGTCGTTGACGCCGTCGAGCATCACGTATTCGTAAACGATATGGGCCTTGCGGTCCTTGCCGGTGGTGTAGCGCCGGCAGGCCTCGATCAGTTCCGCCAGCGGGTACTTGCGATTGATCGGCACCAACTCGTTGCGCAGCTTGTCGTTGGGCGCGTGCAGGGACACCGCCAGCGCCGTATCGACGTCGTCGCGCAGCCGGTCCATGAACGGCACCAGGCCGGAGGTGGACACGGTGACGCGGCGCTTGGACAGGCCGAAGCCGAAATCGTCGAGCAGGATCTTCACCGCGGCCAGCACGTTGGCGTAGTTGGCCAGCGGCTCGCCCATGCCCATGAAGACCACGTTGGAAATGACCCGCTCGTTCTGAAAATCGCCGCCGAGGGTCTTGGCCGCGAACCACACCTGGGCCACGATCTCGGCCGTGCTCATATTGCGCGAGAAGCCGCCCTGCGCGGTCGAGCAGAAGCTGCAATCCATGGCGCAGCCGGCCTGCGAGGAAATGCACAAGGTGCCGCGATTGGCCTCGGGGATGTAGACCGTTTCGATGAAGGTCTCGGCCTTGCCCTCAGCGCTCTCGAGGCGGAGCACCCATTTACGCGTGCCGTCGACCGAGACCTGCTCGGTCACCAGCTGTGGCGGCCTGATGATGAAGTACTGCTTCATCCGGCCGCGCAGATCCTTGGCGATGTTGCTCATCGCGTCGAAATCGTCCACGCCGCGGCGATAGATCCACTGCATCACCTGGTCGGCGCGATAAGCCGCCTCGCCCATGCGGGCGAATTCCTCGCGCAGGCGCTCCCGGTCCAACCCGAACAGGTTGACCCGGGGACCTGCCGTTGCCTCGACCGGACGTGCCGCCTCCCCACTCGCCTGGGCGCCCGCATCTTGCGGGAACACGGGGAGCTGGGCGGCGGCTTCGGTCATGATTTCGAGAGTTTCAGCGGGTGCGCGGGCACAGTTCGGTGACGCGGAAGAAGTAGGAAATCTCCGTCGCCGCATTCTCCGCGCTGTCCGAACCGTGCACGGCGTTTTCGTCGATGGAGTCGGCGAAGTCCGCACGGATCGTGCCGGGAGCGGCCTTCTTCGGGTCGGTCGCGCCCATCAGGTCGCGGTGCTTGGCGACGGCATCTTCGCCTTCCAGCACCTGGACCATGACCGGGCCGGTGATCATGAAGTCGACCAGGGCCTTGAAGAACGGGCGCTCGCGGTGGACCGCATAGAAGCCTTCGGCCTCGGTGCGGGTCAGGTGCTTCATGCGCGCCGCGATGACGCGCAGGCCGCCCTTCTCGAAGCGGCTGTAGATCTCGCCGACGACGTTCTTGGCGACCGCGTCGGGCTTGATGATGGAAAGAGTGCGTTCAACAGCCATGTTGGATTCCGTGCTTGTGAGGGATGCGCCCGAGAAAGGCGCCAGATGGACCAAAAGCACGGGATTTTACCGGGATAAGCCCTTCCCCGGCAATGCGCTGCGCTGCAGCAAGGATTACCGCGCGGCCCGGTCCCGGGCCGGCTTCAGACGGCGAAACTCTCGCCGCAGCCGCATTCACCCTTGACGTTGGGATTGCGGAACTTGAAGGCCTCGTTCAGGCCCTCTTTCTGGAAGTCCACGGTCAGGCCCTGCAGCATCGGCAGGTGCTCGCGCTTGACTACCACGGCCGCGCCATTGGACTCAAACACCTCGTCCTCGGGACCGGCGGCGTCGGCGTAATCCAGGGTATAGGCATACCCCGAGCAGCCGGACTTCTTCACGCCCACGCGCAGACCCAGGCCCTTGCCGCGCCGGGCCAGTTGGGCCTGGACACGCGTTGCAGCGGATTCGGTTAGCGCGATGCTCATGAAATCACTCAATAATTCAGGATGTTGCAGTAAAACCAGCGAGGGCCGCGCGAAGCGCGTCCTCTCCTAACAAAGCACAATGGGCGCGATCGTCGGCGATTTCAAGCGCCTGGCGCAAATCGGCCGCCCGCAGGGTAGCCAACTCCACCGGGGTCTTGCCCAGGCTCCAGTCCACGATCCAGGCGCCAACCGCGATGCTGCTGGGGCAACCGTAAGCCCGGAAACGCACATCCGCCACCCGCCCACCCTCGAAGCGCAGTTGTAGGCGCAGCACCGAGCGCGCCGCCTTGCTGCCCGCCTCGCCGGTTACAACGCCGGGCATGCCCGGGTCGAATTCACCGACGTGCTGAGGGTGGGTGAATCGCTCCCAGATCGGCGCGGCGTACCCGAAAGGATTGGTCTCAATTTGGCTCATTTCATCTCCGAACAGCATCTTTGCCGTCCCTGGCAAGACTGAGCCGATATTCCCAGCCCCGGCCCGGCCATCCTTGGCCGGGCGTTCGCGCTCGCCGGAGATGCCATTTAGGCATCTCCAGAAACGCGATCGCTCACCCATATAGGGGATAACTCCCTTAGCCACAATACCTGTTCGATCACCGCCGCCGCGGCCTTTTCAACCTGCTCAGCCGTGGTACCCCGCCCCAGCGAGAAGCGCAGGCTGGCATTGGCCAGCTCGTCGTCGCGCCCCAGCGCGCGCAGCACGTAGGACGGCTCCTGCGTAGCGGAGGAGCAGGCCGAGCCGCTGGACACCGCCAGACCCGGCAGCGAGGCGCGCAGCGCCTCACCCTCGACCCCATCGAAGCTGACGTTCAGCACATGCGGCGCGGCGCGGCCGGGATCGCCGTTGCGCAGGATGCGCGGCAGTACCTGCAGCCGCTGCCACAGCAGGTCGCGCAGCCCGGCCAGATGCTCCGCGTCGGCCGCCAGCTGCGCCTTGGCGATCTCGAAAGCCGCGCCCATGCCGGCGATCTGGTGCGTGGCCAGGGTACCGGAGCGCATGCCCCATTCATGGCCGCCGCCATGCATCTGCGGCGCCAGCCGGGCGCGCGGCTTCTTGCGCACGTACAGCGCGCCGACGCCCTTGGGGCCGTAGATCTAGTGGGCGGAGACCGACAGCAGGTCGATCGGCACGGCGCGCAGGTCGATGGCCAGCTTGCCCGCCGCCTGTACCGCGTCGACGTGGAACAGCACGCCCCGCTCGCGCAGCAGCGGCGCCAGCCGCGTCACCTCCTGCACCACGCCGATCTCGTTGTTGACCCACATCAGCGACACCAGCACTGTTTCGGGCGTCAACGCCTCCAGCACCTGTTCCGGACTGACCACGCCTTCCGCCCCTGGCTTGAGGTAGGTGACGCGCACCCCCTGCGTTTCCAGGTGGCGGCAGGTATCGAGCACGCACTTGTGCTCGGTGCGCGAGGTGACGATATGGGCATTGCGTACGCCCCGGAACTCGAGCGCGCCCTTGATCGCCAGGTTGTTGGACTCGGTGGCGCCGGAGGTCCAGACGATTTCCGCCGGTTCGGCGCCGATCAGCGCCGCCACCTGGGCGCGCGCCTTCTCCACCGCGGCGCGGGCCTTGTAGCCGGGTCCATGGGTCGAAGCGGGATTGGCGAAGCTGCCGTCCGCCGTCAGCAGCGGCAGCATGGTTTGCAGCACACGGGGGTCGAGCGGCGTGGTCGCCGCGTAGTCGAGATAGATCATGCGCAATTATGTACCGGCGGCGGTGGGCCAGGGCGGCCCCTTCAGCTCCACCGTGTTGCCTTCCGGATCGCGCAGATAGATCGAAGGTCCCTGCCCCTCGGCGCCGTAACGCGATTCCACCTCGCCCGGATCGGCACCGGCGGCGGACAGGTGCGCGCGGATCGCCGCCGCATCGAAGGGCTCGACCCGCAGGCACAGATGATCGAGGTTGCGCCCCTCGGGGCCCGGCGCCGCGCCGCCCGTGCGACCGAGCTTGCTGTCCACGTCAACCAGGTCGATCAGCGAACGCCCGGCACGCAGTTGGGTCAGGCCGATCTCTTCCTGGGTCCGCTCCAGCGTGCAGCCCAGCACTTCGCAGTAGAAGCCGAGCATGCGCGGCAGGTCGCGCACGCGCAGCACCAGGTGATCGATCTCGCGCAGATGGAAAGGCGGGTTCATGGCCTAAGGCGATGGAGCTGAAGCGCCGAGATAGGCATCCAGGTCACCCTCCACACGCTGCGCCGAACGCTCGAGATCGCCCAGGAAAGCATGGCACATGGACGCATCGAAACCCTGGCCATGGCCGGCAAGGTTCTGCCCCATCATCCAGTCCTCGACCTTGTAGGAAAACGCCTCGTAGCGCGCCAGTTCGGCATAGAGCCCGGCGATACGGCTGGTGTCCTCGAAGTTCATTTCGGCGAAGACGCCGCTGTTGGCCGCCGTGTCGTAGGCGGCGCGCACCAGCAGCGGGGTGATGAGGCCTTTCCATTCCGGCAGGTCGTCGCAATGCGCCGGCGGATGCGGCGTCTTCATCGCCGCATCGAGCTGCTGGTTGATCTGGTGGTAATAGTTGCCCATGGTGGCGAGCCGCTTGCGATCGGCCATCAGCTCACCGTGAATGCTGGCCTGGGCCTCCGTCACCTTGTGCCCGGTCTGCCGCGCCTGCACCCAGGCATTGATCAGCAGCGCCAGCAGCACGCCAAGCAGGACCGAGAAGGTTTCGACCAGCAGATCGCTGAGATCGAGATGGCCGCGGCGCAACCAGCGCCGGCGCGGAGGGGGTGCGGATGTCATCGCGGCATTCTAGACGCTTGGCGGAACAACTCTCTAAGCCGCCAGTTGCGCGGCACGCAGTTCGCCCAGCACGGCGAGAAAGCGGTCGACTTCGGCAGCCGTATTGTCCTTGCCCAGGCTGACCCGGATGGCGCCGTAGGCGACGTCGCGCGCCAGCCCCATGCCCAGCAATACATGGCTGGGCTCGCCCTTGCCGCTGGAACAGGCGGAGCCGCTGGACACGGCGATGCCCTTGCGGTCCAGCGCCATCAGCAAGGCCTCGCCTTCCCAGCCTTTCAGCCCGAACTGCACGGTATTCGACAGGCGCGGCGACTGCTCGCCGAAGATGCTGATGCCCGGCAAGGCATGCAGGCCGGCGACGAGCCGCTCGCGCAATGCCAGCAGATGCGCGTTGCGTGCTTCCAGTTCCTGCTGCGCCAGTTCCGCCGCCGCGCCGAAGCCGACGATGGATGCCACGTTCTCGGTGCCGCCGCGCAGCCCACGCTCCTGGCCGCCGCCGTGCATCAGCGGCGCCAGCTCCACGCCCGAGCGGATGACCAGCGCGCCCACGCCCTTGGGCCCGTACAGCTTGTGTGAGGACAGGCTCATCAGGTCGGCGCCGCTGGCGGCGAAGTCGAGCGGCAGCTTGCCGGCCCCCTGCACCGCATCGGCCAGGAGCAGGGCCTTGGCGGCGTGCACCAGTGCGGCGGCGCGCGGCACGTCCTGGAGCACACCGGTTTCATTGTTGGCCACCATCAACGCGGCGACGCACAGCGGACCACGCGCCAGCTGCGCCTCGAACGCCGGCCAGTCGACCAGGCCCTGGCCGTCGATGGCGATGGTCTCCACCTGCCAGCCCTGCTGGCGCATCGACTCGGCGGTTTCCAGCACTGCCGGGTGCTCAGTGCTGCCATAGAGGATGCGGCTGGGCTGCTTCGCCACAGCGACGGCGCCCTTCAAGGCGAGATTGTTCGATTCGGTACCGCCTGAGGTCCACACCACTTCGGCCGGTTGCGCGCCCACCAGCGCCGCCACCTGCAGGCGCGCCGCCTCCACCGCGTCGCGTGCCGCGCGGCCGTAACGGTGCACGCTGGACGGGTTGCCGTAGGGACCGCTGAGGTAGGGCAGCATCGCCTCCAGCACCCGCGGCTCGAGCGGGGTGGTGGCGTTGTGGTCGAAGTAGATGGGCACGGTGGTTCAGCCCGCCCGGCGCACCTTGGCTTCCGGCGGTGCCGCTTCAGCAGCATCACTCTTCGGAGCGGTGACCGTTCCGTCGCCGCAGAAGTCAGGCAATTCGAGCTTGGACAGTTCCAGTTCCGGCATGCGCGAATCCATCTGGTGCAGCAGGCGGCACACCTGCACCAGGCGCTCGTCCAGCACCTGGATGTGTTCCAGCATCGAGCCGATGGCGTTGGCCACCGGGTCCGGCATGTCGCGGGTCAGGCCGTAGGCGTCGAAGCCCAGGGTCTTGGCGATGGCGACGACTTTCTCCGAAGGCTGCGGCGCTTCCTGCACGATGCGCGCGGGGATGCCGACCACGGTGGCGCCCGGCGGCACTTCCTTCACCACCACCGCGTTGGAGCCGACGCGGGCGCCCTCGCCTACCGTGAACGGCCCCAGCACCTTGGCGCCGGCGCCGACCACCACGTGGTTGCCGATGGTGGGATGGCGCTTGCCCTTGTTCCAGCTCACGCCGCCCAGCGTCACGCCCTGGTACAGCGTGACGTCGTCGCCGATTTCCGCGGTCTCGCCGATCACCACGCCCATGCCGTGATCGATGAAGAAACGACGGCCGATGGTGGCGCCGGGATGGATTTCGATGCCGGTAAGCCAGCGCGACAGGTTGGAATGCAGCCGCGCCAGCCATTTGAAGCCGTGGGTCCACAGCCAGTGGCTGATGCGCTGGCTCCAGATGGCGTGCAGCCCCGGGTAGCAGGTCAGCACTTCCCAGGGGGTGCGGGCAGCCGGATCGCGATCGAAGACGGACCGGATGTCTTCACGAATGCGGGAAATCACAGTGAAGCTCCTGTCCAGGCTACCGGCCATTCATGGCCTGTCTGTTCAAGCAAGCGAAGCGTATTCATGCAGCAACTCTCATGGTACGGGCGCGACGAAAGCTCAGCTCGACCGAGCGCACGCTGGGAACATTGAGCAAACGGCGCGACAGCTGGCGGGCGGCATCGGGTTCGGAAGCGAATTCCACTTCCAGGCGCAGCGACTCGTCGTCGAGGTTGCGGGCGAGGAAGCTGGTAGGGAGCCGGCCCAGTTCAGCGAAACGGCCGAGCACACGGGCAGGCAACTGCGGGTCGAAGTCCGCCTCGAGTACCAGACGGGCCGACGGGGTAAAACTATGCGGGAACTGCGACGAATCCATGACGGGAGAACTCCTGAACGGGATGGCAAGAAAGGCGCGCACGACGACAACACCGGCCCCCGGCAAGGGCCGGGTCGGTAATTCGCGTCATCTGCGACATTCGCATGCTGCGCATCACGTTCAGTTCTGCTGCGTCACGGTGGAAAGCGCCGCCTTCGAAAGGCGGAATATCGATATTCTGCGCCCCCGGGGGCGGTATCTCAAGCCGACTGCATTGAGCAGTCCGGCGCAAGGCTCTGAGAAACAGGGATTTTTCCCCGGTAACCCATGCGGCAGGATCGGTTACTCCTGCCCCTTGGAACCCTTCACCTTCTCCCGTTCCAGCGCATCCGTCACCGAGGTGAGGATGCCGCGCAGGATGTTCATTTCATTGGCGTCCGGCGCCGCGCGGCCGTAGAGCTTGCGCAGGCGGCGCATCAGCAGGCGCGGGTTGGTGCGGTCAATGAACTGGGTGCGGGCCAGGATCTGCTCCAGGTGCACGTAGAAGCGCTCCATCTCGACCTGGTCCACCGGTTCGTGCACCGGCAGTTCCAGCGGCGAGGCGCCGGCTACCAGCAGCAGTTCGTAGCACAGGATCTGCACCGCCGAGGCGATGTTGAGCGAGGTGTAGTCGGTGCTGGTGGGGATGGCGACCAGCTCCTGCGCGCGGTCGATTTCCTCGTTGGTCAGCCCGGTGCGCTCGCGGCCGAACATCAGGGCGATATCGCCGGCCATGTCGCTTTCGGCCACGCGCTGCGCCCACTCCCGCGGCTGGTAGGTCTGCGCCGAGATGTGCCGCTGGCGCGCCGTGGTGGCGGCGACCCGGGTGCAGCCGGCCAGGGCTTCATCCAGATCGGCGCAGATCCGCGCCTTTTCCAGCAGATCCACCGCCCCCACCGCCAGGGCGTCGGCGCGCGGGTCGGGGAAGATTTCCGGCGCCACCAGCACCAGGTTGTTCAGTCCCATGGTTTTCATCGCCCGCGCCGCCGAACCGATGTTGCCGGGGTGCTGGGTGCCGACGAGAACCACGCGAATGCGGGATAATAGAGACATTGAGTTATTCGTTAGCTGCCTTAAAAATCTGCCGACGGCGCCGGAGTTTCCGCTTTCCGGCCCGTGGTTTCCAGCCCCCGGGACGGTTTTCCGGACTGGAAACCGTCCTTAAGCAAACTGGAAACTGCTGCCCATGCATCCGCTCGTCAACATCGCTGTTTCCGCCGCGCGTTCCGCCGGCAACTTCATCATGCGCAACGCCGACCGCGTCGACCAGTTGCAGATCGAGCGCAAGGGCCGCAACGATTTCGTCACCCAGGTGGACCGCGGCGCGGAAAGCGAAATCATCAAGATCATCCGCAAGGCCTACCCGCAGCATGCCGTGCTCGGCGAGGAAAGCGGACGGGACGGCGACAACGAAGTGCTGTGGATCATCGATCCGCTCGACGGCACCACCAATTTCCTGCACGGCCTGCCCCACTACGCCGTCTCGATCGGCATTCAGGTCAAGGGCAAGCTGGAGCACGGCGTGATCTACGCCCCCAACACCCAGGACCTGTATTGCGCCACCCGCGGCGGCGGCGCCACCCTCAACAACCGGCGCATCCGCGTCAGCGGCACCAAGGACATGGACAGCGCCCTGATCGGCACCGGCGTGCCGATCAGGGCCGGCAATCTCGACGCCTACCTGCCGATGCTGCGCGCCGTGGCGGAAAGCACCGCCGGCGTGCGCCGCGCCGGCTCCGCCGCGCTGGACCTGGCCTATGTCGCCGCCGGCCGCCTCGATGCCTTCTGGGAACTGGGCCTGAAGCCCTGGGACATCGCGGCCGGCCTGGTGCTGGTGCAGGAAGCCGGCGGCATGATCAGCGAAATCTACGGCGCCCCGGATGCCCTGGAAACCGGCAACGTGCTGGCCGCCACGCCCAAGCTGCACCCCATGCTGATCGACGCCCTGGCCGGCGTGGCCCGTGCCGCCGCGGCACAGGAACAGCGCGAGGGTTAAGCTGGATCGTCGCACCAGGCCACCAAGGCCATCAGGGGGAACACCGATGCGCATAGGACTGATCATCGCCGGGGTGTTGCTCATCGCCCTGAGCGTGGGCTCGCTGATGGGCAAGCTGCAGTACACCCAGAACAAGGAAGTGCTGAAGATCGGCGACTTCTCCGCCAAGGTGCAGCAGCAGCAAAGCGTGCCGCAATGGCTGGGCATCGCCGGGCTGATCATCGGCGGCGTGCTGGTGCTGGGCGGAGCCCTGCGCAAGGGCTGAAGCCGGCGCCGCGGAACTTTCCACCTCCCGGTGCCCTCTTCTTGATGCGACACCAAGGCCTGCCACCACGGCAGGAACAAGGTCCGGCACGACGCCAGGCCCAGCGGTTCACCCAGGGAAGGAGCGTTCCATGCGCATCGGATTGATCATCGCCGGCGTACTCATCGCCGCGCTCGGCGTCGCCGCCGTCAGCGGCAACCTGCACTTCAAGCAGGACAAGGAAGTCCTCCGCGTCGGCGACCTGTCCGCCAAGACCGAGGAAACCCGCGGCGTGCCCCAGTGGCTCGGCTTCGCCGGTATCGTCATCGGCGGAATCCTGATGCTCGGCGGCGCGTTGAACAAGAAGGCCTGAGCCTGCGGGATTCGTAACCCGGACGGCACTGACGCGCTGCCCGCCCGGGTTACATGCAGCAAAACTTCAGACGACCGCGCCGTCCTTGTCGCGCCCGTTCGCCTTGGTGTGATCTTCCGGCGGAATCAGGTCTTCGCGCTTGATGTCGAGCAGTACGGTGACGCCGCTGGAGATGTAGATCGAGGAATAGGTCGCCACCAGCACGCCGACGATCATCGCCACCGAGAAGCTGTGCACGCTCTTGCCGCCGAAGAAGAACAGGCAGAACAGCACCATCAGCACGGTGAAGTGGGTGATGATCGAGCGCAGCAAGGTCTGGTTGATGGACAGGTTGATGATGTCCATCACCGGCTGCTTGCGCAGGCCGATCAGGTTCTCGCGCACGCGATCGAAGATGACGATGGTTTCGTTGTTCGAGTAGCCGAGCATGGCCAGCACGCCGGCCAGGGTGGTCAGGTCGAACTCCTCCTGGATCAACGACAGGAAGCCGACGGTCATGATCGCGTCGTGGGTCAGCGCCGCGATGGAACCGAACGAAAATTTCCACTCGAAGCGGAAGGCCACGTAGATGCCGATGCCGAGGAATGCAAAGAACAAGGCGATGACGCCGTCCTCGGACAGTTCCTTGCCCACTTCCGGACCGACGAACTCGATGCGCCGCAGCTGCACGTGGTTCCTCTGCGCATCCAGCGCCTGCAGCACCTTGGTGCTGATCTCGGCCGAGGCGGCCTTGGAGGCCCCGTCGGTGCCGGCCTGCGGCAGCAGGCGGATCAACACGTCGCTGGTATTGCCGAAGTACTGCACCACCGCATCGGGGTAGCCGCCCTTGTTGAGCGAGCCGCGCACGTCCTCGAGCTGCACGGTCTGCGGGTACACCACCTCGACCAGCACGCCGCCCTTGAAGTCGATGCCGAAGTTGAGGCCGCGCCCGATGATCAGGCCGATGGCGATGAGGGACAGCAGGATGGACAGCCCGAGCGCAACCTTGCGCTGGGCCATGAAGTCGATTTTCGGAACTCTGGAAAATACACGCATTGATCTTTCTCCGGACCCAGTCGCCGGCCTAAACCGGCAGGTCCTTCAGCTTGCGGCCCTTGAAGACATAGTGCGCAATGGTGCGCGTGCCGACAGTGGCGGTGAATATGGAAGTGGCGAGGCCGATCATCAGCGTCACCGCGAAACCCTTGACCGAGCCCTGGCCGAGCAGGAACAGCACGAAGGCGGCGATGAAGGTGGTGACGTTGGAATCGGCGATGGTGAGGAAGGCGCGCTCGTAGCCGGCGTTCATCGCCGCATGCGGCGACAGGCCCAGGCGCAGTTCCTCGCGGATGCGCTCGTTGATCAGCACGTTGGCGTCCACCGCCATGCCCAGGGTCAGCACCATGCCGGCGATGCCGGGCATGGTCAACGTGGCCTGGAAGACCGACAGCACGGCGACCAGGATGATCACGTTGAGCAGCAGGGCAATGTCCGCGAACAGGCCGAACACGGTGTAGTACACCGCCATGAACACCACCACCAGGCAGAAGCCGGCGATGGCGGCCTCGGTGCCGCGGCGGATGTTGTCGGCGCCCAGGCTGGGGCCGACGGTGCGCTCCTCGACGATGGCGATCGGCGCCGCCAGGGCGCCGGACTTGAGCAGCTCGGACAGGTCGTGCGCTTCCTTCTGACCCAGGCCGGTGGTCTGGAAGCGCTTGCCGAAGGGCTCGCGGATGTTGGCGACGTTGATGATGTCGTTGATGTCGCGGCGCTCGCGGATCTCGTCGCCTTGCGCGTTGTGATTGGTGTCGTAGACGGTTTCCTTGTACAGCACCGCCATCGGCTTGCCCACGTTCTGGCGGGTGAAGTCGAACATCTTGCTGGCGCCGGTGCTGTCCAGGGTCACGCTGACCGCCGGGGTGCCGCTCTGCTGGTCGACCGTCGGCGCGGCGTCCACCAGCTGCGGGCCGCTGACGATGACGTCCTTCTTCAGCAGGTAAGGACGATGGCCCTCGCGGGTGTAGAACAGGTCGTCATCCGGCGGGATGAGACCAGTCTGGGCGGCGCTCTCCGCCGCGCCGATGGTCTCGTCCACCGCGCGGTATTCAAGCGTGGCGGTCGAACTCAGGATGACCTTGGCCCGGGTCGGGTCCTGCACGCCCGGCAGCTGCAGCAGGATGCGGTCGGCGCCCTGGCGCTGCACCACCGGCTCGGTCACGCCAAGGCGGTTGACGCGGTTGCGCAGGGTGATCAGGTTCTGCTGCACGGCGTAATCGACGATGCGCTTGGCCTCTTCATCGGACATGCGCGCCTGCAGGGTCGGCGTGGAACCGGCCGGTACCGTCACCGTCAGTTCCTTGTATTCCTTGCTGATGGCGGCGCGGGCCTTTTCCAGCTTGTCGGCATCGGCGAATTCCAACACCACCGTATCACCCTGGGCACGGCGGGCCGTATAGCGGATGTCCTGCTTGCGCAGGAACGTGGGCAAGTCGCTGAGGTAGCGCTGCACCGCGGCCTTGCGGGCGTCGTCGATGTCCACTTCCAGCAGCAGGTGCACGCCGCCGCGCAGGTCCAGGCCCAGCGGCATCGGCTTGGCACCGATCGCTTCCAGCCAGGCCGGCGTGTTCGAAGCCAGGTTGAGCGCGACCACATAGGTCGGCCCCAACGCCTGCTTCAATGAATCCACCGCCTTGAGCTGGGTTTCGGTACTGGCGAAACGCACCACCCACTGGTTCTTTTCGGCGCGCGAGGACTCGTCGCTGAGCTGGTCGGCCGCCAGGGCCTTGGCCACCTCGTCGCCGAAGTCCGCCGGCAGCGCATCGCCGCTGAGCGTGGCGATCTGCACCGCCGGCGATTCGCGATAGACGTTGGGCAGCGCATACAGGGCGCCGAGGAGGGTGGCGACAATCAGCGTCACCGTTTTCCAGAGTGGATATTGATGCATCGGAAACCCGCTTTAAATGAATCGCGCTTCGCTTATTTGAACAATCCGGGCCAAGGATGGCCCGGTGCTTGACAGGACGTCATACCTTAAAACGCTAAAGCGTTTTAATCGTGCCCTTGGGCAGAACGCTGGTAATGGCGCTCTTCTGCACCTTGATCTCCACCCCCGGCGCGATCTCCACCGTCAGGTAGACCTCGCCGATGCTGGCGATGCGGCCGGCCAGGCCGCCGGTGGTGATGATTTCATCGCCCTTGGCCAGGGTCCCCAGCATCTGGCGGGTTTCCTTGGAACGGCGCATCTGCGGCCGGATCAGCATGAAATAAAACAGCGGAATCATGATGATGAACGGGAATACCGTCACCAGCAGACTCTGGCCCTGGGGCGCGCCCTGCTGGGCATACGCGGGCGAAATCAGCAAATCGAGAAGCTGCACGGAGAAATTCCAGGCTGGGAAAAGAGCGCCGGATTATGCCATGAATGGCCGGCCGGACCGCGCCCCCGGCCAGACACGGGCCCGGCTCGGAGCAGGTCCGGACCGGCCCCGGCCTGTGCTAGCCTTTAAGGCTGAGCTTATTCCCCCTCCGGAGTGCCTGATGGCCAGTTACAACGCGCCCCTGCGCGAGATCGAATTCGTACTCAACGACGTGCTCAACGTCGGCCAGCTGGCCAAGTTGCCGACTTTTGCCGATGCCACGCCGGAAACCCTGGTCGGCCTGATCGGGGAAGCGGCAAAGCTGGTGCAGGAGGAAATCGCCCCCCTCAACGCCAAGGGCGACGAGCAGGGCTGCAAGTGGAACAACGGCGAGGTCAAGGTGCCGGACGGCATGCCGGAGGCCTACAAGCTGTACTGGGAGTCCGGCTGGGTCGGCCTGTGCAATCCCACCGAGTACGGCGGCCAGGGCCTGCCCTACACCCTGTCCAAGGTGGTGGACGAGATCCTCTGCTCCGGCAACGTCGCCTTCGCCCTCTACCCCGGGCTGACCATGGGCTGCTTCGAGGCGATCCTGGCCAATGCCTCCGACGAACTGAAACAGACCTACCTGCCCAAGCTGGGGACCGGCCAGTGGACCGGCACCATGTGCATGACCGAACCGCAGGCCGGCTCTGACCTCGCCGCGGTGAAGACCAAGGCCACCCCCAACGGCGACGGCAGCTACTCGCTGGAGGGCGGCAAGATCTTCATCACCTCCGGCGAGCACACCATGGCGGAGAACATCATCCATTTCACCCTGGCGCGCCTCCCCGACGCGCCGGCCGGGGTCAAAGGCCTGTCGACCTTCGTCGTACCCAAGTTCATGGTCAAGGCCGATGGCTCGCTGGGCGAGCGCAACAAGGTCACCTGCTCCTCGATCGAGCACAAGATGGGCATCCACGGCTCCTGCACCTGCTCGATGCAGTTCGAGGGCGCCAAGGGCTGGATGGTGGGCCAGCCGAACACCGGCATCCAGAACATGTTCGTGATGATGAACCTGGCGCGCATCCTGGTCGGCTTCCAGGGCCTGGGCCAGTGCGAGCTGGCGACGCAGAACGCCATCGCCTACGCCAAGGACCGCCGGCAAGGCAAAGCCTTCAACGGCAGCGCCACCATCATCAACCACCCCGACGTGCGCCGCATGCTGCTGACCATGAAGGCGACCACCGAGGGCGCCCGCGTGATGGCCTACGAGACGGCGATGTACGTCGACCTGGCCCACCACCACGAGGATGCGGCGGTACGCGAGGAAGCGCAGGACTGGGTGGAGCTGAACACGCCCCTGGTCAAGGCCTTCTGCACCGACTCGGCCTTCGACCTGGGCAGCCTGGCGGTACAGGTCTATGGGGGCCATGGCTTCATCCGCGAGCATGGCATCGAGCAGATCGTGCGCGACTCCAAGATCCTGTGCCTGTACGAAGGCACCAACGGCATTCAGGCGATGGACCTGGTGCGGCGCAAGCTGATGCTGCACAACGGCCGCCTGGCACAGCGCTTCTTCGCCAAGGTCCGCTCCGAGGGCACCGCCGACGCCCCGGTGGGCTTCATCGCCAAGCCGCTGCGCGAGGCGGTGGAAGAACTCGAAAAGACCGTGCAGTGGCTGCAGGAATCGTTCAAGACCAACCCGGACGACGCCGGTTTCGGCGCCGTCGACTTCCTGCGCGCCTTCGCCCTCACCTATCTGGGCTTCAACTGGCTGCGCATGGCCAAGGCCGCCTCGGCCAGCGGCGACGAAACCTTCAAGCGCGGCAAGCTGGCCACCGCGCAGTTCTTCGCCGCCCGCATGCTGCCGCAGGTGCACGGCCTCTGCGCCAACGTGCGTAGCTCGGCCGGCGAACTGATGCAGCTCGACGCCGAAGCGATCTGAGGCACAAGCCGGTAGCCGGGGAGCACTATTCGCTCCCCAGCTATCGCGGCGTTTTGACCACGAATGTTACGCAAGCCGGAACACCGGTGAATCAGGCCGTGAGCCGCGCCCGTAGCGGCCTTTTCAGCAGATTCGGTGGTTTGGCAGGGGCAGCTGCAACACGCTGTCACACCTTTGTCTTGTGCGCAGGCAGCGCGGCCGCCAGGCGGCAGTACCGCGCCGGCGATCCATTTCGTGTCGCCAGGGCCAATGCCTGGACCGTAGCCATGTTTGGCGTGCTAGCATCGTTGAGTCGCCCTCATCAAGGATGCCCAGATGTCCTCCGTTTACGATTTCACCGCCAGCACCATCGACGGCCAGAGCATCAAGCTGGACGCCTACAAGGGCAAAACCCTCCTCATCGTCAACGTCGCCAGCAAGTGCGGCTTCACGCCGCAGTACAAGGGACTGGAAGCCCTGTATGAGAAGTACAAGGACCAGGGCCTGGTCATCCTCGGCTTCCCCTGCGACCAGTTCGGCCATCAGGAGCCGGGCGACGAGAAAGAGATCATGGAGTTCTGCTCCCTGACCTATGACGTGAAGTTCCCCATGTTCGCCAAGGTCAAGGTCAACGGCGACGACGCCCACCCCTTGTACAAGTACCTGAAGAGCGAGGAGAAGGGCATCCTCGGCACCACCAACATCAAGTGGAACTTCACCAAGTTCCTGGTCGACAAGACCGGCAAGGTGTTGAAGCGCTACGGCTCGATCGACACGCCGGACAGCATCGGCAAAGACATCGCGCCGCTGCTCGCCTAAAAAACCGCAGTAAAAACCGCGGTCACCGCTGCACCTTCGGGGGAAGGGAGTCTTGTTATGCGCGCATGGCGCGACGCATTGCTGTTCCATCTGTTCATTGCCGCCGCGGCGGTCGGCGTGTTCTTCACGCTGCGTCCGCCGGAGCTGGGTTTCGGCATTCTCGGACTGGTCGCGGTCTACAACCTGCTGCTGCCGCTGATCGCCAGCCGCAGCGGCCACCGCGACTGGCTGGAGGTGTGGCTGTTCCTGCTGCCGCTGTCGGTGCTGCAGGTGCTGCCGGACTGGGTGCTGACGCAGCAGTTCGGCATCCTCGCCTTCCCGGATCTGGGCGGCCCGCATATCGGCGCGGTGCCGGCCTACATGGCCGGCATGTGGGTGATTCCGCTGTTCTGGATCCTGTGGCTGGCGGGGCGCTCCACCCTCACCGCCGCGGTGCTGGCCCTGCTGGTTTTCGCCGGAGCGGAAATTGCCGCGCGCCCGCTACAGCTATGGCACGCGCAGCACGTGGCGCAGTTCATGGGCATAGCAGAGTACGTGCTGGTGCCGGAAATGCTGCTGGGCTGGGCCGCGGCCTTCGCCTTCCAGCACACCCGCGAAAGCAATCCGTTCGCCCGGCTCGGCGCGGCGGTCTGCGTCACCACGTTCTACACCGGGGCGCTGGTGCTGGCGTATTTCCTGAGCGAGCACGTGGGGCTACGGCTGCCGCTGCATCCGGGCTGAGCCGGCGCTCGGTTCCAGGGCTTCGCGCTTACAGGTTCTGCGCGCCGAAGGTATCGCAGCGCTTGAGGTCACCGCTGTCGAAGCCGGCGCGGAACCAGCGCACGCGCTGTTCGCTGCTGCCGTGGGTGAAGCTGTCCGGCGTGACGCTGCCCTGCGCCTGCCGCTGCAAACGGTCGTCGCCGATGGCGGTGGCGGTGTTCAGTGCCTGCTCGATGTCGCCCGGCTCCAGCCACTGATGACGCTGCTGCGCCTGGTTGGCCCAGACGCCGGCGAGGCAATCCGCCTGCAGTTCCAGCCGCACCGATAAACCGCTGGCTCCCTGCATGTCCTGGCGCGAAGCGCTGACCTTCTGCGAGATGCCGAGCAGGTTCTGCACGTGGTGGCCCACTTCGTGGGCGATGACGTAGGCCTGGGCGAAGTCACCGCCGCCGCCGAGGCGGTCGCGCATTTCCTGGAAGAAGCTGGTGTCGAGGTAGACGCGCTGATCGCCCGGGCAATAGAAGGGACCCGAGGCCGAGGTGGCGCCGCCGCAGGCGGACTGCACCGCGCCGCTGAACAGCACCAGGTGCGGGGCGGTGTAAGTGCGGCCCGCCTTCTGGAAGATGGCGCCCCAGGTGTCCTCGGTGTCGCCGAGGATGGCGCGGACGAAGTCCACGCGCGGATCGTTCGGATTCGCCGGGGCCGACGCAGCGGGGGGCGACATGCCCTGCTCCACCTGGTCGACCAGGCCCAGCATTTCCAGCGGATTGCGGCCGGTGGCCCAGCTCAGCAGCAGGGCGATGACCACGCCGCCGATGCCGATATGGCGGACGCCGATGCCGCCGCCGCTGCCGCGGTCCTCAACGTTGTCGCTACGTCTTGCGTCGCCCCAGCGCATGGCACGTCCTCCCTGGCCTTTCCCGGATTGTAGAGGGGCGGGCGATTCCCGGGTAGCGCCGCGCTTCCCGGGCTACTCGGTCTCGTCGGGGACGGCCGGCGCCAAGCCCGCGCTGCGCGAAGCCGCGCCTTCCGGGCCGGCCAGGAAATCCGTGGCGAAGGCGTCGTAGGTACCGGCTTCGATGGCGGCGCGGATGCGCTTCATCAGGCCCAGGTAGTAGTGCAGGTTATGGGTAGTGTTGAGGCGCGCGCCGAGGATTTCGTCGCAGCGGTCCAGATGATGCAGGTAGGCGCGCGAATAGTTGGCGCAGGTGTAGCAGCCGCACACCGGATCGAGCGGCCCCGCGTCGTCACGGTGGCGCGCATTGCGGATCTTGATCACACCCTCGGAGGTGAAGAGGTGGCCGTTGCGCGCGTTGCGCGTGGGCATGACGCAGTCGAACAGGTCGATGCCGCGGCCCACCGCCTGCACCAGGTCGCGCGGCGTGCCGACGCCCATGACGTAGCGCGGCCGGTCCGCCGGCAACTGGTGGGCGATGCCGTCGAGCACGTGCAGGCGCTCGACCTCGGTCTCGCCGACGGAAAGTCCACCCAGGGCATAGCCATCGAAGCCGATCTCGGTGAGGCGGGCCAGCGACTCGTTGCGCAGCTCCGGGTACATGCCGCCCTGCACGATACCGAACAGCGCGCCCTCGGCGCCGGCATGCGCGGCCTTGCAGCGGGCGCCCCAGCGCGCCGACAGGCGCAGCGATTCACCGGCCTGCTCCGCCGTGGCCGGGTACGGCGTGCATTCGTCGAACTGCATGATGATGTCGCTGCCCAGCGCCAGCTGCACTTCGATGGAGCGCTCGGGCGAGAGGAAGATGCGGTCGCCGTTGATCGGCGAAGCGAACTCCACGCCTTTCTCGGACAGCTTGCGCAGTTCGGCCAGGCTCCATACCTGGAACCCGCCGGAATCGGTGAGGATCGGCCCGTCCCAGTGCATGAAGCCGTGCAGGCCGCCGAGCTTGCGCACGATCTGCTCGCCCGGACGCAGCATCAGGTGGAAGGTGTTGCCGAGGATGACTTGCGCCCCGGCCAGCTTCAGCTCCTCCGGCGTCATCGCCTTGACCGTGCCGTAGGTACCGACCGGCATGAACTGCGGCGTGTCGATCACCCCGCGGGCGAAGGTGATGCGGCCGCGGCGGGCGGAGCCGGAGGTGGCGAGCAATTCGTATTTCAAGTGCAAAACTTCAAGCGTATGCGGGCGCAAAGTATGACCGATCGGCCCGGATTGCCGTATCCGCCGGCCCGGAACGGTAGAGTAAACACCCCGGGGCGGCCCTGGCGCCGCCCGCCCACAACGCCGGAGTACAGGGTGAATACGCAATGGCTGTATCTGGGCATCGCCATCGTCGCCGAGGTGATCGCCACGTCGACGATGAAGGCGACGCAGGGCTTCAGCCGCCTGGGGCCCTCGCTGGTGGTGGCGGCCGGCTACCTGGTCGCGTTCTATTTCCTGTCGCTGACCTTGCGCACCTTGCCGGTGGGCGTGGCCTACGCGGTGTGGTCCGGTGTCGGCATCGCGCTGGTGTCGCTGATCGCCTGGCTGGTGTACGGCCAGACGCTGGACGGGCCCGCCATCGTTGGCATGGCGCTGATCGTGGTGGGGGTGGTGGTACTGAACGGGTTTTCCAAATCGGTGGCGCACTAACCCTGCGCCAAGTACAGGGCTCGTAACGGGGCGCGGTGGCGGCTAAGCTGGCCGCCATAATTCCGATCATCGATGGTGCGCCGTGCCGCATGAAGAAACACTGATCGCCACCCTTGCCATCAGCCTGGCGCTGGCCTTCGTCTTTGGTTTGCTCGCGGTGCGCCTGCGGCTGCCGGCGCTGGTGGGATACCTGCTGGCCGGCATCGTCATCGGGCCTTATACGCCGGGGCTGGAAGCGGACGTGCACCTGGCGCCGCAGCTGGCCGAGATCGGCGTGATGCTGCTGATGTTCGGGGTGGGCACGCACTTCTCGCTGCGCGACCTGATGGCGGTGAAGGGCATCGCCCTGCCCGGCGCGGTGGCGCAGATCGTGGTGGCGACTGCGCTCGGCGCCGGGGCGGCGCACCTGTGGGGCTGGTCGCTGGGCGGCGGCATCGTGTTCGGCCTGGCGCTGTCGGTGGCCAGCACGGTGGTGCTGCTGCGCGCGCTGGAGCAGCAGGGCACGCTGGAATCGGCGGACGGCCGCATCGCGGTGGGCTGGCTGATCGTCGAGGATCTGGTGATGGTGCTGGCCCTGGTGCTGCTGCCGGCGCTGGCCGTGCCCTTGGGCGGGGAAGCGCCGGCCGGCCACGGCGGACCGCCGGGCGAGCTGTGGCAGACGCTGGGCATCACCCTGGGCAAGGTGGCGTTGTTCGTGGTGCTGATGCTGGTGGTCGGCGCGCGGGTGTTTCCCTGGGTGCTGCAGCGGGTGGTACGGACCAATTCGCGCGAGCTGTTCACCCTCGCGGCCCTGGCCCTGGCGCTGGGCGTGGCTTACGGCTCGGCCAAGCTGTTCGAGGTGTCGGTGGCGCTGGGCGCCTTCTTCGCCGGCATGGTGCTGAACGGCTCGGATCTGAGCCACCGCGCCTCCACTTACCTGCAGCCGATGCAGGACATCTTCGCGGCGCTGTTCTTCGTCTCGGTGGGCATGCTGTTCGACCCGCTGGTGTTGCTGCAGCATCCGCTGGAAGTACTGGCGGTTCTGGGTATCATCGTGGTGGGCAAGTCGCTGGCGGCACTGGCTATCGTGCTGCTGCTGCGGCGACCGCTGAGCACGGCCCTGACGGTGTCGGCGGCGCTGGCGCAGATCGGCGAGTTCTCCTTCATCCTGGCGGTAATGGGCGTCAACCTGAAGCTGCTACCGGCGCAGGGGCAGAGCTACATCCTGGCGGGGGCGCTGCTGTCGATCACCATCAATCCCCTGGTGTTCAAGCTGGTGTCGCGCTTCCGGCCGGCGCCGGTGGGCTGAAAGCTTGCGGGGTGGCGGAATCCGTATACTTCGGGTCTGCACGGGCAGCGTGCCGCTGTTCGAATGACGGAGACCCATGCGCCTGATCCTGATCCCGCTGGCTTTTGCCCTGTTGTCCGGCTGCTCCACCAGCAGCGTGCGGAATTGCACCAAGCTGGCCGGTCCCGGCTGGACGCCGCTGAGCCAGCCGCCGGCGGCGGCCACGCAGTTGCTGGCGCAGGAAAACCTGCCCGCGGACAGCCAGATGGTGTGGCTGAGCAAGGGGCCGGAGCAGCTGGTTGCCTGCTACTACGCGCGCGGGCTGACCAGCCCGGGTTGCGGCGGCTCCGAGGCCTACAAATTCCTGCAGAAGGATGGCCGCTGGACCTCGCAGGGCCAGCTACTCGATTTCTGCGACCTCGGCCCCAGCTAGGGCCCAACCGCCACCTGTGATCGCCCGGCACTATCGCCCCGCCGCGCCGCTGTCGAACTTCGTCGACCTGTTCTGGTACTACGCAGGGTACGTACGGGAGCATTCGAAGGAGCGGCTGCTGCCGACGGGCACGATCGAACTGGTGATCAACCTGCACGAGGACGAGGTCCGCACCTACGATCCGGACAACACCGACATCTGCCGCCGCACGCCCGGCAGCGTGGTGATCGGGGCGCATTCGCGCTACTTCGTGCTGGATACCTCGGAGCAGAGCAACGTCATCGGCATCCACTTCAAGCCGGGCGGCGCCTTCCCGTTCCTGCAACCGCCGGTGGGCGAATTCCGCGACATGCACGTGGCGCTGGATGCGGTCTGGGGAGTCGGCGGGGTCGCCGCCCTGCCCGAGCAGTTGTTGCAGGCGCCGACGCCGGAAGAAAAGTTTGCCATCCTGGAAAGCACCCTGCTGTCACGAATCAGCCACTATCCGGAGCCGCATGCGGCGGTGGCGCACGCGGTGAAGTGTTTCGACGGCGCGCCGCAGGTACAGACCATCACCAGCCTGACCGAGCGCATCGGGCTCAGCCCCAAGCGCTTCATCCAGCTGTTCACGGAACAGGTGGGGCTGACGCCGAAGCTGTATTGCCGGGTGCAGCGGTTCCAGCGCGTGGTGCAGTCGGTGTGGCAGCAGCGACAGGTGGACTGGGCCGGTGTGGCGGCCGACTGCGGCTACTATGACCAGGCGCATTTCATCCGCGATTTCCGCGCCTTTTCCGGCCTCAATCCTTCGGCCTACCTGAGTCTGCGCGGCGAATTCCTCAACCATGTGCCGCTGAAGGATTGAACGGCGGGTTGGACGTCCGCCGGGGGCCGGCAAATTTTTACAATCCCCGGCATCCGCCTTGCGATGAAAATGCCGCATCGCAACCCAAGGAGTGGATCATGCCCAATGCCAGCAAGCGTAAGCCGCGCCCCGCCGTTGCGCCCTATCTGAGCGTCCATGACGCCCGCAAGGCG
>JAQGNS010000381.1 GCA_028291705.1 Nevskia sp.
GCGCCTCCTTGGCTGGATGGAGCGCGACGGTTGGGTCGAGCGCCGGCAGGACCCAGCCGACCGCCGCGCGCGGCGGTTGTTCATGAGGCCGACGGCAAATCCGATCATCGACGAGATCTGGCACATCGCTGATCGAGCCCTTGCCGCCACTTTCATGGGTCTTTCGGCAGAGCAGCGCGAACAACTGGTAAGTCTGCTGAAGCATGTCCACGCCAACCTCACAGCGCTGGTGCCGGGCGTCGTCGAAGCAGGATCTCCGACGCCGTCCACCGCAAATAAATTCACCGCTACGGCATCACCAATTCGTCCTACCAGTAAGAAGGCATCCCCATGAGCGCAGTCAATCCCACTCTCGACGGTATCCCGGCCGATAGCAAATCAAACACCAATAGGCTGCGCCTACCGCTCATGTTGCTGGGCATTGTCGCCATAGGCATCGGCACGTTGTATTTCTGGTTCACGGGTGGACGCCACATGTCCACCGATGATGCCTATGTCCAGGCGGCGCGCGCATCGATCAGCAGCAATGTCGCCGGAAAGGTGGCCGCGATCGCGGTCCGCGACAACCAGCGTGTACGCCGCGGCGATTTATTGTTTCAGTTGGACAACCAGCCTTACCGCATTGCCGTCGAAGAGGCGCAGGCCAAGCTCGGGAGCACGCGTTTGGAAGTCATCGCCGGCAAGGCCACCTATCACCAGCAACTCGCCGCGCTGCACTCGGCCCAGGACACGCTGGATTATCAGAACCGCGAATACCAACGGCAGCAGAAGCTGGTCGCATCCGGCATTTCCTCGCAGATGCAGTTCGACCAGGTGCAGCATGCGCTGGACGCGGCGCGCCAGCAGGTGGTCTCCACACAACAGCAGGCGGCTAGCGTATTGGCCATGCTCGCCGGCAACCCGGACATCGATCCCGACCAGCACCCTACGGTGCAGCAGGCACAGGCTGATCTCGACCGCGCCAGGCTCAATCTGTCCTACACCACCATCGTGGCGCCAGACGACGGCATCGTCACCAAGGTCGAGCAATTGCAGATCGGCGATTACATCAATGCCGCCGCCCCGGTGTTCGCGCTGATCTCCAGCCGCGACGTGTGGGTCGAAGCCAATTTCAAGGAAGACCAGTTGGGGCACATGCAATCGGGGCAGCAGGCGATGGTGAAGATCGACACTTACTCAGGCAGAACTTTCAAGGCGCGCGTGGTCAGCATTGCCCCCGGTACCGGTTCGCAGTTCTCGGCGCTGCCACCGGAAAACGCGACCGGCAACTGGGTCAAGGTCGTGCAGCGCCTGCCGGTGCGGCTGGAACTCGATCCCGCTGAAGCCGACGCTGGGCTTGCGCTGAATTCCGGGCTCAGCGCAATCGTGGATGTCGATACCGGCCACCGGCGCAGCCTGTTCGGGTCCAGCCGGCCGTGAGCCATATCGCGCGAGCCGGCGGGCAGCCCGCCCTGAACCGAGGCATGATCACCGCCACGGTGATGCTGGCTTCGATCCTGCAGTCGCTCGACACTACTATCGCCAACGTGGCGCTGCCGCATATGCAGGGCTCGCTGTCGGCCACGCAGGACCAGATGAGCTGGGTGCTCACCTCGTACATCGTCGCCGCCGCCATCATGACGCCCCTGTCCGGCTGGCTCGCTGGGCAGATTGGGCGCAGGCAGCTATTTCTGGTGTCGGTCGCCGGCTTTACGATCACCTCCATGCTCTGCGGCCTGGCGCAGTCACTGCCGCAGGTGGTGGTATTCCGTTTCCTGCAAGGTCTCGCTGGAGCAGCGTTGGTGCCGATGTCCCAGGCGGTGCTGTTCGATATCAATCCGCCTGAGCGCCATGGAAAGGCCATGGCGGTCTGGGGGCAGGGCGTGATTCTAGGTCCCGTGATCGGCCCCATCCTCGGCGGCTGGCTGACTGACCAGTACAGCTGGCGCTGGGTGTTTTACATCAATTTACCGCTGGGAATTCTGGCATTCCTCGGTGTCTTGGCGTACCTGCCGAAGGACGAGGTGCGTCGCTCGCGCTTTGACATGTTCGGCTTCGCCCTGCTTAGCGTCGCCGTTGCCAGCCTGCAGCTGGTACTTGATCGCGGTCCACTCAAGGACTGGTTCAGCTCCCGGGAAATCTGGATCGAGACCACTGCTGCCGGTCTGGCGTTCTACTTGTTCATTGTGCATAGCGCCACCAGCGCCAATCCCTTCATCCGCCCTGCGATGTTCAAGGATCGCAATTTCCTCGTTGGCAACGTCTTTATCTTCGTCGTCGGCGTTGTCTTGTTTGCCACGCTGGCGCTGCTGCCACCCATGCTGCAGGACTTGATGAACTACCCGGTGTATCGCGCGGGCCTGCTGATCGCGCCGCGTGGCCTCGGCACGTTCGTCGCCATGACCATCGTGGGCCGACTGACAGGCCGCGTCGACGCGCGTCTGCTGATCGGCCTCGGCTTCGGCCTCGCAGCCCTGTCACTCTGGATGATGACCGGCTTCGACATGCAAATGAACGGCGCCCCCGTGTTCTGGTCGGGTATCGTGCAGGGCCTGGGTACCGGCATCGCCTTCGTGTCGATGGCGGCAATGACTTTCGCCACACTGCCGGCCGCACTGCGCAACGAAGGGACCGCGCTGTTCAGCCTGACGCGAAATATCGGCAGCAGCATCGGCATATCCGTGGTGCAGGCGCTACTGACCAGCAATACGCAGATCATGCACTCCACACTGGCCAACCACGTCTCGCCTTACAACCTCGCCGCCCGCAACCCGCAGCTCGCCGAACAACTGACTTCGCACATCGCGGAGCTCAATGCCCGGCTCACGGCGCAAGCCTCAATGGTGGCCTATCTCGACGATTTCCAATTCATGCTGATTCTAACCCTGCTGACCCTGCCGTTACTGCTGCTGGTGCGCCGTCCCGCTGCGAAGAAGAACGGCGAGGAGGCCCCCCATGTGGGCATGGAATGAGATTTTCCGGAACCACACCATGACGACCCGTCATCGCCTTCCGCTGCATCGTTGCGCACTCTGCGCGCGTCACCTTGTTCTGCTCGCCGCTCTGCTCGCCGGCTGCACCGTGGGTCCCGACTACCAGCGACCGGATTCACCGGCCGCGAACGCCTACACCCCTGAATCCCTGGATAACCTGGCGGGCGGCGGGCAGCAACTCGTCGCCGGCCAGAACCCTGCCGCGGACTGGTGGAATCTATTCGGCTCGGATGCCCTGAACGACACCATGCAGCAAGCGCTGAGCGGCAACCGCAGCTTGGCGGCCGCACAGGCCACCCTCGCGCAGGCGCGTGAAGCCGTCAATGCCAGCGCCGGCGCGCTGTACCCGCAATTAAGCCTGAATGCCGGCGCAGGCCGGGAGAAATACGGCGCGCAGTTTGCCGGCCCCGAGTTCTTTCCTGCTTTCAACTACTTCGCGGTGGGTCCCAGCGTCAGTTACCTCTTCGACTATACCGGC
This sequence comes from Nevskia sp., assembly GCA_028291705.1. Taxonomy (GTDB): domain Bacteria; phylum Pseudomonadota; class Gammaproteobacteria; order Nevskiales; family Nevskiaceae; genus Nevskia. Next base: position 3,451 of record JAQGNS010000381.1, read on the forward strand.
GGCCAGCGGCGGGCCGTGGAAGAAAAGCGGGCCCAAGCCGACTATCAGGCCTATCAGCTGCAGGCCGCCTATTTGAGCCTGACCGGCAACGTCGCCCAGCAGGCGCTGGCAATGGCGTCCGCCCGAGCCCAGCTCGATGAGCTGGAGTCCCTGCTAGCGGAGGACCGCAAGAATCTGGCGCTGGTGCAGACCGCGTTCGAAGCCGGTTCCGTCACCGTCGTCGATGTGCTCAGCGCACAGAGCCAGTTGGCCAACGACCAGACGCTGCTGCCGCCGCTGCGTCAACAGCTGAGCACAGCCCGCCATGCACTCTCGATTCTCGCTGGCCGCGCGCCTGCGGACTGGCAACCTCCGGAATTTGCTCTGACGGAACTGCAATTGCCACAAAGCTTGCCGGTGAGCCTGCCGTCCGAACTGGCGCACCGCCGCCCCGACATCCTCTCGGCCGAATCACAGCTCCACGCCGCAACCGCCGCGGTCGGCGTCGCCACGTCCGCGCTGTATCCGCAGATCAGCCTGACTGCGTCGGTGGGCCAGCAGTCGACGCAGTTGTCGCACTTCTTCGACGCTTCCAACACCGCTTGGGGCTTCGCAGGGGGACTAACCACGCCGCTGTTCGACGGTGGCACCCTGCGGGCGAACCGGCGCGGAGCCCAGGATGCGATGCGTGCCGCCTTGGCCAACTACCAGCAAATCATTTTGCAGTCCTTCGGCCAGGTCGCGGACGTGCTCACGGCCCTGGACCACGATGCAGAGCAACTCGTCGCGCAGAACAACGCACGCGACTCCGCCTCCAACAACCTCAGCCTAACGCGCGAGAGCTACCGGGTCGGCAATGTCGGCGTGCTGCAGGTACTTGACGCCGAGCGGCTCTATCAGCAAGCGCAGCTTGGCTATGTCCGCGCCCAAGCCCAACGCTATCAGGACACGGTGCAGCTGTACCTGGCGCTCGGCGGAACTCCGTCTGTTGTGGTCTATAGTTCCAATTGATGGAACACGCACTTGGAAGAGGAAGAGCACCTTATGAATACACCCTTTTGGTTCAAATACTGGCTGGCCGGCTGCCTGTTCCTGTCTTTGGTCGCATTGGGTTTGGCCGTCCGGGCGGAGCCAGCCGAAGATCCACAGGTGGTGGCCCAAAACGTCTATACGCAGATTAAAACAAATCTCAATGTCGCCGCCGTCAATGCCCTGGTCACCCAGTACTTCGATACCCGTTCCATGGCGATCCAGGCCCTGGGCTTGCCCTACCGCAGTTTTTCGGCCGATCAGAAGACCGTCTATGCCCAGGCATTCGATACCTACTTCAAGAAATCACTTTACGATGTACTCACAACCCACAAAGACGTAAGCATCAGCAATCTGGTCAGCCGGGTCGAAGGCAATCGGGCCACCGTCAAATGCGTGGTCAAATCAACCAATGCCCAACCCATCGACCTCGCATTGAATTTATCTCTGGCAGAGGACACCTGGAAAGCCAACGACGTTGTGATGGACAACATCAGCCTGATCGTGTCCTACAGACCACAATTTGCCAGTCTCTATAAGCAGGGCGGGTTCGATGGCTTGGTTGAATATCTGAACAGTCATTGATTTGCCAAATCCAAGTCACGCTGGCGAAGCTCCAGCGGAACGCTTCGACGGGTCTTCGATGAAGTGGTCCGGCGGTGCATGACGGCTGGCCTGGTCAAAAAAAAGAAGGCTTTGCTGTTGATGCCAGCATCATCCCGGCGGATGCCAATGAGCAGCGGAGCATCCCGACGGGGGAACCGATCGGCACCAACGGCGCTGCGACACTACGACATTCGCGCGCGGTAGTTGCCTTCGCCGCCGCGCCCAAGGGGTTGCTGGGCCTGGCGCCTCCCGATCCCTGTCGTGGCGCCGATGCCGCCTTGGAGGTTTACGACCTTAGTACCGGCGGCTCACTATTCCTGAGCCCCGGGGTGATCAGCGGCTTCAACCCGCAGCCCGATCCACCCGGCATCGTTGGTCGCTAATGGAGCACCGGCGGGAAGCCGCGACGCGGCTTCCCGCCAGCCGAGGCCTGATCGACGGGTGCCCTGCTTTGCCTCTACTGCCTGGGTGGGCCGCCCGCGCCGATGGATAGTGGAATCCAGTCGATCAGCCTTTTCATGGTGCCGGTCAGTAAGCGGAGCCTATTCAATGTCGGGACGCCGCGTTGTTAATAACTGCAGATCTACCGGTAAAAGTGGCATGAAAGACGGTCAGTTCATTGTTCTGTCGCTTGCAAAGGCATACAGTGATGACGCTGGTTGTTCGCAGAAACAGCCACTGCAGTGCTACTCGGGGAGAACACACCAATGAACGCATATACCCTATCGAAGGTCTTGGGTCGGGCTCTGGCCATCGTCGCTCTGACAGCGGCTTTCACACCAGCCGCTTCTTACGCCGCCGCCGGTGATCCGCTCGGGCCCGATTTTCGGGTGGATTCGGCGGCCGGAACCGGCGTCATGGCGCCGTCAGTGGCGCGTGATGGCATCGGCGATATTGTAGTGGTCTGGGAACGCAGCGGTTCGGCCAATCCGGGCATTTACGCCCGGCTCTATGGCGCCGACGGCACGCCGAAAGGCGCCGAATTCAAAACGCCCTTGGCGGATGGATATCCGGCAGTGGCGATGGACGTCGCCGGCGACTTCGTCGTGACGACCAGCAGCTACGACACCGTTGGGAAAAAGTACCGCATTCAAGCCCAGCGCTATGCCGCAAGCGGGCTCTCGCGGGGCTCTGTCATCGACGTGGCAACCTATCTGAAGCTCGGCGAATTCATAGCCAATATTCCCGCTCCGGTGGCGATGGACGCGGACGGCAACTTCACCG
>JAQGNS010000169.1 GCA_028291705.1 Nevskia sp.
GGCTCTGTAGAAAACCTCGTTCCGACCCGGCTGAGTCCGGCGAACCGCCAAACGTATTACTGGTAGAATGATTACCAGCAAGTCGCCAAGGAAGGTGGCGATGGTCGCGCTGGCTGCCGGCAAGGAAGCTTTCAGCGACTATTCCCACAAGTTCAGCCCCAAAAAGTTTACCCGGCCCCAGCTCTTCGCCTGCCTGGTCCTCAAGGAGTTTGAGAGAAAAGACTATCGCGGCGTCTGTCAGCTTTTGATCGATTGCTCGGACCTGCGGGAGGCCATCGAACTCTCGTGTGTGCCTCACTTCACGACCCTCCAGAAGGCCGGTGGAAGGCTGCTCAAATTGGATCGCGTCCGACGCCTGATCGCCCACACGGCCCTTGGAATCCATGGACGCGCCAAGAGGGTTCCCTACGCCGCGGTCGATTCCAGCGGCTTTGACGCCCATCATGCCAGTCGATACTTCGTCTGGCGCACGGCGGTCAAAAAGAAGGGAAAAGAGCCCAAACAACGCATCCCTTACAAGCGGTACGGGAAGCTGATGCTCATCATTTCCTGCGCCACCCACGCGATTCTCGCCGCCGTCGCTTCGGCCGGCCCCACGCCGGACATCGATCAACTCGACGGCGTGGTGGCGGAGTTGCCCTCGTCAATATCGGTGCGTCACGTGGTGGCCGATGCCGGCTTTGATTCGGCGCACAACCACCACCTGCTGCGAGAGGAGTATGGCATGCGTTCGACGATCCCGCCGGAGCATGGCAGGCCGCCCAAAGACCCCAACACGTTGCCGGTCGACAAATACCGCAAGCTGATGAAGACGCGATTCAATGAAAAGGCCTATCGGAAGCGTCCGCAGGTGGAGACCGTTTTCTCAATGCTCAAGCGAAATCTCGGATCGGAATTGCGTGGCAGAAGTCATTGGAGCCGCTGCCGGGATATGCTGCTGCGGGCAATCACGCACAATATCATGCTGATATAATGAGGTTTTCTACAGAGCCGGTCATAAGGCTTATGATCCCCTTTCGGCACTTGACACTTGACCCCTGTTTCATCCTTGTCGAGCCGGCAAAAGTCGAGGATGCGCGTTCCGAGATTGCGTGCGATGCCGGACAGGCGGCGCAGCGCAGCGGAGCCGTCTGTCCGGCATCGCACGCGCCTTGTCCGTCCGGGGGTCGCACCTTTCCATTTCATTATCCTGATTCGGGGTGCGGTGCTGTCTCGCTCGATCCCTCGGCCCTGGACGCGTTCGCCGCGGCGTAGCTCCAACCTGTTGCTCTGGACGTCGTCGGTCTGGTTCGTCCGGCGCGTCGAATCGGCTTCATCGGAGATTGCACCGCGTGGCCCACGTCGCGCTTCGCTCGGGACTTTTTTTGACGATCCGTCTGCGGTCGCAAAGGGGTCATCACGGAAGCTGAAGCGGACAGGGCCTACTGGATCTTTGAGTTCAACAACGCGTGTTCACCTCCCTTGGTCTTCTTCACTTATGGTTGTATCTGCGGCAATCACTCTCATCGTATCGTTTGTTATCGTCGCGCCGTTTCCGCCCTGGGTTCGGATCGCTGGACGCCGGGGAATAATCGTCCCGGGTCGAACTCCACGCCGTTCTTGCCGACGTGGTACGCGGCCAGCGCCAGCCGGCGCATCACGCCCACCACCGCTTTGCCGCCTTTGCCCCCGTCGCGTGCCTTCTTGAGTTCCACCCACCGTTTGACCGCCGACTCCCTCAGCCACCGCAGCGCCGAGAAGTAGAGCCACTTGCGCGCCAGTCGCTGGCCCCGCTTGCTCAGGCTCAGCTGTCCCTTGTGCTTGCCGCTGGAACGCTCCTTGAGGTTCAGGCCCATCGCCTTGCGATACGCCCCGGCACTGGCATAGTTCCGCACGTCCCCCAGGCACATCCATAGAACGCACGCGGTCACCAAGCCGATCGCCGGCTTCTGGGCTTGGAGGGTCGCATGATCCTTGGCCAGCTTTTTCAGCTCTTTCTTGCACGCGGCGATCTCCGCTCGCTTCTGCACGATCGCCTCGGCCACCGCCTGCAGTTCTCTCGCCTGCCATGGGCTCATCCTGACCCCCAGCGTCCAGCCCGCCGCGGCAATCACCTGCCGGATCTTCTCATCGGTCAAATAGCGGCCACCGAAGCTCCTGAGTATTGCCGCCGCCTGCGGATCGGCGGCCAACGCCCGCGGATCGCCCCAGCGCATCAACGCCGTCGTCAGCGTTGGCCCCGATTGCTTGAGCAGCCCAAATACCTCCGGCCAATGTCGGGCCAGCAGCGACTCGAGCTTCCCGCAGTAGACCTGCTTGATCCGCTGGGCCGTGTCCAGCTTGCGAATCCAGAACCGCAGCGCCTGATCTTCTTCACACTGCTGCTTCCACGGCCAGGGCGAACCCTTGCCCATCTGGCACAGTTCCGCGATCACCGCCGCGTCCTTCCCATCGTGCTGGCTGGGAACGCCATCGAACGTCTCGGCATGATCCTTCACCGCCTTGCTCGACACACGCCTGACCTCGATGCCGTTGTCTCCCAGCGCCTGACGCAACACGTCGCCGTAGGTCCCCGAGGATTCCATCGCCACCACCAATGGGCAGCCCAGCGACAACTCTTTGAGCTTCTCGACGAACAGGCCGATCTGTACTGGCGACGCGATCCGCCAGGGTCGATCAAATGAACGATCCGGCCAGTACAAACACGCCACCAGCTCCCCCTTGGCCACGTCCACGCCGACGATACACACCTGGCCTGCTCGCGCCGCGACGATCGATTCGACGCAAATACTATTGACATCTACCAACGAATAAGGTGACTTACGCTTCACGGGGATGACCTCCTGCACGCGGGCTGTCCGGCTTCCAAGCCAGACCTTCACCGCTCTTTATGAGGCATCCCCGCCTTTATTGCTTATAGCCGACTTTT
>JAQGNS010000175.1 GCA_028291705.1 Nevskia sp.
GCTCCAGGTAGTTCGGCGCCAGCGGCCGCGAGTTGGCGAACAGCCACACCGCGTTGCGCGTGGCCAGCGCCATGCGGTCGCCGGACACGTCCAGACCCATCGGCCGGTCGAAGGTGCGCGGCAGGAAGCTTACCTGCCGGCCGTTCCAGCCCACCATGAACAGCCGCCCCGCCTGGTAGGTGGAGACCGCCAGCGACCCGCCGCTGGTGGCCAACCACTCGGCGAAGCCGGGATCGACCTGGCATTGCAGGGTTACCGCGGCGACGGGGTCAGCCATGATCGAAATTCCCTTGCTGGAAACCGGTTCAGAAACAGATGGACGTCAACACAGGCAAGCGTGGCCGAGCGGAAGTTTGACCGCCGGCGGCCTGCGCGGCAATGCATCACCGCCCCTTACCGTTGCTCGCGGATCAATTCGATCAGGGCCCGCAAGCCCGCCGGTACATAGCGCCGTCCCGGGTAGTACAGGCACAGCCGCGAATGGGCCGGCGTCCACTCATCCAGCACCCGCACCAGCCGCTTCGCCGCAAGGTCGGCGGCGACCGACCATTCCGGCAGATAGGTGATGCCCGCGCCGGCCAGCGCCGCTTCGCGCATCAAGGTCGGCTCATCCAGCGTCAGCACGCCCGGCACATCCAGGCTCAGCGACTCGCCGCGGCGCTCGAACTCCCAGCGATAGATCACACCGCTCGCCAACCGCGCGCGGATGCAGCGGTGCTTCATCAGGTCGCCCGGCGTCTGCGGCCGCCGCTTGCCTTTCCAGTAGGCCGGCGCTGCCACCACCGCGTAACGCAGCACCGGCCCGAACGGCACCGCGATCATGTCGCCCGGCACCGTCTCCATGGCGCGGATGCCCGCGTCGTAGCCATCCACTACGATGTCGATCAAGCGCCCCTCGGTGACGATGTCCACCCGCATCTCGGGGTAGCGCTCCAGGTACTTGAGTACGATCGGTTGCAGCATCTGCCGCGCACCGCCCACCGAGCTGTTGATGCGCAGCGTCCCCGCCGGCTTGTCGCGATGGCTGTTCACCGCTTCCATCGCGCCGCGGATCTGCGACAGCGCCGGCGCCACCGTCGCCACGAATTGCTCGCCCGCCGCCGACAGCGACACGCTGCGCGTGGTGCGGTTGAACAGCCGCACGCCGAGCCGCGCCTCCAGCCCCGCCACCGCGTGGCTCAGCGCCGTCGACGACATCCCCAGCTCGATCGCCGCCGCACGGAAGCCGCCGCGCCGCGCGATGGCCACCACCGCGTCCAGTTCCACCAATCCGGATTTGTGCATTGTTCCGATTCCTGCATCAGGTAATGACACTTTGCCCTGCTTGTTGATGCAATGCCACCTCCCCATACTGAACCCATGAGCCGGATATGCCGGTTGCCCATACGAGGCAAACATGAAAACCATTGAACACGTCTACATCAACGGCGCTTTCGTCACGCCCCACGGCAGCGAAGCGCAGGACCTGTACAACCCCGCCACGGGCCGGGTCATCGGCCGGGTCACCCTGGGCGATGCCGAGGACACGCGCCGCGCCGTCGCCGCCGCCAAACGCGCTTTCCCAGCCTGGTCCCGCACCAGCAAGCAGGAGCGCATCGCCTGGCTGCACAAGCTGCACGATGTAGTGCACGCCCGCGCCGACGAGCTGAATGCGGCGACCGTTGAGGAATACGGCGGCACCGTCGCCCAGTCCGGCTGGCGCGCCGCGTTGGCGGCGGAGGCCTTCCTCAACGCCGCGACCACGCTGGAAGACTACGACTTCACCCGCCGCATCAAGGCCACGGAAGTGAGCATGCAACCGATGGGCGTGGTCGGCCTGATCACGCCGTGGAACAACAACTGCGGCTTCATCTGCGGCAAGCTCGCCATGGCGCTGGCCGCCGGCTGCACCGCCGTGATCAAGCCCAGCGAGATGAGCGCCATCCAGACCCAGTTGCTGGCCGAGTGCCTGCACCAGGCCGGCCTGCCTCCCGGTGTCTTCAACATCGTCAACGGCCGCGGCGACGTGGTCGGCGCGGCGATGACTGCCCACCCGGACATCGCCAAGATCTCCTTCACCGGTTCCACCGCCGTCGGCAAGTCCATCCTGCGCGGCGGCGCCGACACCATGAAGCGCGTCACCCTCGAACTCGGCGGCAAGTCGCCGATGCTGATCCTCGAAGACGCCGACTTCGCCGAGGCCGTGCCCTTCGCCCTCGCCGCCGGCTTCATGAACAACGGCCAGGCCTGCATCGCGGGCACCCGCATCCTGGTGCCGCAATCGCGCCTGGAGGAATTCAATGCGCTACTCAAGACCGCCGTGGAAAACACCCGGGTCGGCGACCCGCGCGATCCCGCCACGATCGTTGGCCCCATGGTCAGCGAGAAGCAGTACGAGCGTGTGCAACGCTACATCCGTATCGGCATCGAGGAAGGCGCCACCCTGCTCGCCGGCGGCCCCGGTCGGCCGGAAGGATTGGCACCGGAGCTGGCGCAAGGCTGGTTCGTCCGGCCCACCGTCTTCAGCGGCGTGCACAACGACATGACCATCGCCCGCGAGGAAATCTTCGGACCGGTGCTGTGTGTCATCCCCTACCGTGACGAAGAGCAGGGCATCGCCATCGCCAACGACACCGTCTATGGTTTACAGGCCTACGTCAGCTCATCGGACCCGCGGCACGCCCGCGCCGTCGCCGCGCGCATCGACGCCGGCCGCGTGCTGATCAACCGCATGGAGCACGAACCGCTCGCTCCCTTCGGCGGCTTCAAGCAATCCGGCATCGGCCGCGAATACGGCATCTTCGGCCTCGAAGCGCACCTGGAACCGCGAACCCTGCTCGGGGCCCTACCCGGCGTCTGAGGCTGATCCCCGCCGCTACCTGTCACCCGCCCCGTCCCGACATCTGGCATATTGAGCTGCCCGCAAACCATCGCGGCGGCAGCAAAAGGGAAAGTCAGGCCCGGAGCAGTTTGGGCAGAGCGGCGGGGCACCTCCGCCGTTGTCCGATCCGGAACATGTGTGGTTCCAGTCCGCAGCATCGGGGAGATTCGTCATGCGCCACCATTCGCAGATCCGTCCGTTCGTTTGCCACAGCCTGCGCAAGACCTGGTGCATCGGATTATTGTCCGCTTGCATGACATTGCCGGCGCTCGCCGATACCGGCACCGTCGCCACGCCCGACAGCAAGGCCCTGCTCAATGCCCAGGCCGACGACGCCAACTGGATCCTTCCAGGCAAGACCTACCAGGGCAACCGCTACACCGCGCTGACCCAGATCACGCCGCACAACGTGGGCACGCTGGGCAAGGCCTGGCGCACCAACATCGCCGACGACGGCGAGCAGGAAGCTTCGCCCATCATTTACAACGGCGTGATGTACATCTCCACGCCGCACGATGGCGTGCTGGCGCTGGATGCCGCCACCGGCAAGCTGGTGTGGCAGGCGGCTTACAACCCGGCCTACGTGCTGTCCTTCGCGGCCAACCGCGGCGTGGGCCTGGCCGACGGCAAGCTGTTCATCGCCACGCAGGACTGCCGCATCGTCGCGCTCGACGCCGCCAACGGCAAGACGCTGTGGAGCGTGCCGGGCTGCCGCGATACCAGCAACAGCTTCTATTCGATGGCCAGCTACGTCTTCAAGGACAAGATCATCGTCGGCACCGGCGGCGGCGACTACGGCAACATCGGCACGGTCAGCGCCTTCAGCACCGCCGACGGCAAGCGCCTGTGGGACTGGCAGACCATTCCCGGCCCCGGCCAGCCCGGCCACGAGACCTGGCCCGGCGACTCCTGGAAGCATGGCGGCGCCGACGTGTGGAGCGGCCTCAGCATCGACCCGGCGACGGAAACCCTGTTCGTGGCGCCGGGCAATCCCGGGCCGGACTGGGTACTGAAAGGCCGCGAGGGCAAGAACCTCTACACCAATTCGCTCGTCGCCCTCGATATCTCCGGCGACGCGCCGAAGATCAAATGGTATTACCAGCTATTGCAGAACGATACGCACGACGCCGACGCCGCCATGATCCCGGTGGTGTTCGACGGCCAGATCGACGGGCAGACGCGCAAGCTGGTGGCGATCGGCGACAAGGCCGGCAACTTCGCCATTCTCGATCGCGA
>JAQGNS010000220.1 GCA_028291705.1 Nevskia sp.
CGCGTCGTCACCGCCGACGACAGCCACAGCGATGCCGCGCCGTACCCGCTGATCAACAACGACTACAGTCTGCTCGACGCCAGCGATCTCGTCTTCATCGACGCTCCCGGCACCGGCTTCAGCCGCATCGCCGGCAAGGATCATGAAAAGGCCTTCTGGGGCGTCGACCCCGATGCCCACGCCTTCGCCAGCTTCATCACCGAATTCCTCGGCCAGTACGGCCGCTGGAACTCGCCCAAGTACCTGTTCGGCGAAAGCTACGGCACCACCCGCTCCGCCAACGTCGCCAACCTGCTCGAGACCGACCGCAGCGTCGATCTCAACGGCGTGATCCTGCTGTCGCAGATTCTTGCCTTCGACGCCAGCGCCGACGCCCCGCAGTTCAACCCCGGTGTCGACCTGCCGTACCAGCTGGCCCTGCCCACCTACGCCGCCACCGCCTGGTACCACCACAAGCTGCCGAATCAACCGGCCCAGCTCGTCCCCTTCCTCACCGAGGTCGAGCACTTCGCCATGGGCGACTACGCCGTCGCCCTGGCCGCCGGCTCCACGTTGGACCCGGTGCAGAAGAAGGCCACCGCCGAGAAGCTGCACCAGTACACCGGCTTGCCGGTCGAGTACATCGAGAAGGCGGACCTGCGCATCAACGGCGGCAAGTTTGAGCAGAACCTGGAGGGTGGCGGCACCATCACCGGCCGCCTGGACACCCGCTTCTCCGGCCCGGCCATCGACCCGTTGAGCGAGGAGTCCGAATACGATCCTCAGTCCGCCGCCATCAGCTCGGCCTACGTCTCGGTCTTCAACGACTACGTGCGCAAGGATCTGAAGTACGGCGAAGGCAAGGAATTCAAGCCGGAGATCGACATCTGGAAGACCTGGAATTTCCTGCACCAAGCCCCCGGCGCGCCGATCCCGCTGCCGCAGTCCGCCAACGTCATGCCCGACCTTGCCATGGCGATGAAGTACAACCCCAAGCTCAAGGTCCTGCTCAACGCCGGCTACTACGATCTGGCCACGCCGTTCTACGAAGGCGTCTACGAGATGCAGCACCTGCCGATCCCGCAGAACCTGCAAGGCAACATCGAGTTCCGCTTCTACGAGTCCGGTCACATGGTCTATGCCCATGAAGCCGCGCTGAAGCTGCTCCACGACAACGTCGCCGGCTTCATCCGCAGCACCGACAACGTCAAGGACGGCGGCAAGGCCGAGTAATCCGGCAGCCGTTCCAGGCCCGCGGGCATTGACCCGCGGGCCTGCTTGCCCAACAGTGGGCTATCCAAAACAAAAGCCACAAAGGGATCATTCATGAAAGCAGGTCCATTGCGCCTGATTTGCATCGCCGCGCTGAGCACCCTCGGCGCCTGCTCCAAGCAGGCACCGGCGCAGCAACCGGCCGCCGCCGCAGCGCCCGTGGCTCCCGCCGCCGCACCCCTGGTGTCCGGCATCGACACCGCAAACTTCGATCCGGCGGTGCGCGCGCAGGACGATTTCTACAAGTACGTCAACGGCAAGTGGCTGCAAACCACCGAGATTCCCGCCGACAAGTCCGAGGTCGGCACCTTCACCGTGCTCGACGACGCCGAGCAGGAGCAGTTGCGTGGCCTGGTGGAAGGCGCCGAAAAGGCCGCCGCCAGCTCCGACGACGCCAACCTGCACAAGATCGCCGACCTGCACGCCAGCTTCATGGACGAGGCTCACCTCGAACAGCTCGGCATCCATCCGCTCGACGCCGAGTTCGACCGCATCGACGCGATCAAGGACAAGTCCGAGCTGCCGGCGTTGATTGCCCACTACAGCCAGGTCGGCGTCGGCGCGCCCTACGATATCGGCGTCGGCCAGGACGCGCGCGACTCCACCAAGTACGTCGTCGGCATCGACCAGGGCGGCCTGAGTCTGCCGGACCGCGACTACTACCTGCAGAAAGACGCCCGCATGGAGAAGACCCGCGGGCAGTACGTCGCCCACGTGGGCAAGATGCTGGGCCTAGCCGGCGACAAGAACGGCGCCGCCGACGCCAAGGCCATCATGGCCCTGGAGACCGCCCTGGCCAAGGTGCAGTGGAGCAAGGTCGAGAACCGCGACCCGATCAAGACCTACAACAAGGTCGAGATCGCCAAGCTTGACACCCTGATTCCGCACTACGACTGGAAAGCCTATCTCACCGAAGCCGGCCTGGATGGCAAGATCGACTACCTCATCGCCGGCCAGCCCAGCTACCTCCAGGGCTTCGGCAAGGTGCTGGCGCAGATGCCGCTGCCGGTATGGAAGGCCTACTTCCGCTGGCACGTGCTGCACAGCTACGGGCGCTACCTGAGCAAGCCTTTCGTCGACGAGAGCTTTGCCTTCTACGGCACCGCCCTCAGCGGCATCCCGGAGAACCGTCCGCGCTGGAAGCGCGGCGTCGCCCTGGTCGACGGCTCCCTCGGCGAAGTGGTGGGCCAGCTCTACGTCAAGCAGTACTTCCCCGCAGAGAGCAAGGCGCGCATGCAGGCCCTGGTCTCCAACCTGCTCGCCGCCTACAAGCAGAGCATCGACACGCTGGACTGGATGGGCCCGGACGCCAAGCAGGCGGCGCAGGCCAAGCTGGCCAAGCTGGCGACCAAGATCGGCTACCCGGACAAGTGGCGCGATTACACTGACTTGAAGATCGACGGCACCGACCTCGTCGGCAACGTGCAGCGCGCCACCGCCTTCGAGTATCACTACGATCTCGGCAAGCTGGGCAAGCCCATCGACCGCGGCGAGTGGGAGATGACGCCGCAGACCATCAACGCCTACTACGAGCCGCAGAAGAACGAGATCGTCTTCCCCGCCGCCATCCTGCAGCCGCCGTTCTTCGATCCCAAGGCGGATGACGCCGCCAACTACGGCAGCATCGGCGCCGTCATCGGCCACGAGATCAGCCACGGTTTCGACGACGAGGGCAGCCAGTTCGACGCCGACGGCAACCTGCACGACTGGCTCAGCAAGGACGACCACGCCAAGTTCGCCGCCAAGACCGCCGCCCTGGTGGCGCAGTACGGCGCCTACGAGCCGGTGGCCGGCTATCCCATCAACGGCAAGCTGACCCTGGGCGAGAACATCGCCGACAACTCCGGCCTGTCCATCGCCTACAAGGCATACCGCATCTCGCTCAACGGCAAGGAAGCACCGGTGCTCGACGGTCTTACCGGCGACCAGCGCTTCTACATGGGCTGGGCCCAGGCCTGGCGCGCCAAGGTGCGCGACAGCGCCGCCGTCCTCCAGACCAAATCCGACCCGCACTCCCTGCCGGAATTCCGCGTCAAGGGTGCCCTGGTCAACCAGGACGGCTACTACAAGGCCTTCGAGGTGAAGGAAGGCGACAAGATGTACCAGCCGCCGGAGAAGCGCGTCAGCATCTGGTAACACACGGGTAAGGCAGTACGCCGCCCGTCGTCCCTTGCAGGACGGCGGGCGGCGCCGATACAAGCGCAGCACCAGCATTGATGACCGGCGCAAGGCCGGTCATTTCGTAAGCGCGTCTGCAAGCCGCGAGCGGCATGTCACTCCGCAGGCCTCGAAACCATCCCTGCATGCGACAATCCAGCCATTGCCCGCACCTGCCGGCGGGCACCCGATGGAGGGACCTGTCCTGTTCAGCGTGGAAAGCCTCAGCAAGCGCCACGGCTCCGGCCTGGCACTCGACAATGTCAGCCTGCGCTTCGAGCCGGGCAGCGTCACCGCGCTGATCGGCAGCAGCGGCGCCGGCAAGTCGACCCTGCTGCGCATGCTCATCGGCCTCGACTGGCCGGATGAAGGACAGGTCACCGTCGATGGCCAGCCCCTGCAGCCGGACGGCCGCATGGCCCTGCGCCGCCGCGTCGGCTATGTCACCCAGGACGGCGGCCTGTTCCCGCATCTGACGGCGCGCGACAACCTCGCCCTGCTGCCGCGCCATCTCGGCTGGAGCGCCGCGAAGATCGACACGCGCGCACAGGAGTTGGCCGAGCGCATGCAGTTGCCACAGGACTTGCTGCGCCGCTTCCCGGCCGAACTCTCCGGTGGTCAGCGCCAGCGCGTCGCCGTGATGCGCGCCCTGATGACCGACCCGGCGGCCCTGCTGCTCGACGAACCCCTGGGCGCGCTCGATCCCGTCGTGCGTTTCGACCTGCAGGAGCAGTTGCGCCAGGTCTTCGCCGATGTCGCCAGCACTGTGGTCCTGGTCACCCATGACCTGCCGGAAGCCGCCTTCCTGGCCAGCCGGCTGGTGCTGCTGCATCAAGGGGCGGTGATACAGGACGGGCCGCCGGAAGAGTTGTTCGCTCACCCCGCGAATGATTTCGTGCGCCGTTTCATCAACGCCCACCGCGACCTGCCGCAGGTGCGGCCATGATGCGGTGGCTCGCAGTCGCGCTTGCCGGCCTGCTGGCCTGCGGTGCGGCATCCAGCGCCGAAGACGCGCTGCGCATCGGCTCGAAGAACTTCACCGAATCCATCGTCCTCGCCGAAGTGCTGCGCCTCGACGCCCAGCGCCATGGCCTGCAACTCGAACACAAGCGCGCCATGGGCGGCAGCGCCATCCTGTGGAAAGCCCTGCTCGAAGGTAGCATCGACGCCTACCCCGAATACACCGGCACCATCACCCGCGAGCTGCTGCACGATGTGCCCGCGGACGCCACCCTGGACCAGATCGGGGAAGCCCTGCACAAGCAGGGCATCGGCATCGGCCAGCCGCTGGGCTTCGACGACAGCTACGCCCTCGGCGTCAGCCAGGAGCTGGCCACACGCCTCGGCCTGCACACCCTGTCCGACCTGCGCGCCCACCCGGAGCTGCGCTTCGGCCTCTCCAACGAATTCATGAGCCGCGGCGACGGCTGGCCCGGCCTGATGGCGGCCTATGGCTACGCGCCGAAATCGATCAAGGCCCTCGACCACGGCCTGGCCTACCGCGCCCTGGCCGGCGGCGCTGCCGACGTCATCGACCTCTACACCACCGACGCCGAGATCCGGAACTACCATATCCAGGTACTTGAAGACGACCGCCACTACTTCCCCTCCTACCAGGCGGTATGGCTTTACCGGCTCGACGCCGCACAGCGCACGCAGCAGTTCGAAGCCAGCCTGCGCGATCTCGCAGGCGGCGTGTCCCTACAGGCCATGCAAGACATGAACGCCGCGGTGATGCTGGACAAGCGCGACGAGACCGACGTCGCCGCCAGCTTCCTCGGCATCCGCGGCGCGACACAGCAGAGCGCCGGCATGCTCGACCGCCTCTGGCACCGCACCCTGGAGCACCTGCGCCTGGTCGGGATTTCCCTGGGCGCCGCCATCGTCTTCGGCCTGCCCATCGGCATCTTCGCCGCGCGGGTGCGCCGCTTCGGCCAGGCCATCCTCGCCGCCACCGCCGTGCTGCAGACCATTCCGTCGCTGGCGATGTTCGTGTTCCTGATCCCGCTGCTCGGCATCGGCGCGCGGCCGGCCATCGCCGCCTTGTTCCTCTATAGCCTGTTGCCGATCGTGCGCAACACCCTCAGCGGCCTGGCTTCGATCCCGGCGCCATTACAGGAAGCCGCCGCCTCGCTGGGCCTGCCCGCCGGTGTGCGCCTGCTGCGCATCGAGTTGCCGCTGGCCGCGCGCACCATCATCGCCGGCATCGGCACCGCCGCCGTCATCAACGTCGGCACCGCCACCCTCGGCGCCCTCATCGGTGCTGGCGGCTACGGCGAACCCATCCTCACCGGCATCCGCCTCGGCAACGTGCCGCAGATCCTCGAAGGCGCCGTGCCGGCCGCCCTGCTGGCCCTGCTGGTGCTGGCCCTGTTCCAGGGCATCGAGCACCTGGTGACGCCGCGCGGCCTGCGCCTGCCTGCGCGGAACTAGACGCGCCGCCGCCTATCCCAGGAAGCCCAGGTTGCTGGTGGTGAACCCGCCGATATTCGGAAACACCGTCGCCATATCGCTCGCACTTACCCCGAACCACTGCGCCAGCGTCGCCCCGTACTGCGCCACTGAAGTAGTGGGAATCAGCGTGCCACGCAGGTTCGCATCCTGCGGGCCGCCCAGCGCCAGCGAGGGGAAGCTGCCGTACATCTTGCCGCCCTGCACCGCGCCGCCGACGATGAAGTGATGATTGCCCCAGGCGTGATCGGTGCCGTCCGTGCCGCTGGGGCTCAGCGTGCGGCCGAACTCCGAGGCGGTGAAAGTGGTGACGCTCTGTGCCAGCCCCAGCTCCACCGTCGCTTGGTAGAACGCGCTCATCGCCTGGCTCAACTGCGCCAGCAACTGCTGCTGCGTCTCCGTCTGGTCGCCGTGCGTATCGAAGCTGCCCAGCTGGCAGAAGAAGATCTGCCGCGTCAGCCCGAGCGAGCCGCGCACCGACATGATGTTCGCCACCGTGCGCAGTTGCGCCGCCAGCGGATTGTTGGCGGGGAAGGCGGTCGACACATTGCTGGTCGAGAGCAGGCTGCTCAGGGTGTTGGCGTACTGATTGCCGCGGTTGAGGATGTCGTCGGCCGCCTGCACCAGTTGCAAGCCGCTCTGGAAACCCAGCAACTGTTGCTGCGCCGTGGTGCCGGCCGCGCCGCTGCTGTTGAGCTTGGCCATGCCGGTGGGCGACTGCGAGCCGGCCGAAGGCGGCGGCACCGTCGCCGGAAAAGTCTGCTGCCCGGCGCAGAACAGTCCGCAGCCGCCGGTGTTGGCGATCGACGGGAACACCGCGCTGCCGTCCTGCGCCTGCATCAGGTCCATGATGCGTCCGCCCCAGCCGGTGGAGGAGGTGCCGTTCGGCGCGCCGCTCTGCCACTGGCTGCTCTGGTCTGAATGCGAGAACAGCGCCGAGGGCAGGGCAGCGCTGGTGCTGGCCTTGATCGCGGCCTGGTAGTCGGCCTGCTTCAGCGGCACCACCAGGTTGCCCACATTGGCCAGCACCGCGGCGCGCCCCTGGTTGTATAGCGCCTGCAACTCCGGCAGGTTGGCATGCAGGCCGTAGGTGTCGCTGCCGTTCATGATCGTGCGCAGCGAGTTCTGCGGCAGCGCCAGGCTCTGCCGTCCCTTCTGGTACAGGCTGTAGTTCTGCTGCGCCGTGGTAATCGGCACCACCGTGTTGTGGCCGTCGTTGCCGCCGGCCAGGAAGATGCAGACCAGCGCCTGGTAGCCGGAGCCGCCGCTGGCCAGCGCATTGATGCGCCCGAAAGTGCTCATCGCACCCAGCGCTGTCGCCGACTGCAGGGCGGTGCGCAGGAAGTCGCGTCTGGTTTTGTTTTTCATGTTTTTCTCCTAGTGCCAGACGTTGTAGTAGGACGAAGTCAGGATCAGGTAAGCGGCCAGCTGCACCTGGTGCACGCCGCCGTTGCCGCTGTCCGCCGTCACCGCATTGGTGATGATCGTCCTCATGTTTGCCGGCATCACGCCGCGCGTCAGGGTCAGGTCCAGCGCGCTGACCAGCGTTCCCGGGTTCGCCGCCAGCTGCACGAAGGGCGTCAGGTCCACGGTGGTGCCGGGCCCCAGCGTCTCCACCGCGTTCTGGTACTTGCTGAACATCAGCGAGTACACCTCGTTGGTGCGGACGATGGCGTTGTTCGGCGTGTCGAGCTGGAACTCCGGGCCGCCCAGGCCGCCGGCCGCCGCGCCCGGCACGTGGTAGCCCGGCGAGTAGTAGTTGAACACGCTGGGTGCGTCGAACAGATCCTGCCCCAGGCTGGCCAGTTCCGAGGTGTAGTAGTTCTGGTCGTTCATCTGCCCGCCGAAGGCGCGCACCATGCCGGCAATGAACAGCGCCGGCTCCTGCAGGTGCCCGTCCGCCGGCTGGTTGGCCGTGCCGTTGTCGTTGAGCCTGGCTTCGGGGTCGAGCAATACCGCGCTGATCACCGCCTGCATGTCGCCGCGTACGCCGTGGCCGTTGTTGTTGAAAGCCGTCGCCACCCGGTTGATGTACTGCGCACTCGGATTGCTCTTCACCAGGTGCTGGATCAGCTGCTTGCCGATGAAGGGCCCGACGTTGCCATGGCCGAAGATGCTGTCCAGCGCATTGTCCAGATCCTGCTGCGCCGTCATCCCGGCGATCGCCGCCGTGTTGTTGAGCAGGGTCTTGGCGCCCGCGTCGTGCTGCGGCTCATAGGCCACCATCGGCCCGTAGCTGCTCATGTACGCGCCCCACACCACCGGCTGCCCCGGCTTCGGCGCATAGGTCCAGCCGGTATACACCCGCGCGTACTCCGTCACGTCCTTCTGTGTATAGGTCGGGACCGGCAGCCCGGTGCTGTCGGTCACCACCGAGCCGTCGTTGTTGAGCTTGTTGGTGCCGATGGTGAACAGCTGCATCAGCTCGCGCGCATAGTTCTCATTGGCCAGGCTGCCGGCCTGCGGATTGGCCTTGGCGTTGTTCGCCATGTCCAGGTATTGGCCCATCGCCGGGCTCAGCGTCACATCGCCCATGATCTTGCGGAAGTTGCCGAAGGCGTCGGCCAGCAGCATGTCCTGGAACAAGGTCATGTTGTCGTTCCAGATCAGCTTGTCCAGCGAGGTCACGAAGATCTGGCTCAGCGCGAACGCCACGCGCTGCCGCAGCTGGTCCGGGTTGCTCACCGCCATGGTCATGAAATGCGCCGGCATGCCGCCCTGGCTGGAGGTGATGCCGCTATAGGTCGAGACCTGCTGCATCGCCAGTTGCTCCGTCACCCAGCCCTGGAGCCCGATCTGCTGCACATGCTGCGCATCGGACGGGGTGGGGCCGAAGGCGCCCTGCTGCAACAGCAATCGCGCCGCTGAAGCCGTGGCCAGCGCATTCGCCGCGCCCACCTGCAGTGCGAACGGCTGCGAGTTCACCGTCAGGTTGCTCACGGTAAGACTGGCGCTGCCGGACTGGCTGGTGAAGCCGCTCACCTTCAGCGAAGTGCCGCTGCTGTACGTGGTGCTCAGCACCGTGCCGTTCAGCTTCGCCACCGACTGCGTGGTGAAGCCCGTGCCGGTCACCGTGGTACTGAAGCTGCCCAGCGGCAACTGGCTGTTGGTGCCCGCGGCCGTGATCACCGGCGTCGGCGGCACCAGCGTCACCAGCGCTTGCCCGGCGCCGTTGGGGCCGGTGACGCCGATGGTCACCGTGGTGGAAGCCGGCAGAGTCGCCGGTGCCGTATACAGGCCGCTGCCGCTGATGCTGCCGGCCGAAGCGGTCCAGGCCGTCGCGCCCGCGGAGGTGAACTGCTGCGTCCCGCCCAGGCCCAGCGTCGCCGTCGCCGGTGTGATGGTCTGCGGTGTGCCGCTGACCAGCGTTACCGTGGCCGCGGCCGAGCCCTTCGGCCCGGTGGCGGTCACCGTCACCTTGTTCGAAGCCGGCATCGTCGCCGGCGCCTTGTACAGGCCGGTCGTACTGATCGTGCCCGCCGTCGCGCTCCAACTCGTCGCGCCGGTGGAAGTGAACTGCTGCGTCGCGCCCAGGTTCACCGAAACACTGGTTGGGGAAATGGTCTGCTTCGTATCGCCACCACCACCCGTGCTGCCGCTGAATGGCACGCTGAACCCCGGCCCCCACAGGGTGCCGGGGTTCTCCACCTGGAACACACCCGTCGCCGTGGTGCCCTGGTAGCCGTTGGCCTTCAGCGAGGTGGCGCTGACATAAGTCGTCGTCAGGTTGATGTTGCCGCTCCTGACGATGGCGCCGCTCTGGAAGCCGCTGCCCGTCAGCGTGATGGTGTACGAGCCCACTGGAATTGGATTGGGCGACACCGCGCTGATTGCAGGCCCGGGCGGTGCCACGTTGACGTAGACGATGGCCGAAGTCTTGTTGTCCGAGCCCAGTGCGCTGATGGTGATGCCATTGGCCGGGATCGCCGCTGGCGCCTTGTACAGGCCGGCCGTGGTGATGGTGCCGTTCTGCGCACTGCCGCCCTTCACCCCGGAGACCGACCACGTCACCGCGGTATTGCTCAGCCCGGTCACCTGCGCCGAATACTGCACCGTGGCATTGACGCCGATGGTGGTATAGCTCGGGCTGATGATGATGGATTGCGCGTAAGCCGCGCCGGACAGCAGTGCCAGCAACGCCGTGAAACCCAGTCTCGCGGCCTTCCCCAATTGCATGCGCATATTGAAAAAACTTCCCCCAGTAATGGAACAACCAGTGGCCGAAACCGGCCCGCCTCAAGCGCCGCCGCCTTCCCTGGCGGTCTGTACGCTGTCTGCCTGCCGGCGGACCGGTTTCGGCCGCCGCTACAAGAACACGCCCCGCGCCGCGCCACGACCCATCGAACAGGGGGTAAGCACCTTTCACCTGTGCGCTGCATCACGGATCGGCGCCGTCCTTCCTCCCTGCCAGGTACGGACGTAAAAGGCGCCCTCTACAGGTCCTATCGCGGACGGCGGGGAAAAGCCGCCACGGTGCCGGAGCGAAGGGTGTGAAATGGCGGAAGAGCGGTCGATACCACCCGCGGGAAGATTGTCCGGAGGAGCAAAAAGCCCAATCCGCGCAGCCGCTTGCCGCGGCCTGTGCGAACCGTCACAGCTTCTGAACGGCGTTTTTTTAGAATCCCTGCATCAGCTCAACGCTGCAAACAGCCAGGGAAGCCCGCCATGATTCTGATGTCCGCCGAAGTGCTCGCCGTATTCGAGCTGCTGGACCCGGCCAGCGCCCGCCGCCTCGTCATCGGCCGCACCGGTCGCGCCTTCGTCTGGGATCCCATCGCCAGCACCACCGAAGTGCCGCTGGACGCGGCGCGGGCCCTGGTCGCGGAAGGCGTCGTCGATGCGAGGGGCCGCATTGCGCTGGAACACATCGGCGCCTGGCAGTATCGCGGCGCTATGCCGCGCCCGTCGTCAACGCAGCACATCAAGCCCGCTGCCGTCACCGGCCCCGGTCATGATGCAGCCGCGCTGTTCGAACGCACCCTGCCCATCGGCCAGAGCAGCGAAGCCCTGCGCGCGATGGGCTAGGGAAGGCGGCATTACGCCGCGTCTTTCTCCAGGCGTTCCATTGCGGCCTGCGCAAGAAACCCGGAGCGCGTCTCACCAATACGCTCCGCCCGATTGTCGATCGCGGTCAGCAGGGTTTCCGGGAGCGTTACATTCACCCGAATGGCCTTCTTGCTGAGTTTGCTCAGATCGACGCTCACGAACGCCCACACCCAACCGCGGTACTCCTTCTTCCCCCGCAGGTCTTCGATCCGGCTCGCGGCGGGTGCGCCGTGTCCCTGCTCCAGGTGGTCTTCGAGCCACAGCAAAGCGGCCTCTTCAGCATTTGCCAGGGCCTCATCGAACGAATCACCCGCCGAATAACACCCGGGCATGTCCGGAAACGCCACGCCATAGGCGTGAGTGCTGTCACCGGCTTCGATTGCGATGGGATATTTCATGGCTTCTGCTCCTGTTGCTTTCATCGTGCGGCCTGGCTAAAGGCCGGCATCCTTGCGTATCTTTGCCACCAGGCCCTTGCCCAGATCCTTCTTGGGATGCGGCACCGTAATGGTGAGGCCGATGGCAGGGTGTTTGAATTGGTGGTGGCTACCGCGCACCCGCACAAGCGTCCAGCCGGCGGCTTTCAATTCCTTGATCAGGTCGGCGCTCTTCACCTATGTAATTATACACACCGATACACACTAATCAATTTCCGCTCCGGCATGGGTTCACCGGATGGCTAGCCCAGGACGGTTTGATCAGGCCCGTTCGGCCGCGACGACCGCGAGCATTATTTCCTATCGGAAAGCGCCGATCCCGCCAGCCCGTTTCATAACGGGGACGGGAAGAGTGCAGCCTTCGAGGCCGCAGCGGCCTACATCAGCGACTGCAGCGCCAACACCACCGTCACCGTCAGCGCCCCAAACCCGATCACCGCGCCCACCACCCGCTTGCGATTGAGCTGCGTCCACAGCACCACGCCGCTCAACGACAGCAGCAGGATGCTGCCGGCCAGGGTATCCACCAGTAGCACCCAGGCCACGCTCATGCCCACGCCCTTGTGCAGGTTGGTCAGCACGGCGAAGAAGTTGTTGTCGGACCGCTTCAGCGTGACGAAGCTGTTGCTCACCCACCAGTCCGCCTGCACATTGGCCCGCGGCGTGGTGAAGCTCGCCTGCCAGTGCGCCGGCTGCGTCATCGACTTGTCGCCCCAGGCCACGCCGTGCGCCGGCTCCTCGCGCGCCTTCACGTTCGGATGATCCAGCTTCAACTCACCGCGCAGCCAGTCCGCCATCGCCTTCGCGCTTTCCGGCGCCGGCTGCGGCAAGGGCAGTTGCACCGTGCTCTCCTGCACCTGCACCGCCGGAATCTTCATCACCGCGCGATGATTGAGCAG
>JAQGNS010000231.1 GCA_028291705.1 Nevskia sp.
TGCAATACGCGATCCGTGCGCGCCGCCATCAGCAGTTCGAACCAGGCCTGGTGCAGGTGCGACTGGGTGTTGGTGCGCAGCAGTTTCAGCGCCAGCACCAGTTCGTCCGGCGTGGACTTGCGCAGGCTCTCGAAATCGCGGCGGTAGAGTTCCAGCAGGCCGTCGCCGACATGATCGGCGACGCGGATCAGCAGTTCGATGCGCGAGCTGAAATGCCGGAACAAGCCGCCGTGCGAGACGCCGGCGCGCTTGCAGATTTCCTGCACGCTGGTGTTGGTGTAGCCGACTTCGATCAGCGCCTCGGTGGCGGCGTCGAGCAGCTTGCGCACCGTGGTTTCGCGGCGCTCCTGCTGGGTGCGGCGGGTCGTGGGCGGAGGGGCGGCTTTCATGTGCGGCTCAATTTATAGACTGTCATCCTGAGCGCAGCGAAGGATCTGGCCAGAATGACCGGATATTTCAGCGCCCGGCCAGATCCTTCGCTGCGCTCAGGATGACAAGGGGAGGGTCAGGCGGCTTGAGCGAGGGGGGATGTCTGGGCATCTCGCGCCGGATGTTCGCCGGCTCGCAAGAAGCGTCCGTAACCTTGCGCCACTCCGAAGTCCGCTGTGTAAAACCCCGCGCGATAGGCCACGCGGCCGTTGATTATCGTCGCCGCCACCGCGGCGTCGTTGCGGTTGACCATGCGCATCAAGCCGTTGAACTCGGCGATGGGCGCCTCGGCATAGGCGCCGAGTGTCTCGTCCAGTCCCTTCGGATCGACGATCACCAGGTCGGCGCGGTCGCCAAGGCGCAGGTGGCCGGCGTCGATGTCGAACCAGTCGGCCAGTTCGCCGGTGAGTCGCCACACGGCCTTTTCGATCGGCATGAAGGGGCGGCCTTCCAGTTCGGCGTCGTGCACCAGCTTGAGCATGCGCAGCGGGAAGTTGTAGAAGGCCATGTTGCGGATGTGCGCGCCGGCATCGGAGAAGCTCAGCACCGAGCCCTTGTCCTGCACGATCTTCTTCAGGCGATGCGGACGGTAGTTGCCGATCAGGGTGCGCCAGCGCAGCTTGCGGCCGTGCAGCACCACGAGGTCGAGGAAGGCATCGACCGGATGGATGCCGCGTTCGTCCGCAACAGCTCCGAAGCTCTTGCCGACCAGCGCGGCATCCGGGCAGCCGACAATCTGCGCGTCGTGGAAATCGCGGTGCCAGACGCGCG
This sequence comes from Nevskia sp., assembly GCA_028291705.1. Lineage (GTDB taxonomy): Bacteria > Pseudomonadota > Gammaproteobacteria > Nevskiales > Nevskiaceae > Nevskia. Next base: position 1,201 of record JAQGNS010000231.1, read on the forward strand.
GGCCGAACTTGTTCTCGTAGTTCTGGCGGAACCAGCGGCGATAGCTCGCGTCCTGCATCAGCTGGTTGCGCTCCATCTCGGTCTGCAGGTGCAGGGCCGCCTGGCCGGCGCCGAATTCCTCGAAGATCACCAGGTCGATGCCGTCGGAGTAGACCTCGAACGGGCAGGGCAGGGCCTGCCAGCGGAAGTCGGCGTTGAGGAACTTGTTGCAGAAGTGCGCCACCTTGCCGACCACGCGGTGCATGATGCCGTCGGACTTCACGTCCATCAGCGTGATCAACGTGGTCTTCAGCTTCTTGCGGAACAGGCCGAGGCTGGCGCCGAGGAACAGCAGGGTGTTGACCTTGGTGACGATGTTTGGCGCGCCCTGGTGGATCTTGCCGCGGCGGCGCAGGATTTTATTGAGCTGGGCGTATTCGCTCCAGCGCGCGTAAGTGGTGGGCAGGGAGGCGGAGCGGTAGCGGTCGCCGTCCAGCTTGTCCCACTTGGTGGTCATGGTGGAGAGGCCGAGCAGGCCGGCGTCGAGGCCTTCCTCCAGCACCTGCTCCATCTGCCGCATCTCGGCGGCGCTGGGGCGGGCGTCGCGGTCGACCGCGCGACCCAGGCCCATCACCGAGACGCGCAGGTCGGAATGGCCGAGGAAGGCGGTAGCGTTCGGTCCCAGCGGCATGCTTTCCAGGTGCGCCACGTAGCCGGCCGGCGTATTCCAGGTCTTGGCCTTGCGCAGCAGCGGCAGCACGTGCTCGCGCGGAATCGACTCCACCCGGGTGAACATGTCCGAGCAGTCCTCCGCCTCGGAGCAGACCATGCCGATGGAGCAGGAGCCGAAGGTCACGGTGGTGACACCGTGGCGCACGCTCTCCTTCAGGCCGGGGCTGGCGAGCAGCTCGGCATCGTAATGCGTATGCGTATCGAGGAAGCCGGGCATGACCCACTTGCCCTGCGCGTCGATCACCTCGCGGCAGGCGGCTTCGTCCAGCGGTGTTTCCGACACCGCCGCAACCTTGCCGCTGCGAATGCCCAGGTGCCGCACGGCGGAGTGCGCGCCGGTGCCGTCGAAGTGTTGCCCGTTCTTGATGATCAGGTCGTAGGCCATGGCGCAGCGCTCCTCCAGCTCGATTCGTTGTCGGGTCAGTGTAAGGAACATAGAGAGTGAACGCAATCTAAGTTCGGGAACCCTCCCGCGGTAGGGCGCCAGGCGCTGCACGAGCGGCGGGAAGAAGAAGCGTACTGGTACTGAAAACCGGTTGCTGCCGGAAGCCGGCCGGTTCCGGCACAATGGGGCCGAATCGAAGCGCCGGCACCACCGAATGCCTGTTTGCCGTGTCCGCAGTTGCCGCAACAGGGCAGCGCCGCTTCGCTCGTCGGCACATACCAAGGAGCGGTCATGCAAAAGCGGTCACTCGGCAAGCAAGGACTCGATGTTTCAGCCATCGGCCTGGGCTGCATGGGCCTGTCGGATTTCTATTCCAGCAGCGGGACCAGCGAAGCCGAGGGCATCGCGCTGATTCATCGCGCGCTGGACCTCGGCGTCACTTTCTTCGATACCTCGGATGTCTACGGTCCGCACACCAACGAGCGTCTCGTCGGCAAGGCGCTGAAGGGCCGGCGCGACGGCGTGGTGCTGGCCACCAAGTTCGGCATCGTGCGCCAGCCCGGCAGCAACTACCGCGGTGTCAGCGGCAGTCCGGACTATGTGCGCAGTTCCTGCGAAGCCTCGCTGCAGAGGCTGGGGGTGGATCATATCGACCTGTACTACCAGCATCGCGTCGATCCCGCCGTGCCGATCGAGGATACCGTCGGCGCCATGGCGGAGCTGGTGAAGCAGGGTAAGGTGCGCTATCTCGGCTTGTCCGAGGCGGCACCGTCAACCATCCGCCGCGCCCACAAGGTGCACCCGATCACCGCGCTGCAAACCGAGTATTCGTTGTGGAGCCGCGATCCGGAGGACGAGATCCTGCCGACGCTGCGCGAACTCGGCATCGGCTTCGTGCCGTACAGCCCGCTCGGCCGCGGCTTCCTCGCCGGGCGCTTCCGCAAACCCGAGGATCTGGCGCCGGACGACTGGCGGCGCGATTCGCCGCGCTTCCGGGGTGAGAATTTCACCAGGAATCTGCAGGTGGTCGAGCAGATCGAAGTCTTCGCCAAGGAGAAGGGCTGCACGCCTTCACAGTTGGCCTTGGCCTGGCTGTTGACCCAGGGCACGGACATCGTGCCGATCCCCGGCACCACCAGTCTCGCGCGCCTGGAAGAAAATCTGGCCGCGCCCGGCATCGTGTTGACTCCGCCGGAACTGGAGCGCATCGAGCAGGTTTCGCCGAAGGGCGTGGCGACGGGTGAGCGTTATCACCCGAGCACCCAGTCGATGCTGGATCGTTGATGAAAAACTGAAAATGGAAACGGCCGCGCCGGCTGGCCAGGGTCTTCAGGGCCTGGACAGCCGTCGCGACCGCTCCACCTTTACCAGCGCCCGCCGGTAAAAGGGTTCAGCGAAAACCGTTTCCTAATCCGCTGCCGCCACCGCGCCGCCGCCGCTCGCCGGCTTGCGCACGATCCAGCACAACGGAATCAGCAGCAACGCGACCCAGCCGGAGAAGTAGAAGATGTCCAGGCTGGACAGCAGGTAGCCCTGGCCGATCACGCCGCGCATCAGTGTCGCCGCGGCCGACTGGTCGTTGAGGCCCAGGCTGTGCAGTTGCGTCATGGTCGACTGGAAAGCCGGATCGTAAGGCGTGACCGATTCCACCAGACGCGACTGGTGCAGGGCTTCGCGCCGGTCCCAGTAGGTGGTGGTGAGCGAGGTGGCGAAGCTGCCGCCGGTGATGCGCAGGAAATTGTTGAGGCCGGAGGCCGCCGGCACCCGGTGTGCCGGAAGGCGGTCCAGTGAGATGGTCAGCATCGACACGAAGAACATGCCCATGGCGATGCCTTGCACCAGCAGCGGGATGACGAAGGCCATGAAGCTGGAGTCCGCGGTGTAACCGGCGCGCATGAAGTAGGAGACGGCGAAGAAGAAGAACGAGGCGCTGGCGAACCAGCGCGCGTCGTAGCGCCCCATGAAACGCCCGATCAGCGGCGAGATCAGTACCGCCACCACACCGCTGGGCGCGGCGACGAGGCCGGCCCAGGTGGCGGTGTAGTTGACCTGGGTCTGCAGCCACAGCGGCATCAGCACCACGTTGCCGAAGAACACCGCGTAGCCCAGGCACAGGGCCAGGGTACCGATGGCGAAGTTGCGCGATTTGAACAGCGACAGGTCGACGATCGGCTGCTTCTCGCCCAGTTCCCAGATCAGCCAGGCGACGAAGCTGATAGCGGTGACGATGGTCAGCACCACGATCGGGGTGGACTCGAACCAGTCCAGGTCCTTGCCCTTGTCCAGCATGATCTGCAACGCACCGACCCAGACGAACAGCAGCGCCAGGCCGACCTTGTCGATCGCCAGCTTGCGCGTCGGCGTCTCACGCGTCTTCAGGAAGCGCCAGCAGATGGCCGCGCAGAACAGACCCACCGGCAGGTTGATCAGGAAGATCCAGGGCCAGGGATAATTGTCGGAAATGTAGCCGCCGAGAATCGGCCCGGCGATCGGCGCCACCAGCGTGGTCATCGACCAGATGGCCAGCGCCGTGCCTTTCTTCTCCGGCGGGAATAGCGAGATCAGCAAGGCCTGTGAGCCCGGAATCATCGGGCCCGACACCGCGCCCTGCAACACGCGGAAGAAAATCAGCGAGGGCAGGCTCCAGGCCACGCCGCAGAGGAACGAGGCGATGGTGAACATCAGCACCGAAAAGACGAAGGTGCGCACCACGCCGTAGCGCTGCATCAGCCAGCCGGTCAGCGGCACCGACACGCCGTTGGCCACGGCGAAGGAGGTGATGATCCAGGTGCCCTGATCGGCGGAGACGCCGAGGTCGCCGGCGATGGTCGGAATCGACACATTGGCGATGGTGGTGTCCAGCACCTGCATGAAGGTGCCGAGCGCCAGCGCCAGCGCGGTGATGGTCTTGGCGCCGCCGGCCAGGGGCGCCAGCGGGGCGGCGGGTGCCGCCCCGGCGCCTGCTGTGGGTGCCGCGGCGCTCACGGCTGGCCTGCAGCCGCCACGGTGTTGTCGGCGGCCTTGGCCACCGGGATGCCGCGATCGGCAGCGGCGCCGGCCTGGCCCGCATTGTCGGCGATGATCTGTGCGATGCGCGCTTCCACCGCCGGGTCGTTGCCCAGGCTGGCCTGCGTCGGAATCGGCTGGGTGCGCACTTCGCTGGCCACCAGCGGGCCCGAGGTATCGCGGATGTCCACTTTCACCGTCATCGACAGGCCGATGCGCAGCGGATGTTTCTTCAACTCCTGCGGATCGAGCGCGATGCGCACCGGCACGCGCTGCACGATCTTGATCCAGTTGCCGGACGCGTTCTGCGCCGGCAGCAGGGCGAAGGCGCTGCCGCTGCCGGCGGCGAGGCCGACCAGCTTGCCGTGGTACACGGTGTCGCCGCCGTAGACGTCGGCGTGCAGGTCCACCGGCTGCCCCACGCGCATGTCTTCGAGCTGCACTTCCTTGAAGTTGGCGTCGATCCAGACGTTGTCCAGCGGCACCACCGCCATCAGCGGCGTGCCGGCGGCGACGCGCTGGCCCACCTGCACCGAGCGCCGCGCCACCACGCCGGCCACCGGCGCGGTGAGGTGGGCGCGGTGCAGCGCCAGCGCGGCGTCGCGCACCGCGGCGGCGGCGGCCAGCACCTGCGGATGGTTGGCGATGGTGGTGCCGTCGATCTGCGCGGTAGTGGCGTTGAGCTGCTCACGCGCCGCGGCCAGGCTGGCCTGGATCTGCGTGACGCTGTCCTTCATGTGCGACAGCTCCTCGCTCGACACCGCGCCGTCGCTGACCAGGCCGGCGCGGCGCTTGTAGTCGTCCTGCGCGCGCTTCAGCTCGCTCTGGCGCTCGTTGATCTGGGCGCGCAGCTGGCCGCCCTGGGCGAACAGCGTGCGCACCTGGCGCACGGCGCGGGCCAGGTTGGCCTCGGCATTACCCGTCGCCACTTCGGCGTCGGCCGGATCCAGCTCCAGCAGCGGCTGATCGCGCTGCACGCTCTGTGTGTCGTCGACATGCAGGGCCACCACGGTGCCGGGCACTTCGCTGGTGATCTGCACCACGTCGCCGCTGACATAGGCATCGTCGGTGCTCTGGTAGTAGCGGGCCACCAGGAACCAGTAGGCGCCGTAGCCGATGGCGCCGAGCACCACGACCAGGGACAGGAGCAGCAGGCCGCGGCGGCGCGAGCCGTTGGCGGGAGCCGTGGGCGCGGCGGCGGTAGGGTTGGGATTGCTCATGGCAGTTCTCTTACCTGGATGCGTTATTGATTGGTGGATGCGGTCTGCGCCGTCGCCGGCGCGTCCGGATCGAAGCTGCCGCCGAGGGCCAGCAGCAGGTTGACGCGGGAGATGGCGTGGGCCGAAACCAGGTCGACCCGCTGGCGGCGGGCGCTGAGCACCTGGGTCTCGGCATTTAGTACCGACAGGTATCCGGACAGCCCGGCCTTGTAGCGTTCCCCGGCGAGGCGATAAGCCTCTTCGGCGGCGTCCAGCGACTTCTGCTGCTCGCCCAGCTCGTAGTTGAGGGCGTCGATGGTGCTGAGCTGGTCGGAGACCTGGCGCACCGCCTGCAGCACAGTCTCGTTGTAGCCGGCCACGGCATCGTCGATCTCGGCGGTGGCGCCGCGGAAGTTGGCCTTGAGGCGGCCGGCGTCGAACAACGGCAGATGGATCGCCGGGCCCACACCGTAGGCGCCGGAGGCGGCCTCGAACAAGGTCTTGAAGCCAATGGCGGTGGTGCCGGCGAAAGCGGTCAGGCTGACGTCGGGATAGAAAGCCGCCTTGGCCGCGGCCCGGCCATCGGTGGCCGCTTCCACCCGCAGGCGCGCCGCCAGCACGTCCGGCCGCCGGCCGAGCAGGTCGGCGGGCAGGGCCTGCGGCAGCGGCAGCGCCGCGTCCAGGTTCAGGTGCGGCTGCTTGATCTCGGCGTAGGCGTCGGCGCCGCGGCCGGAAAGGGCGGCGAGCTGGTGGATGGCCAGCGCCACCGCGGCCTGCGCCTGGGTCAGCTCGACGTGGGCTTGCGGCACCGCGCCTTCCGCCTCGCGCAGTTCGACATTGGTGTCGAGGCCGGCCTTCACGCGGCTGCGCGTGATGTCGAGGATGTGCAGACGCTGTTCCTCGGTGCGGCGCGCTACCTCGGCCAGGGCGAAGTTGCGGTACAGCTCCACGTAGGCCTGCGCCACCGCGCCGGCCAGGGCCAGGCGGGCGCTGGAGATGTCCAGGTTGGCGGCGGCGGTCTGCGAGCGCGCCTGGCGGATCAGTGCCGCCTGCTTGCCCCAGAAGTCGAGGTCCCAGGACAGGTTGACGCCTTGCTGGCCTTCCCAGTAGACGCCGCCGTTATAGGGCGGCGGAATGATGTCGTTGTTGCTGAAGCGCTGGCGCGTGTCCTTGGCGTCGTACGACACCGAAGGCAGCAGGCCGGCATGCGCCGTGTCCGCCATGGCCTGCGCCTCGCGCACCCGCGCCATGGCCTGGGCCAGCGTCGGATTGTTGGCCAGGGTTGCTTCGATCAGGCGGTCGAGCTGCGGATCCTGGTAGGCATGCCACCAGCCGTCGCCAACCGGCGCCATGGCAGCCGTGCTCAGGCCCAGCGCGGTGTCGCCGATGGCCTGCTCGCGCGGCGCATCCTTGGGCGGCAGCACGCAGGAAGTGAGCAGCGCGGCGCCCAGCGCCAGCGCCAGTCTGGAAGTGCGAATCATGCGGAGGCTCCGGATTGGTCCGCGATCTCGGCGTGCAGACCGAGAATCAGCTTGTTGAGCAGGCGCAGCAGTTCATCCGTCTCGGCCGGGCTGAAATCCTTGATGGCGCTGTTGATCCGCTTTACCACCAGCGGCACTACCGTCTTCAGCGCGGCATGGCCCTGGGCGGTCAGGTGCAGTTCGATGGCGCGGCGGTCCTCGGCGCTGCGGTGCCGCTCCACCAGGCCGCGGGCTTCCAGCTGGTCCAGCACGCGCGTCAGCGCGCCGCTGTCGTGGCGGAGCTTGATGCAGATGTCCTTGGGATTGAGCGCCAGGTCGTCGCGCAGGGCCATCAGCACCGCGTACTGGGTGAAGGTCAGGCCGTGCTCGGCCAAACCGGGTTCGATCGAATCCAGACTGAGGCCGTGGGCGCGTTTCACCAGATAGGCGACGCTGTTACGCGTGCTATACGTGTCGGCATGGTAATACTGCTTTGACATCTTCTGCCTCGGCATTGACTGCTTAGGCAGCGAATTATCGGGATGGCGCGAGCCGAGTCAAGCGGGTTACAGTCGGATTATTCGTTGATCGCTGAATCGGAAGGAAAAATTCTGGCGCCCGGGACCGGTGTGGCCCCGTTACGGCGCCGAATTTGCGTCCCGATAGCGATCTTTTTCATTTTTCGGGGAATCCTGCATGTCCAATGAAAGCGCGATCCGCCGCGACGTCGGCGCCATCGCCCTGATGTTCACCGGCCTGGGCTCGATC
>JAQGNS010000248.1 GCA_028291705.1 Nevskia sp.
TCCAGCATCCGCGTCTCGGCCTCGGCGCGCTGCTCCGCCGTGTCCTGCGGCACGTGGTGGAACGGAATGCCGAAACCTTCCACGGCGGCGCGCAGCTTGTCGTGGTTGGAGATGACGCAGGGAATGTCCACCAGCAACTCGCCGCGCTGCCAGCGCCACAGCAGCTCCAGCGCGGCATGATCGTGTGCCGACACCAGCACCGCCATGCGCGGCCGGTCGGCGGCGTAGCTGATGTGCCAGTCCATGTTGTAGCGGCGGCCGGCGGCCTCGGCAAAAGCTTGTTCCAGGGCCTGGCGCGACAGGTCCAGCTTCGGCGTCTGGAATTCCAGGCGCATGAAGAATTTGCCGCCGATGGGATCGGTCGAGTGCTGATCCAGTTCGGTGATATTGGCGCCGTGCTGGAACAGGAAGCTGGTGACGGCGGCGACGATGCCGGGTTGGTCGGCGCAGCGGATCAGCAGGCGGGCGAAGGATTCGGTGGCCACAACGGGTTTACTTTTGCTTATTTGAATAGTCGCGTCAGGGACGACGCGTACCTGTACAGGGCGTACATTATGGGACAAGAGCTTTTAGCTTGGCCGCCTGTTCCGGGAACCACGGACCATTGGCCTTGAGCGCGTCGGCCACGGCCTGTTTGGCGTCGTCGGGCCGGTTGAGTTTGAGCAGGGCCTGCGCCTGCTGCTCGGCCACATTCAGGCGGTTGACGCCGTAGGCCTTGGGCGCGGCCTGCTGCAGGTAGATCAGGGCCTGTTGGTACTGGCCGCGCGCGATCAGGCTTTTACCGAAGCGGTAGTAGTAGACATAATCGTCCGGGTAGGCGGCGATCAACTTTGGATACAGCAGGGTCAACTCGTCGGTCTTGCCGGCGCGGTCGAGAAACACGCGCAGGTTGTCGGCGAGGTTGCGATCCTTCTTCAGGTTGCCGCCGAGGCGCTGCTTGGCGTCGGCAATGGCATGGTCGAGCACATCGTCGGTAGCCTGGGGATACTTGAGGGTATCGTCCAGGTCGGCGGTGGTCAGCACCACGCTGCGCGCATCGGCACAGCTGGGATGGGTGATGAATACCTGTGCATACAGCTGGCGGGTCATCAGCGGCTTCTGCGCTGCCAGCAGGCGGGTCTTGTCGGACTCCGGCAGGCTGGCGGTGCAGGCCATCACGCGGTCCAGCTCGTAGGCGCGGTCGCAGCCGAGCTCGCCGGCCAGCACCACCGGCGCCAGCGCGGCGCATTGCGTGGCATTCTTGTTCTGGCTGGCCTGCATCAGTTGCAGCCGAGCGGTCCACAGCTTGGCGCGCGGATCCTTGTCCAGCGCCGTCTCCGCGGACTGCGGCAATGCGCCGCGCCAGGCCAGGCCCCCTTGAGCGTCGTTGCGCGCGTGATAGGCCTTCAGCACCTCGTGAGCAGCCTTCAGCGAAGCGGCGCTGCCGTCCTTGACCTTGTCGCGCAAAGCCTCGAGCGAGGTGGTGCGCGCCAGGATGGCATCGAGCTGACGATAGAAATCAGGGCGGGTCTGCTCGGCCAGGATGCGGCCGAGTTCGTCGCCGGTCTCGTTGAGCACGACGTAACTGGGCAGGGCCTTCACCGCCAGGCGCTGCTCCCAGTAGTTGCCCTCCGGGGCATCCGCGTCGAGGTCCACCACCACCGCTTCGCGCTTGACCTTGTCCCACTCGGGGCCGTTGAGCACGTTGTGCGCCATGTAGTAGCAGGAGTAACACCACGGCGCGTGGAATTCCACCAGGATCGGGGCGTGCTTCGAGGCGGCCTGCTTGAGGGCCTCGTCGAGCGGCGGCTGCCAGGCATCGGCACGGGCGGCACCGGCCAGCAGCAGGAGAGAAGCGGCGGCGAGCCCCAGAGCTCGTTCAGTCCAGCGGCGGCAGGTTCTTGGGCGCATCGTCCGGCGGCTTCGAGTAGTAGGCGATGCGGGCATTGTACGGCTTGCCGGTGGCCGGGTTTAAAACATTCGAAATTCCCCGATATTCCAGCAGGCGCCGCGTTTGTGGGTCATATGTAAGGATCAACGGATCGACCAGGTAGCGCAGCAGGGAGTCGGGGTCGACCTTGAGCTGGATCGCCGCCTTGCCCTCGAACCGGGTATCCCCCACCTTGCGCGCGCGGAACGCATAGCTGTCGAGCTGTCCGGCGACGGCGAACTGGAACTTGATGGTCTTGCCCGCCGCCAGTTCCGGCATGTGATCGTAGAGGTAGCTGTGGAAGCCGCTGTCGGCGGCCATGTTGCCGACCTTCGTGGCGGTGCCGGTCTGCCGACCCTTTTCCGGCGTTTCCTTGAACATCTGCACGCCATCCGGACCGACCTTGCTGATGCCTTCGGAATAACCATAGCCGGGCAGGCTCAGGGTATAGACCGGAATATAGGGATCGGCGGCGAAGCTGAGGGTCTTCTCGCCGAGGCGCTTGCCGTCAGCGGCGTAGTAACTGGTGTGGCCGCTGATCCAATGGTCCTGCTCGATCTCCTCGCGGTAGACCTCGGTGTAGAGGTACTTGCCGCTGGCCAGGTCGTAGGCGTAGCCATAGAAGCGCTCGACCTGGGTCTCGGCCTGTGCGGCGCCGGCGACGAGCAGGACGAGTGCAGACAAGGCGATGCGTTTCATGCGAGGTCCGTATCGGAAAAACCAGTCCCTGTGGATTTCAACCTGCCGCGCGCGGCGCGAACAGATAGTGCGCCACTCCCCATTCGTTGCCGCCAGCGTAGCCGAACAATTCCGCCACAGCCATGTAGAACATGCGCCAGCGCTGGAACCAGATCGGCGCCAGCGCTTCCCCGTAACCGGCGCGGAACACCTTCATGATGGCGTCCTTCTGCGCGTCCATCCCCTCCAGCCAGTGGTCGGAGGTCTTCTCGTAGTGCTGGCCGCCAACCCACCATTGCCGCTCCAGGGATAGATCATCCTGGAAATTGAGCAGCAGATTCTCCGAAGGCATGGTGCCGCCGGTAAAGAAGTGTTGCGACATCCAGTCGCTCCGCCCCTGCACCTCGAAGTGATAGGCCAGCAGCCGGTGCGCGAAGATGTGCACGAACAGACGCCCGTCCGGCTTGAGCCAGCGCGCGATCTTGGCCAGCAGCAGGCCGTAGTTCTTTATGTGCTCGAACATCTCGATCGACAGGACGCGGTCGAATCCGGCCGCCACATCCTGCGCGGGGAAATCGAAGTCCACGACGTTGCCGGTGAGGATGGTGAGGTTGCCGAAGCCGTGCTCCGCTGCGCGTTGCTGGATGAATTCGCGCTGGCCATGCGAGTTCGACAGGCCGACGATGCGCGAGTTCGGGTACTTCTCGGCCAGCCATAGCGACAGCGAGCCCCAGCCGCAGCCCAGGTCGAGAATGCGCATGCCGTCACGCAGCCCGGCGCGCTCGGCATAGAGCGCCAGCATGGCCTCGCCGGCCTGCGCCAGCGTCTCCCCGCCCGTGGGATAGAGGCAGCAGGAATATTTCAGCCGCGGCCCCAGATGCAGATGGAAGAATTCGGCCGGCACCTCGTAGTGCTGCTCGTTGGCGGCCTTGGTTTCGACCGCGATGGGACTGGCGCGCAGCTCGTCGAGAAAGCGGTTGTAGCGCTGCGAGCGCACTTCGCCGTCGTGATTGGCCTCGTCCGCCAGGCGCCGCCGCATCAGGCTGCGCATGCCAGCCCGGGCCAGGGGGTCGGGGATGTAGCCGTGTTCGCAGAGGTCGATGACGTTCATGAATCGCAGGGTGTTGTGGTGATGGCGGACATCGACGTGACGGGCGCTCAGGGTTTCTTCGGCGGCCACGGAATGAGCATGCTGGTGCTGCGGATGTAGTCGGCGTAGCCGGGCCGGCTGCGCGCGCTCTGCGCCTCGGTCAGCGGCACGCCGGACAGCTTGAGCAGGAGGAAGGCCATGATCAGCGGCGCCGCCAGCGTCAGCCACCACCAGGCGCTACCCACCGCCAGCAGGACGTAGACCAGCCAGTGCAGGCATTCGAAGAAATAATTGGGATGGCGCGAGTAGTACCAGAGCCCGCGCCGGCACACCTGGCCGCGACTGGCGGGATCCCGCTTGAACTGCTCCAGCTGCCAGTCGGCCAGGCCCTCGCCGCCCACCGACAGCAACCAGACCAGCACGGCGGCGGCGGTGCACAGGCTGCCGGGCTCGGCGGGACTCCAGGCCACCACGGCGAAGCTGAGCGACAGCTGCATCGAGAACAGCACCTGGAACTGGAAGAACCAGAACAGCTTGCGGTCGGCGGCCGCACCCCACTGCTGCCGGAAGCGACGGTAGCGACCATCCTCCGGCTTGCCGTGGTTGCGCAGCAGCAGGTGGGTGCCCAGGCGCAAGCCCCAGACGCCGCCGAGCAAGGCCAGCAACAGGCGCAACTGCGCCGGCGCGGGGCCGCGGCAGGCGTACCAGACCGCCAGAAGGCCCAGTGTCCAGGCCCACACCGCGTCGATCAGGCCGGCGTTGCGGGTACGCAGCTGCACCAGCCAGACCAGAGCGAACACGGTCATCAGGCTGACGCAGCCGATCGCTACCGTACTAAACAGTGGCATGGCGCAGCCGCGGCAAGGTGTGAATCATCATGGCTCCCTGGTTTACGTGGCCGGGGCCCTTTTGGATGAGCCGGAGCGCCGCCCGCACACTTGACTTTAAAGGGTCCGGCGGAGTCTGCTAGAGCCCAGATCAGGGGTGTTCGGCGCGACTGCGCCCGACGCAACATCACATCAATACATGAGGAAGCGCCGGTGATGAAAACACATCGTGCCGTGCTGCGACTGTCCGCGATCGCCGGACTGGCGCTATGCGGCTGCGCCACAACGCCGAAGACGGCAACCGAGGCGATCCGCAATGCCAACAACGCCGTGATCAACGCGGAGGATGCGCGCGCGGCCGACTATGCCGCGGCCGAGATGCACTCGGCCCACGAAAAGCTGAACGCGGCACGCGCCCTGGCGGCGCAGATCACCCCGGACCCGAACGA
>JAQGNS010000306.1 GCA_028291705.1 Nevskia sp.
GCGTGGTCTACCAGAACACCGGCAATGCGGACGGCGCTCGCACGGAATACAACCTGGCCATCACGGACGACTCCGCGACGGACAAGATGGTCGGCGCGACCTCGGATAGCTCAAACGGGTCCGTCTCCCAGCTCGCCACCCGCAACCTGCAACATCTGAACTGATCCGCTCGGCCGCACCGGCGACCACAGTCGCCGGTGTGGCGCCTGCTGCGCCAGCCGGTTAGCTGCCGTTCGCGACCGGCTGTAACGGGCTGAACTCTGCCGGTCAATCTGATCAGCGACTCTGTCAGCACCGACAAGATCTGGCGGCAGGTTGACCAGCGCCCGCAAAGGCCGTCTCCTTCCGGCGCTGGATGCCCCCCACCGGATGATTTACACGGTTCGACCGCCGCATTGCGCGGTTCGTACGTCATAGCTCCATAAGAACGGGATTTTTTGAGTCCTGGACAACAACGGAGAAGGGAGAATGAGATCTGCCATACGGCAAGGCCTGGGCTTGCTGTGCGTACTGCTGGGAACCGTGGTGCTCGGAGCCAGCCCGGCTTTTGCTGAAGATGCACTCGACAAGGTGGTCACCGTCGATATTCCGGCGCAGCCCCTGACCGGCGCGCTGATCCTGCTTTCCAAGCAGAGCGGCACGCAGATCCTGACTGCGGCGGGCCTGGTGGGCGACCGCAACACGGATGGCGTGCATGGGCAGATGTCGATCCGCGATGCCCTGTCCGGATTGCTGAAGGGGAGCCCGCTGGGCTTCCATGCCGCCGGCGACAACACCATCGGCATCGACGCATCGCCCGCGGCACGGCAGGAAAAGGGCGGGGCGCCGCATGGCGGCGCCGCGGCGGCGACGCCCGGCCAGGCGATGATCGTTGCCGACAGCGCCGCCGCCGCGACCCCCGAGCCGCCCAGGGCGGCGACCTCCCTGGCCGAGATCATCGTCACCGCCACCAAGCGCGACCAGTCGGTGCGCAAGATTCCCGGCACGGTGGACGTACTCAAGGGCAAGGACCTGGAGGACATCGGCGCGCGCGACATGCAGGATTTCCTCAAGTACATCCCCGGCATCACCCTGCAGGAAGGCGACACCAACAGCAACCGCACCATCTCCATCCGCGGCGTCGGTCCCCAGCCGGGCGCCAACACCACGGTCGGCTCCCTCATCGACGACGTGTCCATGGGCGACCCGTATTCCAGCTACCTGGTGCCTGACCTCGATCCCTTCGACCTGCATGATCTGGAAGTGCTCAAGGGGCCGCAGGGCACCCTGTTCGGCGCCTCGGCGCTCAATGGCGCTATCCGTTATGTACTGAACAAGCCGCTGATGGGTGAATGGGAAGCCAAGGGCTTCGCCGACTGGCTGCATATCCAGGGCGCCGGCTCCGGCGAGACCTATGGCGGTGCGGTCAACATCCCGGTAGGCCAGTCCTTCGCATTGCGGGCGGTGGACGTGGTGCAATCGATTCCCGGCCTGTACGACGACAACAACGCCAACGGCAAACATGAGAAGGATGCGGACAACGGCTTCAAGCGCATGCACCGCTTCCTGGCGACCTGGCAACCCCTCGAAGACCTCAGCGTCAACGCCTTCTACCTGCAACAGGCCAACCACCGCAACGACCTGAGCATCGCCAACAATGTGAACGGCGAGTTCGTCCGCACCGACACGCCCGGACCGAGCTCGTCCAGCCAGCGGTTCTCCGTGGCGAACCTGGATGTGCGCTACAACTTCGACTGGGCCACGCTCATTTCCGAAACCTCCCACACCACCAAGAAGCAGGACCTCGATTACGACGGTAGCGCCGTGCTCGAGCCCCTCGCCGTGGCGGGCCTCTCCACCCTGCGCCTGTCCTCGCTGGTGCAGAGCAATTCGACCTCGCAGGAACTGCGGCTGGTTTCGGCGCCGGGCGACAGCCCCTGGGTCTGGATCGTCGGCGGCTACTACAACCGTTACAGGGCCGCGCTCGACCAGAACGTCTACTTGGCCAATACCCAGCCGGTCGCAACGATCCTGAACGAACTGGGCTTGCCCGGCGGGTTGCTGTCCTTGCTCACACCCACTGCGCAGGGCATCTCGGTGGAGTACATCACCTTCCACCCGCTGAAGGCCACCGAGGAGTCGCTGTTCGGAGAGCTGACGCGCAAGCTGTGGGACAACCGTCTGCAACTCACCGTCGGCGGACGCCTCTACCGGGAAACGCTGTTGACGAATGTGGGAACCACCGGCCTGCTCGGCCCATTGGGCGTACTGGAAAATTTCACCGGCGAGAAGAGCGCCAAGTCCGAGGGCTTCAATCCCAAGGCGGCGGCGACGTTCCAGGTGACCGACAACCTCCTCTGGTATGCGGCCGCTGCGCACGGCTTCCAGTTCGGCGGCATCAATGCACCCGCGCCGATCCCGACCGACAACACCTTTCCCCAGATCTACAAGCCCAGCACCATCTGGAGCTACGAGACGGGCGAGCGCCTGGACCTGTTCCACAAGAGGTTGCAGTTCGATCTCACGGCCTTCCTGCTCAACTGGAAGGACATGCAGATCCAGCAGAAGACGCCCGACGGCATCACTTCCTTTACCGAGAACATCGGCTCGGCGCGCAGCAAGGGCCTGGAGTCGTCCATCCGCTGGCTGACGCCCCTCCCGGGCCTGACGCTGAGCACCGCGGTTTCGTATATCCACGCCAAGGTGGCAGCGCCCTACACGACGTCCAACGGCATATTCATCCCCACCGGAACGGACTTGCCGGCGGCGCCCCGGCTGCAGACCTCGACCACGCTGTCCTACAACGTCGCGCTGGGTCCGATACGCACCGGCGCCGCCTTTACCTACTCCCACCAGGGGCATGCCTTCAGCAACATCACGCATGACGCCGTGGTGTTCCGCTACAACACGCTGGACTTCCACTACAACCTGACCCTGCCGCATCTGTTCATGTCCCCGGCCTTCACCCTCAACGCCACCAACCTGCTCAATGCGCACGCGCTGATCGGGGCGCAGATCGACCACGTCCTGAACACCGAGGATGGCAGCCTGGCCGCCTACAACCGTCCGCGCACCATCGACCTGCGCATCAGCGGCCAGTTCTGAACAACGGCTCACATGTCAGACGCCATCACCTTCGAAGAGTATGTAAAGCATGATGCCGTCGGGCTTGCCCAGCTGGTGCGGGCGGGCGAGGTCAGCGCGGCCGAGTTGA
>JAQGNS010000309.1 GCA_028291705.1 Nevskia sp.
CGCGCCACTTGTTCCACAAGGCCTTCATTTCACGGAAGCCAGGCGGGGAATGAGCGGCGCCGGCCCTGGCTGGCGTGTTCGCCGCGAACGGCATAGACTCGAGCCGCCGTTTAACTTTTTGTCACAAATTTTCGTCGATGGGCAGGATCGAGACCATGATTCGCCTGCGGGACTTGCGCCTGTTCCAGGCCGGAGGCAGCCTCGACGAAAGCCTGGCGCACCAGGCCGGGCTGACGGCCAGGCTTGTCGGGGCGGAAAGCTGCTGGATCATGCTGCTCGACCACGGCGACGGCGATAATCCGCGCATGCGCGTCTGCGCGACCCACGGGCCGTTGCCGGAAGCGGCCCTCGGCGCTTCGATTGGCTGGAGCGAGGGCATCAGCGGCCACCTTCTTTAAGGAAATGACAAAGGCCGGGTTCGGCTCGCGCCAGATCGTCTACGCCGCATCCGAACTGATCGAACAACTCAATCGCAATGTGCAGCGCCATCACAACCGGATGGTTCGCAACGATCCGGGCAGCTGACCCGGCCGCATAAGCTGTAACGTTCTTGCCAACAAGAAGGTGGCTGTTCGGGCGCGTCCTGGCGCGGAACCACGCAAGGCCCTCATGTCGCCTCGCACCGGGTAGCCCGTGTTTTTTATGCCAGTGGCAAAGAGCGCCAAAAGCGTGTCGAAAATTCTTACACCCGGGTGCTACGCATGGTTGCCGGCCACGATAAGTCATTGATTTTAAACATGGCGATGGAGGTGGCACGACTCATGCTTATAAGTGGGCAGACCGCCTTCGCGGTTGAAGGCATCAGAAAATAGAGCTGGCACTTACTCAGGAGAATTACCATGACAATGTTCAACCTTAAGAAAAACTTCTTCGCGACGGTGGCCGCAGTTGCTCTGGCAATCGGCGTTTCCACAGCCGCACAGGCAGCTTCGTCGCCAACCGACTTCCAGGTAACCCCGACTGCACTCGGCGGTGTTCGCGGTCCTTTCATCGCCCAGGCAATTACCGGCAACTCGTCCGAGCTGCTGCGTGCGAATGCGACCAATACTGGTCACATCGGCGACGGCTACATCCACTACGGCCTGTTTAACGTCGGTTCCGGATTTGAGTTCCTGAGCGACGGCTACGGCCTGTACGTGAAGTTCCACATAGAAGATACGGCGATTTCTGCGACGGAGAACTTCCTGACCGTGCTGACCTTCGACTTTTATGCCGATATTGGTAACAATACCACCTTTACGCAAGCGGCCTCCGCTGGCGGCTTTGGTACGGATGCCCTGGTCACCAACGACACTGGCGACGTAAAACTGGGTTCGGGTACCTTGGTCGCCGGTATCGGTGAGCTGAACGGCCTGGGCGGCGCAACGCTGAACGCCAATACGACCTTCGAGCTGACCGCTGCCGGCAAATTGTACTTCACCCAGCCGATACCGTTCTTCAACCTGTCGTTCAACGGCTTTAACAACCAAACCGGTGGCGCAATTATCAACCCTGACGGCACGATTGCAATCAATGCAGCCGGCCAGACCGCGTTCAACAACGTCCCCGAGCCAACGTCGATCGCCCTGCTGGGACTCGGCCTGCTGGGCTTGGGAGCTAGCGTCCGTCGCCGCAAAGCGTAATTCGCGCGCCGTCGGCGCCTGATAAGAAAGCCCTTCGCGTCGCTGCGACGGGCTTTTTTTACTTCCCAACGGATTAGCGGGAAGCAACGATGTTCACTATCGCCTGCTTCGACCGATTGGGCGCGCCCGCCTTGTCTTGACCTCAAATCCCGAACCGCCCGGTGCGGGCCCGCATGCCGGGTGGTGTGGCATAGGCGCAGCTAACATTAGCTGCCCCTATGCCGATCAACCCGGCGCGATAAAATTGCCGTGTGGCAGTTCAGCCCTCGTGTTAGGCTAGCGTATCATTGTCCATAATTAATTACCATGACCCCGAAATTCATCGCTGAACTGGCTGCGGTAGGGGCGTTGGCGCCGTCGGCCGACAATTCCCAGCCGTGGCGCCTGAACTGGACCGGCACAGTGCTGGAAATCGCGCACGCGGAACGCCACGCGGACACCAACGTCTTTTCAGCGCGCAGCCATGCGACCCTGCTTGGCATCGGCGCGGTGGCCGAAAACCTCGACAGTGCGCTCAGTGCGAATGGCGTGCGCGGCAACTGGCAATGGAACAGCGACGCGGGGCAGCCGTATGGGACTGTGGCCATTGACCGCGTGCCGGAGGGGTTTATTGCGCCGGAAGGACCGGCGCGGCGACACACCAACCGCCTGCCGTTTCGGAGTGACGCGCTGCCGGCGCAACTTGTCGATCGGATTGGCGCCTTGCGTGAAGGGGCCAACCGGATCGCCTTCCTGAGCGAGCCGGCGCAGCGAGCCCGCCTGGTGCGCCTGGTCAGGATCAGTTCGGAAGCCCGGTTCTGTAATCGTGACCTGCACAAATGGCTGTTTGGAAGCCTGCGCCGCTCGCCGGCCGAGGTCGCAAGCGGCGACGGGTTGGACATCGACAGCCTGGGTTTGCCCCCTGGCGGCAAGTCGATGCTCGGCTTTATCTCGGACTGGGGCAGGATAAGCACGCTGAACCGGCTGGGTGCCTATAAGTTGCTGGCACGCTCGGAGGTCGGGTTGATCTCGGCAGCGCCGGCCCTGGTGTGCGTCAGTGGGGCTACTGACAGCCGCAGCGTAGTCGACGCTGGACGGCTGCTGAACCGCGCATGGACAGAGTTGAACCTCGCGGGGATCGCGGTGCAGCCCTACTATGTGGTCACCGATCAGTTAAACCGCTTGCATGATGGCACTCTTGCGGCAGGGTTCGACGCGCAGATCGGCGCCGTCGAGCGCGAGGTGCATCAACTATTTGGTCTGGCGACCGGTGAAACCCTGCACATGATCCTGCGCGTCGGCTATCCGAAAGCCGAACCGGTCCGTTCGCGCCGCCTGGCGCTCGACCAGGTATTCGCCGACGCCAGCTAGGCCCGAGGGGCTACTTCGCGCCCTTGGCGAATTGCCGGGTGCCGATAGCGATTGCCAGCCGCTGGAGCGGGTTGCCGTTGCCCCCCGGTCGCCAAGTGCGGGTCATTTTGTTGCGATAGGCGTCGAACTGTATCCCATGCGGTGCGCAGCTGACCGGACCCCGGTTGAGCAGGATCTTAAGCGCTTCGGTGGCCGCGATGCCGGCGCACAGCTGGATTGCCATGCCGGTCGACGGTCCGCGCCGTTCGAAAAAATTGACCGCAGTCGGGTCAACCAGATAGCGCCGGTGCAGGCCGGCAGGGGCGAGTCCGACGACGAATCGGATTGCCTTGGCAAGCTCGGGCAAATCGCCCCATCGAAAATATTCTTCGAATGTCATCTTTCCAGGCATGAAGTTCAGCAAGGCTGCGCCCATCCCGAGCGGTGCGACGGTGGTGGCAGGGACACCGAGTGCGGCGCACAGCGCGAAGGTCTGCTGGCGAATATCGAAAGCGAAGAAATCCAGGCCATCGATATACAGATCGACACCATCGAGAAAGTCCGGGAGGTTGTCCTTGTCGATCCCGTTGGGAAAAATCTTGATGTCAAGGTCGGGATTAATGTCGCGTGCCATGTTGGCCATGACATCGACTTTAGGCCTTCCGACGGTGCTCATGCTGGCGCCGACCTGGCGGTTGAAGTTGGGGATATCGTACTTGTCGAAGTCGGCAATATGGAAGGACCCGATGCCCAGCCTTGCAAGGGTCAGCAGGTAAGCGCTGCCAACGCCGCCGGCGCCCGCAATAGCAATGCGCTTCGAACGCAGGAGAGCCTGTTCTTTGTGGGTAACCCAGCCGATATTGCGTGAAAACGCCCGTTCATAGGGAAAAGAGGAATGCTGCTCGGCGTAATCGCGCGGGGGTGTTGAAGAAGAGATTGTCATTCCGAAATAAATATTAGGACGAAACGGGAAACACGGCGTCCGCCGGTACGATCACTGCGTTTGAACGCGGTCGACCCGCAACAGGCGTTCGAGGATGCCTTTCTCTTCGCGCGGCGAGAAGAAGTAGGGGTAGAACGAACGTTCCGTGGAACCGGCGCTGAAGGTACCGCCGAGCGCCTGGATCTGTCCGGTCACGTACTCCAGATTCACGCTCAATAAATAGGCTGGGGCGCTGACACGTGGATTTATGCGCAATTCGGCTTCGCGCTTGAACCCGAGCATGTGCTCATAAAACCGACGGTGACGCGGATTGACTTCGATTAGGATGTCGGTGCATTGATGGATGTCACGCGCGTAGATGACGGCCAGGTGGAACAAGTTGGCGAGCGAAATTTTCGATTGCACGTTGGTGTCGAAAGCAAACTTGGTAAATTCACACAGTTTCGCTCCGCGCTCACGGTGCGCATCCAGCTCTGCCTTGAAAATCTGGTCGGCCAACAGCCCGATGGGCGAATCGATCCCGATCGTAAGGGTACCGACAGTTTCGCCATGGTCAGTTGCGGTGAGGGTGATGCGGTTAGGGTCGTCGCCTAACTGATGAGTGCCGGCGTAACCCCGCCAGGCGTACATCTTATTGATGAGCATGCTCGCCGAATTCCGGCCAGCCGCAGTGTCGGTCAAGCGGATGCCGTAATTGTCCTGATTCACGATAACGTCCTGATATTGACTGGAGGCCATAGTATCGCGTTTTGCTTGAACCGCGGCGTCCGATACGGCGTCTACATTACCAACGCTTATATCAGTGACAACTGGCACGAGCGCTTCCGTCTTGATACTCACCGTACACCTCCTTCATTCGCCCTGTTTGTCTGGATCCGCCGGCCTGTTCATGGCTGGCACCGGCAGGCACGGGCCACCCGAACATTGTGAAAATTATACCATGCCATGTCGAAATATAAATTCCTCAAAGAATTTTTCGCAATGTCTTAGCTTCCTCGATTTGCGGGAAGGTTTTATTGTCTGATAGCAATTTATCCAGCTCCAGCCGGGCACCGGTCTTGTCGCCCGCTTTGTGAAGCGCAAATGCCAGGTGGTAGCGTAACTCCGTGGCGGCGGGCAGCAAGGTGGCCGCCTTGCGTAACAGCGGCAGACCGCGCGCGATATCTCCCTCCGTCACCAGAATCCATCCAACCGTGTCCATCATCAACGCATTGCCGGGGGCTTGTTTCAGGGCCCGCTCGGCCGTGGCGCGCGCGCGCGGATCTTTTAGCTCCTGGTACGCCACCGCCAGATTGTTGAGTAGCTGCGCGTTGTCCGGAGTTACCTTGAGGACCTTTTCGAATTCGTCGCTGGCGGCCTTGTATTGTTTCTGCGCCAAGTAGGATTCCCCAAGATAGGTCGAGAGCATCGGATCGGCCGAATTGTCCCTCAGCCACTGCGCGAGCCTGGCGTCGGCTTCCTTAGCCTTGCCCGCCGCCTTCATCGCCTGCAGCATCTGGATCAGTGTTTGCGGCGCCTTGGCAATGGCCAAGGCCTGCTCGAACGGCTTGATCGCCTGTTCCGGTTTCTTTTGCACCGCCAGGATATTCCCTTCAAGCAGGTAGCCGACTGCCGAACGGGGATCGATTTTCTCGACTTGCCGCGCCAGTAACAGCGCCTGGTCGTAATTTCCGCGTGCCATCGCGATGTCGATCTGGGCCAGCTTGGCCGGGACGAAATTCGGATCAAGCGCCGCAGCCTTCTTCAAATCGTCCGCCGCGGCCGCCTCGTTTTTCAGGCTCAGGTGCACCGTCGCCAGGCGAGATTGCGCAAACGCCGACTTCGGTATTACATTGACCAGCTGGCTATACGTTTCAAGCGCGGCTGCATTGTCGTTGTTGGCATGTTGGGCCTGGCCAAGCAGGTCGAGCAGCGCCGGGTTGCCCGGGTGGGCAATTTGCATCTTGCGCGCCAGCGTCAGCGCTTTGGCCGGCTGGTTGTTGCGCAAATAGTGCAGCACCACCTGGGATGACGGACCGATCGCGTCGGGATTTTCCGCGTTCGCCTTTTCATACCAACTCGTGGCCTCTTCCGGACGCTTCTGGGTCTCGGCGAGGGCAGCCAGAGCTACCATTGCCCCGACGCTTTTCTGGTTCTTGTCGAGGAAGGCGGCAAGGCGCTGCTTGGCCGCATCGGGTTGGTTGGCCGCCACCTCCATTCTTGCCAGATTCATCACTGGGTCGAACTGGTTCGGCTGCAAGCTGGCGGCCTTCTCGAAGCTGGCGCGCGCGGCGGCCAAGTCGCCCTTGGCCAGGTGGACACTGCCCTCCAAAATGCGCAGGTCGGCGTTGGCGGGCTGCGCCGCGACCAGCGCCTTGGCCGCAGCCAGCGCCTTGTCGTAATGCTTCAGACTAAGCTCGGTCCTGACCAGCACGATGCCGGCAGGCTCCGATTTCGGATCGAGCGCAGTCGCGCGCTCGAGTTCGATGATGCCCTCTGCATGGTCACCTTGCTGGATGCGGGCGACGCCGAGCGAAGTGTGCAGCGGCGCCTTGTTGGGCGCCATTGCTGTCGCTTGCTCGAAATACTGCGATGCCTTGGCGAAATCTTGCACCTGCATCGAGGATTGGCCGGCCATCGTCAGTACCTGGACGTCCTGGGCGCCCGCCTTCATGATCGGGGACAAGGTAGCCACCGCAGCGGCCGGCTGCGAATTCTGGATCTGAACCTGAGCCAGCAGCTTGCGTGCGTACGCGTTATCGGGAAACGCTTCGAGATACTTCTTCAAGTGCTGCTCGGCCTGCTTCAAGCTGCCCAGGTTAAGGTCCACAGCACCGGCCAGCAAGATCGCCGGCATGTGCTCAGGGGCGCTCTTGAGGACCTTGAGCAGGGAGTCGTTGGCCGCTGCATAATTGCCTCGGGCGAAATCGAGCACTGCCTGGGAGTAGATTGGCGACAGGCTGTTCGGGGCCGCCTTTTTTGCCGCGTCGATGTCGGCTTTCGCCGCGTCGAATTGGCCGGCGCCGATCGCGATCGAGGCACGCTCGAGCCGCGCGGCGACGAAGTCGGGCTGGAGCTTGATGGCCTGGCTGAGGGCCGCGCCGGCCTCCTCCGACTTGTCCAGCGAACGCAACAGTATGCCCTTGAACAACAGAACCGCCGAATTGTTGGGATTGGCGGCTACCGCTTGCTCGGCAAACCGGCTGGCGCCGTCAGTATCGTTTTCGTACCCTGCGATCCGTGCCAAGCCGATCAAGGCGTCCGCGTATCCGGGCTTGGCCGCCACCGCCTGCTGGTAAGCCTCCTTCGCCCTGGCTCTGTCTTTGAGTTCGAGGTAGGCGTCGCCCCGTGCGGCGAGCAGTTGCGGGCTGGCATTGGCCGCCAGCGGCGCACTTTCGTCGAGCGCCATTTGGGATTTGCCTTGGGCCTGTAAGGACTTGGCAAGCACCGGCATGGCGCGTGCGTTGTCCATGCCGAGGCTGACAGCCTTGCGGATTTCCTTTTCGGCCGACACCGGATCGCCCATCTGGGCGTACAGGCTGGACAGCTGGAACCTGACTTCGGCATCGGATGGGCTGTGGCTGGCGGCATTTTTCAGCTGGATCAGGGCGGCCGTGAGGTCGCCCTTTTGCTGGTACTGCTGGGCTTCCGCGATCAGCGAGGTGCCGGTTTCGGTCTTTGAGCAGGCGGTCAGTCCGGCCGCGAGCATCAGGGTGGTCAGGGCGACAGAGGCGCGGATTGCCCCCTTTAATACGCAACGCGACATTTCAGTTCCTTTTGTGGGGTGCGGTGTCGGCGCGCCGGCACCAAATCGGGAGATCGTTTCCTTGTTGCTAATAATACCTGAAGGAATGGGTTATTTCTCTCACCATTCGGTGGCTGTTGCAAATCCGCCTGAGTAGCGCGCCCACCGCGCCCGTTCCCGGCCATCTGCGCGACGGTGCCGCCGCCAGATGCCGGCGCCCCTTCCTTACAGCTGCTTGAGCAATTCCTCCGCTGCGGCGAGGCGGGCATATCCTTTCCCATTTGCCAGGATCTGCTGGACTTCCCTGCGGGCGTTCACCTTGTCGCCCGACTTGGCCAGCGCCTGCGCCAGGTGCAGGCGCACGTCGAGATCGTTCGGCGCGAGGCCGGAAGCCTTTTGCAGCAGCGGCACACTGCGCTTGGTATCGCCGCGCTCGGTCAGGATTGCGCCCAGCGTGTCCATCACCGCGGGCGACTCGCCGGCCAGCTTGTAGGCAAGCTCGGCCGTTTCCAGCGCCTTCGGATCTTTTTCCTGTTGGTAGACCCACGCCAGGTTGTTGAGCGCTGCGGCGTTGTTCGGGGTCTGTTTCAGAATGGCGAGCAGTTGCGGAATAGCCGCCATGTACTGCTTCTTGGCGATGTTGCCTTCGGAGGCATACATGGCCGTCATGACATCATCCGGGTGCTCCTTGGTCCATTGCGCCAGGCGCTGGTCGGCCTCATTTTCCTTTCCCGTTTGCACCAGCAGGCGGTGAATCGCGATCATCAGCTTGGGCGACTTGGCCAGCGCGAATGCTTTCTCGTACAGCGGCAGGGCCAGCGCGGGCTTTTTCTGCTGCGCCAGTACGTCGGCTTCGAGCATCAGGCCGGCGGCTTCCTGGCCAGGCTGCTTCTGGACTTGGCGTGCCGCTGCGAGCGCCTCGTCCGGGC
>JAQGNS010000360.1 GCA_028291705.1 Nevskia sp.
CCGTACGTCGGTTCAATTCCGGCTCGAGCCTCCATCTATCTTCTACAATTCCCTTTGCCGCCCGCTGCCGCGGATGCGGTTTTTCGCGCTGGCCCGAATGGCGAAATCGGTAGACGCATGGGATTTAAAATCCCCCGGCCGCAAGGCCATCCCGGTTCGAGTCCGGGTTCGGGCACCACGCTGTTTTCCTCGGCAATTCGGCCTTGCTCCGACACCGGTGCGCGCCCTGCTGATGATGCATGGGGTTAAAAATCCCCTGCGGTTATAAATCGCTTGTTCCTTCAGCAACTTGTAAAGCTCGATCTTCAAATAGGCCTTACACACTTTAGCGCGTTCTGCCAAAGAGCCTTCAGCTGTGGAGTCTGCGCTCCCTTCGGAGCGCTGACTCCGCCGGCGTCATCCGTCCGGATGACGCGAATCGTCTCTTATCAGGAATTCGCCGTGATGTCCGGTACCGCCACAAAGCTGCCGCTCGCGAGTGACTGCTTTCAGGAAGCCCAGAACAACATGAATGGACTCCAAGTTCGCTCTTTATTCCGCCAATTGGCGAAACAGAGCGGTCACTGCCGGCTATGAATCATTGCCAACCACCGCCGAGCGCCTTGATCAGCAGCACATCGGAGTCGGCCCGACGCCGCGCGATGTCTGACTGCGCACGCCGGTTGCTCAATGCGATTCCTTGAGCGTAGACCACATCCAGATATCCTACGGTCCCCGTCTGATACCGGTTCAGGGCAAGTTGCAGCGAGGACTCGGCGGATCGGGTCGCATCGTCTTGTTTGACCGCTTCCTGCTGCAGGATGCGTACGGCGGCGAGGTTGTCCTCGACCTCCTGCAAAGCGCTCAGCACTGTCTGGCGGTAAGCGGCGACACCCGCTTCATATTGGGCGCGCGCCTGGTCGACCGTGGCGCGGCGGCGGCCGCCGTCGAACAGGGTCCCGACCAGTTGCGGCCCGATCGCCCAGAACAGGCTGGGCCCGGAGAGCAGGCTGGCGAATTTTGAAGTTTCCAGGCCGACCGAACCCGACAGTGTCAGGTCTGGAAAAAACGCCGCCTGCGCCACGCCGATCTGCGCATTCGCCGCCGCTACGCGGCGCTCGGCTGCCGCGATATCGGGACGTCGCTGTAGCAGCGCGGAAGGCAGGCCCGCAGGAACTGAAGGCGCGGACCACTGTGTCCGCCGAGCGGGAAGCGAAAAGCTCGACGCCGGCGTGCCGATCAGGCTGGCGATCGCATGCTCGTATTGCGTCCGCAGCACATCCAGGTCGATGTCCTGGGCCTGCGTCATCTGCAACTGCGTTTGCGCCTGGGCCACATCGGACTGTGAGGCGATGCCGCCCCTGAAGCGGTTGTTGGTCAGGTCCAGCGCTTGCTGGTAGGCGACAATGGTCTGGTCGAGCAACTCCTTTTGCGCATCGAGCCCGCGCAGATTGAAGTAGTCCGTGGCGAGCTCCGCGTGCAGGCCCAGGCGCAGGCTTTCCAGATCGCCCAGGCTGGCCTGCGCACTGGTCTGCGCACTGTCCACCGAGTGGCCGATCTTGTCCCACAGGTCCGGCTCCCAGCTGGCGCTGACCGGAAGCGCGTAGTCCGGCAGCGTATGCCCGGCCACTCCGCGGTATTGGATGTTGGCGGAGGTCAGCGACTGGTCCGCCGCGGCGCCAGCGGCCACCGTCGGAAAGAACGAGGCACGCGCGATATCGACCGTCGCCCGCGCCTGCCGGAGCTGGGCCAGCGCCACCCGCAAGTTCTGGTTGGAGCCGTCAACCCGATTCTCCAGCGCGCTCAGATCCTCGTCGCCGAAGACCGTCCACCAGGATCCCCGCCGCGTGTCGTCGTCCGGCTGCGCCGTGATCCAGCCCGGTGCCGGCGGCGCCTGCGGTGTCGTGGCCGCCGGCGAGATCGGCGCCGTGACTGCATCTTCTTTGTACGCGGCTGGGACGTCGGCATCCGGCCTTACATACTTGGGGCCGATCGCACAGGCAGAAAGCAGCGCCGCGGCGGCGCAGACCCCGATGCTGAATGTACGCCGCAGGTGGGGGATCATGGCGGCGGCGGGGTGGCGCTGCCGACACGAACCTTGGCGCCCTGAGCGATCGCGTCGGTCGGGTTGAGCATCACGTTCTCGTCACCGGCCAGCCCCGAGGCGATTTCGACGCGCGAACCGAAGTCGCGTCCGATGGTGATGGTCTTCAGCGCTACCGCGCCGTTCTTGTCTACGGTGGCGACTTCCACGCCCTCCGGACGGAACAGCAGCGTATTCACCGGCAGCGCGTAATGCGGCTCCGCGGCATGCAGCTGTAGATGCACCTGGGCATACGCCCCGGGCAGCAGGGCGCCATCGGCATTGGGCACATCGACTTCCAGCCGCAGGGTGCGCGTCACCGGGTTGATCGAGCCGGCATTGCGCGCGATCTCACCGGGGAACTGGCGGTCCGGAAACTGGCTCAGGCTCAGATAGGCCTGCGCATCGGGTGCTGCGGCCTGGCGCGAATAGTCCTGCGGCACGTCGACGTAGACCCGCATGGTGCCGGTCTGGGCCAGGTCGAAAAGTTCCTTGGCCGGGCCGCCGGCACTGCCGGCCTCGATCAGCGCGCCAGCATCGACGTTGCGCGCGGTGATGGTGCCGTCGAACGGCGCATAGACCTTCTCGTAGGCCTGCAGCTTCTCCAGCCGCGCGACGTTGGAGCTCGCCGCGTCGAGCAGCGCCCGCTTGGCCTGCGCGTCGCTTGCCTTCATGTCGGTTTCCTGGCGCGACACCGAATTGCTCGCCAGCAGGTCCTTCCAGCGCTGTGCCGTGACCCCGGCGAGCCCGTAGTTGGCATCGGCCTGTTCGCGGTCCGCGCGCGCTTGGCGCAACTGGTCGTCCACTTCCGGCGCATCGATCTCCGCCAGCAGCTGGCCGGCCTTGACCTGCGCGCCGATGTCGAAATACCACTTCTTCAGATAGCCACTGGCGCGCGCGTAGATCGGTGTCTGCTGGAACGCCTCGATGTCGCCGGGAAGCAGGATTTCCTGCACTTCCGGCGCGGGCTGCGGACGCATCACCGCGACGATCGGTTCGGTCAGCGCGGCGGTCTGCGCGATCAGCGCGCGATGCGCAAACAGGCGTGGCAGGATGCCCAGTGCCAGCGCAGCGAGCACCAACACGGCGGCGGTCCAGGGGATGACGCGGCGGCGGGTGGAAGGCCGGATCACAACGTCACCGGGGACGGGCACGTGGTCGGTGGGCAAGGTATTCATTTCCAGGAGTCCTGTCAGACGGAAGGTTCGCTGGCCAGAGGCAGACCGGCGGCATGGCCTCGCTTCGCGCGCCAGCCGTGCAGCAGGGAGAACACCACCGGCACGATCAGCAGCGTGGCCAAGGTGCCGACCAATAGGCCGCCGATCACGGCGCAGCCCAGCGGCGCGTTCTGCTCGCCGCCGTCGCCCATGCCGATGGCCATGGGCACCATGCCGATCAGCATCGCCAGGGCGGTCATCACCACCGGGCGAAAGCGCCCGGCGCCCGCCTCATACGCGGCCTTCATGGGGGCTAGGCCTGCGGCGAGCTTGTCGCGGGCGAAGCTCACCACCAGAATGCTGTTCGCGGTGGCGATGCCGATGCACATGATGGCGCCGGTCAGGGCGGGCACGCTGAGGGTGGTCTGGGTCAGGAACAGCATCCAGGCGATGCCGGACAGCGCGGCCGGGACGCCGCTGATAGCGATCAGCGGATCGAGCCAGGACTGGAAGTTGACCACCATCAGCAGGTAAACCAGCAGGATGGCGAAGGCCAGCCCGGTAAACAATCCAGCAAAGGAGGTCTGCATGGTCTGCACCTGGCCGCGCACCACCACCAGGGAACCCGCCGGCTTGTCCTTGTCGGCCTGGGTGACGATCTTCTGCACGTCGGCGGCCACGCCGCCGAGATCGCGTCCCTGTACGGCGCCGAACACGTCGATCACCGCCTGCACGTTGTAGTGCGAAATCACCGCCTCCTGCGTGGTCCGCGACATGTTGCCGAGCGAGCCGAGAACATTGGCGGTGAGCCCTGCGGAACTGCCCATGGCGCCGGCAGCGGCTCCGGCCGGAGCAGCGGAACGCGTCAGCGGGATATTGGCCAGCGCCTGCAGGGAGTCGACCTGGTACTGGGGCGTCTCGGTCATCAGCGGGTAGCTCACACCGTTGCTCGGGTTGAGCCAGAAATTCGGCGAAGTCTGCGAACTGCCGGACAGTGCGATCAACAGGTTCTGCGCCACGTCGCGCTGCGAAAAGCCGGCCTGCAGCGCCTTGGTGCGGTCTACGTTGACATCGATTTCCGGCTGGTCGGCCGGCTGCTGGATGCGCAGGTCGACCAGCCCCGGCACGCAGCGCAGCTGCGTCATCAGCTTGTCGGCAAAGGCGCGGTTCTCATTGATCTTGTTGCCGACCACCTGGATATCGATGGGCGCGGGCAGGCCGAAATTGAGAATCTGGCTGACCATGTCGGCCGGCAGGAAGGCGAAGGTCACGCCGGGGAATGCCTCGGCCAGGGACGAGCGCAGCGCCTTGACGTATTGCGCCGTTGGATGGTGCCTGGCATTCAGACTGACCATGACGTCCGCATCGGCCGGGCCGATGGGCAGGGCGGAGTCGTAACTGATGTTGATGCCGCTGATCGGCAGGCCGATGTTGTCGACGATGCCGGACAGCTCACCGGCCGGAATCTTGCTGCGGATGTGCTGCTCGATCTCATCGGCCAGGCGCGCGGTTTGCTCGATGCGCGTGCCGGTCTTGGCACGGAAGTGCAGGCGGATTTCGCCGGAATCGATAGTCGGGAAGAAATCCCGCCCGAGGAACGGTACCAGGGCCAGCGACACCAGGCAGGTCACGGCGAGCAGTAGCATGACCCGGCGCGGACGCTCCAGCCCGGCGTTCAGCAGGCGCTGGTAGCGATTGCGCAGCCCGTTGAACGCGACCTCGAAACCGCGTTGGAAGCGCTGCGCGCGATTGGGCTTCAGCGCCTGCCCGTGACCGGCGCGCGGCGGCCGCAGCAGGTACATCGCCAGCGTCGGCACCAGGGTGCGCGAGAAGAAGTACGAGGCCAGCATGGCGAAGACCACCGCCTCGGCCAGGGGCATGAACAGGTAGCGCGCCACGCCTGCGAGCAGGAACATCGGCGCGAACACGATGCAGATCGAAAGCGTCGACACCAGGGTCGGAACGGCGATCTCGGCAGAGGCGTCGAGAATCGCCGCTTCGAGGGGTTTGCCGTTCTCCAGCTTGTGCGCGATGTTTTCGATCGCCACGGTGGCGTCATCGACCAGGATGCCCACGGCCAGCGCCAGGCCGCCGAGCGTCATGATGTTGATGGTCTGGCCGAAGGCCGACAGCGCCGTCAACGAAGCCAGGATCGACAAGGGGATGGTGATGGCGATGATCAGGGTGGCGCGCCAGCTGCCGAGGAACAGCAGGATCATCATCCCGGTCAGGCAGGCGGCGATCAGGCCTTCGCGGATCACGCCCGACACCGCAGCTGTGACGAAGATGGACTGGTCCGAGGCGGTCTGGACATGCAATGACTGCGGCAGGCCGGCCTCGATCCGCGGCAGCAGCTGCTTCACCTGACTGATGATCGCCAGGGTCGAGGCGCTGCCGCTCTTCTCGATCTCCAGCAGGGCCGAGCGCTTGCCGTTGGTGCGCACAATGTTGGTCTGCGGGGCATAGCCGTCGCGCACATGGGCAACATCGCGGATGTAGATGGTGCCGCTCGGCCCGGTCCTGATCGGCAGATCGTTCAGCTCCTCGACCGTCTTCGGGCTGCCGTTCATGTTGACGTTGTATTCGAAGGTGCCGATTTTCGCGGTGCCGCCCGGCAGCACCAGGTTCTGGGCGTTGACTGCGTTGACCACGTCGCTCGGCGACAGGCCCTTCGCCTGCAAGGCGGCGGAATTGATGTCGACCATCACCTGGCGCACCTTGCCGCCATACGGCAGCGGCACCGAGGAGCCCTGCACCGTGGCCAGCTGGGTGCGGATGAAGTTGTTACCCAGGTCGAACAACTGCTGTTCCGGAAGCTCATCGCTGGACAGCGCCAATTGCAGGATCGGCACCGACGACGCGTTGTAGGTCAGGATGATCGGCGGCAAGGTGCCGGGCGGCATGAACTTGAGCAGTGATTGCGAGTTGGCAGAGGCCTGCGCAATAGCCCGGTTGATGTCGGCGCCGGGATGAAAAAAGATCTTGATGACCGAAACGCTGTTCAGCGACTGCGATTCGATATGCTCGATATCATCGACATCGGAAGTCAGGGCGCGCTCATAGCCCGAGGTGATGCGCTGCGCCATGTCCTGCGCCGACAGGCCGCTGTAGCTCCACACCACACTGACCACCGGGATGTTGATGTTCGGAAAGATGTCCGTCGGCGTGCGCTGGATCATCAGCGGCCCGGCGATCAGCAGCAGCAGCGCCACCACGATGAAGGTGTAGGGCCGGCGCAGCGCAAGTCTGACGATCCACATGGCGGTTTGGTCCTGGTGCGCGCCCGGTTGTCTACCGGGCGCTCCTTGCGGTACCCGCATCCTGTGCCGCGAGGCCGCCGATGGCGGCCCAGTCGAGGTGGTCGCCGCCGTTCGCCAGCAGCCGTAGAAAGCGGTGGTGCAGCAGGCCGCCGAGCGGCATCGGCACCTGCAGGCTCTCGGCTGCCGCCAGCATCAGGCGGATGTCCTTGTAGCCGAGCGGCGCGGCGAAGGCGGCAGGCTCAAACTTGCCTTCGGCGATGAGGTCGCCATAAGTCCGGTAAGCCGGCGCGGGGAAGATAGTGGACGCGAGCAGGTCCACATAGGCCTGCCGGTCGATACCAGCCTTGTCGACGAGAGCGACGGCTTCCCCCAGGGCTTCGATCGCGGCGGCGAGCAGAAAGTTTCCGCTGAGCTTCACCAGGTTGGCCGCCGACGGATCCTCCCCGACCGGCATGGTCTTCTGTCCCATCGCTGCGAATAGCGGTTGGCAGGCTTCGAGCACGGCCGGATCGCCCGCGGCGACGATGAACAGTCTGGCTGCGACGGCCATCTCCGGACGGCCGAACACCGGCGCCGCGACGAAGCCTTGGCCGGCCGCTGCATGCGTTCGCGCCAGGCGTTTCGACAGCGCGACGCCGATCGTGCTCATCGAAATATGGATCGCGCCCACCGCGAGCTGGCCGACGATTCCATCGTCCGCCAACGCTACCCTGGCGGCCGCGAGGTCGTCTGCCAGCATGGTGATGACCACATCCCCTCGGCAGGCATCGGCGACGGTTACAGCCTCATGCGCGCCCAATTCAAGCAGCGCACGGCACTTTTCGGGGCTGCGGTTGAACACTGTCACTTCGTGTCCGGCTCTGAGCAGGTTCGCCGCCATCGGCGAGCCCATGTGGCCCAGCCCGATAAATCCAGTCTTCATGTGCTTGTCTCCATGTTTGAATTGGGCCGATACACCTGGCTCAAGGGGCGGTGGCGCCGGCGTCCGGGTCAGGACCGGGCGGCGGTGCGCTAGCGCGCTGCATCATTTGCCGTTCCTCTCCGGATGCCTGATTGGGGTCACGGCGCAAGGCCACCTGGGTCTGAATCCAGCCGACGACGTCCATGCGGTTCTGCGCGCGCTGGCCGCCGGATGGGAGCGAACTGATCAGAATCGAAAGTCGGTGGTCCGACCGGTACAGCGGGTCTTTCCTGCCCACAATCACCGCTCCTGGAAAGCTGGTGCTAACCGGCCTCGGACGCGTGTTGGCGACCATAGCGATTTGCTGCTCGAGAACGAATTTCTGTGCGGTAGCCGCATTCGACAGCGTGCACAAGGCCAGCAAGCCCGGCACCATCCATTTTCGGTTTCGCATCGAGTGTTCCCTCCGCAGCGCGTTCAGCGGTCGGCTGACCGTCAATAAGTTGATCCGACTGCGGGGCCAGTGTATGGATGGGGTCTTGCCAGGCGCTGTCGCTCTGATTACAAACTTGTTATCCAAAGACGATCCGCCGAGGCGTATGATTTCTCAAGATTCGATACACGGGTGAAACCGATGCGCTTGCTGGTGATTGAAGACGAACCCAAGACCGTTGGCTATCTCAAGAAGGGCCTGGAAGAATCCGGTTTCGTCGTCGACACGGCACGCACCGGTATCGACGGCTTGCATCTGGCGTTGACCGGCGACTACGACCTGCTGGTGCTGGACGTGATGCTTCCCGGGCTAGACGGCTGGGGCGTGGTGGAAAAGCTGCGCGTGCACAAGAGCACGCCGGTGCTGTTCCTCAGTGCACGCGATGCCCTGGACGATCGTGTGCATGGACTGGAACTGGGCGGCGACGACTACCTGGTCAAACCCTTCGCCTTCGTCGAGCTGCTGGCCAGGATACGCACCTTGCTGCGTCGCGGGCCGGCGCGGGAAGCGGAACACCTGGTAGTCGGCGACCTGGAAATCGACGTGGTCAAGCGTCGGGTTCGCCGCGCCGGCACACGCATCGACCTGACGCCGCGCGAGTTCTCCCTGCTGCACCTGCTGGCGCGCAGGCGCAGCGAGGTGCTGAGCCGGACCCAGATCGCCTCCTACGTTTGGGATATGAATTTCGACAGCGATACGAACGTCGTGGAGGTTGCGGTGCGCCGTCTTCGCGCCAAGGTAGATGATCCCTTCACCCTCAAGCTGATCCACACGGTGCGCGGAATGGGTTATGTGCTCGACATCCAGGAACCCTGATGCAACGCCCGTCCCTGACGATCACGCTAGCCGGAACATTCAGCCTCATCACGCTCCTGACCCTCTACTTCGTCGGCAGCTACCTCTACACCAACCTATACGACCAATTGTTACGCAGCGATACGGCGGAGATCGTTCTCAAGGCGCAGCACTTGCGCAGCCTGGTCGCCGCTGAAGCGTCGGCTGCCGCATTGCACGCCGATGCGGCCCGCTTCGAAGGTCAAGTCGCGGGCAACAACGTTTACGTGGTGCAGATCCGTTCGAACGATGACCGGGTCCTGATGGATTTCAATCCATCCGGGCTGCCGGTAGCAGCGGCCCCGGCGATCCCCGAGAGAACAACGGCCCAAGACACCGAAGTCCGCAAGTGGCGCTCCGCATCGGGCGGAGAGATTCGAGGCATCACGGTTCAGGCGCAACTCCGCGACGGTGACCGGGTAACGATCGTGGTGGCGCGCTCCCTCGATGACATCCTGGATCTGCTCGAGCGGTATCGCAGCACCATCCTGCGTGCGGCCGCCCTCGGCGCGCTGGTCGCGATGGCGCTGAGTTACACCCTGGTGCGCCAGGCGCTGCGTCCCCTGCGTCGCATCACCGACGAAGCCAGCCGCATCACGATGGAAGGCCTCAACGTCCGGCTTGACCAGACCAGGACCTCGCCGGAACTGCGAGAGCTCGGTATTTCCCTGAACGGCATGCTGGCCCGCCTCGAACGCGGATTCCAGCTTCTGTCCAACTACACCGAGAATCTGGCGCATGATCTGCGCACCCCGGTCAACAACCTGCGCGGCCAGACCGAAGTGATCCTGTCGCGCGCGCGCAGTGCGGAGGACTACCAGGTCTTGCTGGCCTCCAATCTGGAGGAGTACGAGCGGCTCAGCCGCATGATCGAGAACATTCTGTTTCTGGCTCGCGCAGGCAATGCGCAGATCGCGCTGCGTCGCACGAACTTGGACCTGGAGGAACAGTTGCAACAGGTCGCCGAGTATTTTGAAGGCTTGGCGGACGAGAGCGGTGTATCGCTGCAAGTGCGCGCGACGGGCCGTATTGCAGCCGACGCCGTGCTGTTTCGCCGCGCCATCGGCAATCTGCTGTCAAATGCCCTGCGCTACACGCCGCGCGGGGGTGTGATCGAGCTGACTGCGGCACGTGCTCCCGATGGCACCGTGGTTTGCGTCGGCAATCAGGGTCCGGGCATCGCCCCGGAGCATCTCGACCGGATCTTCGAACGCTTCTACCGGGTGGATCAAGCCCGCAGCAACTCGGCGGACTCCACCGGACTCGGCCTGGCCATCGTCCGTTCCATAATGGATCTGCATCAGGGCAGGGCCAGCGCGGAGAGCCGCGGCGGCTTTACGCGCTTGAGCCTGTTTTTTCCAGACCACCCTGCACAGCCCGTAGCCACTCGATCCTGAAGCGGCTCGCGGCAAACAGGCCGCGCTCGATTACAACTTTGTAATCGCCGGGACAGCCTGGAGCAAAGCCCCCTCAATAGACTGGCCCGGCAGTCGGATGATTGCTGCATAGGTGAACCCCCGATGACCCGATCCCCGCCAGCGCATCCGGCCAAGGCATCGATCCCGGTCCACTCCGACGCTTCCGCCATCGTCCACCAGGAACAAACCGAGTTCGAAAAGAACTTGCTGCCTGCCCTGCGGCAGGTCGAACTCGGCGGCGGCACCTGCGCGCCGAAATAGCGATCGACGCACCGGCAAATCTCCACTCTCAATTTACGTAAGGAGCACACCATGGAAACCATCACACTGGGCACTTCTGGAATTCGCAGCTCGCGCATCGGGCTCGGCACCTGGGCCATCGGTGGCTGGATGTGGGGCGGGACCGACGAGGTCCAGGCCATCAGCACCATCCGCACCGCGCTGGACCTGGGTATTACCCTCATCGACACCGCCCCGGTCTACGGCTTCGGCACTTCCGAAAGCATCGTCGGCAAGGCCCTGAGCACCGGCAGCCTGCGCCAGCAGGCCATCATCGCGACCAAGGCCGGTCTCGAATGGAGCGGCGGACGCCCACGCCGCGACAGTCGTCCCGCGCGGCTGCGGCAGGAGCTGGAGGACTCCCTGCGCCGGCTCGGCACCGACTATATCGATCTCTACCAGATCCACTGGCCGGACCCGCTGGTGCCGATCGAGGAGGTCGCCGAGGAACTGCACCGCATGCATCGCGAGGGCAAGATCCGCGCGATCGGCGTCAGCAACTTCAGTCCGCTGCAGATGGAGACGTTCCGCCGGGTGGCGCCGCTGCACACGGTGCAGCCGCCCTACAACCTGTTCGAACGCGGCATCGACGCCGACGTGCTCCCCTATGCCGGTCGTACCGGGCTGACCGTGCTGGCCTATGGCGCGTTGTGCCGCGGCCTGCTCAGCGGGCGTATCACCATGGACACGCGGTTCGAGGGCGACGACCTGCGCCGCACCGATCCGAAATTCGCCGATATGCAGCTACGCTCGCGTTATGTCCGGGCGGTGCACGCCCTGGATGCCCTGGCGCAGCAACACTTCGGCCGCGATGTGCTGAGCCTGGCGGTGCGCTGGGTGCTGGATCGCGGCCCGACGGTTGCACTGTGGGGTGCCCGCCGCCCCGAACAACTCGATGCGATTGCGGGCGCTCTCGCATGGAACCTGGGCGCGCAGGCCATGAAAGAGATCGACGACATTCTCGAGCACGAACTCGACGCTCCGTTGGGGCCGGAATTCATGGCTCCGCCGGAGCGCGCCGCGGCCTGAGGCGGCGCACCCATTCCCCTCGTCGTCGGAGACACGAACTTGGCCATGCAATCGTTGGAGCCGCTGTGCAGCAGGGGTTTGCTTGAGGTGACGGAGGAAGTTTCCTGCCGCAGCATACCGGGCCTATTCCTCGCCGCGGCCGGATTCCTGGGCTTGTTCGCGGCCCCGCCGGGATGGGCGGACCCGCTGCCGTTCCACCATGCTCCCGCCTCCGCCGCGAAACTCGAAAATCCCCTCGGCAGGCAGTCGGCAGCGGCGCTGGCCGGTCGTGAGTTGTACGTCGCCCACTGTGCTGCCTGTCACGCCCCTGACGCCAATGGTGGCGGCAGCGCTCCGGCGCTGGCTCATGGCCGGGTGCAGCAAGCGGCTGACGGCGAGGTGTTCTGGTTCATCACCAAGGGTTCGAACAGCGGTGCGATGCCTTCGTGGGCCTCGCTGCCGGAACAGCAACGCTGGCAACTCGTGGTGTACTTGAAGACGCTTGGCGATGAACCAACCGCAAAAGCTACACACGCCACCGCGCCGTTCGCGGCAATGCCGCCGCAGAGGTCACACCAGACCTGGCTCATCGGTCCCGATGACGCGAATCGTCTTCTGTCAGGAATTCGCCGTGATGTCCGGTACCGCCCACAAAGCGGCCCCCAGGCTTGAATCGGTGAACGGCGCATTCGTGCCAATTGCTGACTGTTGGAACACAACGGAGCCTGCATGGAATCCGCCCAAGCGGCCGCCGGCGAGCGTCCGGTTTCCGGCAGCGAAATCACGGGAGTAGAAGTCACCGCATTGGCCATTCCGTGAAACGACGCAGCGAAGCCGCCATGGCAACGCTGCATTCCGGTCGATCCCGCGGCTAGAATTTGTAGCCAATGCCAAGACCGACGAAGAATTGGGTCTTGCCGGTGGTGAGGGGGCTATCTGCGGCATCGCCGACCAGTTCCTTGACGTTGACGATCCCGCGCAAGAGGATGTGCGGCGAGTACTGAAGCGTGAGGCTGGTCTGAAGACCGACGTCCTTCACCCCGGCGCCAGGAGAGAACTCGCGCAAGCCGGAGCGTAGCGATTCCGCAGGCGTGATGCCGAACCAGGTATTTTCATACTGGCGATTGGCAAACTCGATTTGCGGGCCGGTTTCCAGAAGTGCCTTTCTGCCGAACAGTCGGAATGGCTCCTGGTAGGTCATGCCGATCTTGCCGAACAGCCCATTGTGCTCATGTAGGACGGCTTGTTGGGCTTGCGCCAGGAATTCGAAGTGCCCGAGCTTGTAAGTTGCGAACGCCCCGGCATTGATGCTGCTTTGTATGTTGTCCAGGTTTTGCAGGAGCTCGTCGTCGCCCGTGGAACGTCCCCCGCTATAGCTCAACAACGGCCCGACGTGCAGCCCGTTCGAATGAATCACGTTCCAGCGGATGCCGTCCACGCCGATCGATACGAGGTCGTCGTATCGGATCGCCACGTACGGTATCGGGTTCAGTATGTAGTGCTTGCTTCCTTCATAGCGTGGCTCCGCGACTGCGCCAGCACCCAGCGTAAAGTCCCAGGCCGAGCGGGAATCCAGCCTGTTCCTGTCCTCCTCCTCGGAATTGCTGAGCGCGCCTTGTGCCCAGGATGTGAGAGGGCACCAGGCGAGTGCGGTGATCAGTGCAATGGCGCCGGTTGTTCCGCGCGAACGCTTTTCCATGAATCGGTCTCCAAAGGTATCAGCCCGGCGGTTTACGACGATGTCGAGTTGCATCTGTGGCAGCAGCGATACAGCACGGGCCGGCTCCATCTGATCGCGCATGCCTTGCTCGCCAATAACCAGGGCGCGAGCCTCTCCCACGGTCAATCGACCTGGAGATGAAGCAGCGGCACGTATTGCTGGCCGCCGTAGCAGTCGCTGTCCGGCAACTCGCCCTGGAAGATCGGACGCGGCATCGATGCTTTGATCGCCAGGGCGTGATCGTGATACACGAGCGTGATGTCCTCTTCCCGTTGGCCATACATCGTGGCGAGCCCGGCCTTGGTCAGGGGTTGGGCCCGCTTGGCGCGCTCATAGTTTTCCCGGCTGGAAAACATCAGGTCGAAGGTCAGCACGAACGGCCCCGCGTTCTTCGAGCGGATCAGGCTGCACAGCTCAAACAGGGTTGCCATGCTCAGATCTCCACCATCTCGGTGCGGAACATCTCGAAGGGATCGTCCGGGACCACCACGTGGTTGAGGGAAAACCGGTAGACGGGGCCGCGGGGAAGCTCGGGCGGCGAGAACGGGTAGGCGATGCTGCTGATGATTCCCTGGTATTCCGGTACCGGCAGGTGCGCGCTGACATGGCTGACGAAGGTGGAGATCTTGTTCGCCAGTTCCTGGCTGGGTGCGGTGACGGTGATCAGCACGCCCACTTCATGGGCAGGCGATGAATGGCGCATCGGCTCCAGGCGCCCCATGACGGCGTCGCGGCCGTAGATCCGGTAGCTGATGTCGTAGTCCTCGCTGGACAGCTGTCCCGGGAACAGATCGGCGATGCGCTCGTCGAAGTAAGCCTTGGCCTTGGGCAAAAGCGTGTCGAGGCTGCGGATGATGTAGGGATCGCGGATTCCGCCGATGATCACCGTCTGATACCCGACGAGTTGGGCGCCTTCGAGTTTGATGGTGTATTCCTGCGTTTTGTTGAAGCGCGATCCGGTCACCCGCACCGACCTATCGGACAGCGCGGAATATTCGGCATCCCGCGTGTCGATCACTCCGGAAGGCTCGGTCAGCAGAAAGGGATTGGCGTTTTCGTAGAGCGTGTGTGCCGCAATGCTTTGCGGCGTGCACCGTGCCGCCAGGTCCAGCGGCTCGATTTCGAAATGATCGCCGCGGATCACGGCGAACATGCCGTCCGCGGCCGGCACCACCGCGCAGGCGGCGCCGCATTCCAGGGTCTTGGCGGCGTGCCACACCAGGCCGGGGTGCGCGCCCATCATCAGCGGGACGGCGGCGTACAGGGCGGAGTCGCTGGCGCGGCCTGCCAGCACCACCTCCGCCCCGTCTGCGAGGGCGGCCGCGATCGGCTCGGCCCCCATCATTCCGACCACATGGCTGGATTCGATGACTTGTTCGCTCAACTGCGGAGCGGGGTTCAAGGGCTTGATCCGGCCCTGCTCGAATCGCTGCTTCAGATAAGCCGGGGACTGATCCGACCGGATCAAGGCCGTGCGGAAGTGAAGCTTCTCCTCCTCAGCAATTTCACGTGCGATGCCGGCCATCCAGTCCACACCGGCGTCACGGCCGCTGGTACCGCAGGAGCCGATGATCAGCGGCACCTTGAGGACATCGCGGGCCTTGAGGAGCAGCCGCAGGTCGCGTTTGCACGCTTCCCTGGACAGCTTGGGCTTGCCTGTACCCAGGTAGGCCGGTCCCGAATCGGTCGACCCCGCATCGCAGGCGATGAACGTCGGCTTCAACTCGACGCCGCGCTTGAGGGACTCGACCTTGAATCCGGCACCCAGGACCCCGGTGGCGGCTAAAACTCTCACTTCCATTTGAGTCTCCGAAGATTTGTTTGATGTCGCGGCGCCGGGGTTGCCAGGGCGGCGGTTTGAGCGGGCTGCATCAGCGCGTGTTGCCTCGGCTGCCTGCAGGGTTCAGTGAGACGACTCCTCAAGGGTCAGCCCGCGCGTGCGCGGTCCGAAGACGCCAACCGCGACTGCAACGATCACCATGCACAGCGCGATGAACGAAAACACGCCGGTCGTACCGAAATCGCGAAGCACGATGGCGATGGCAAATCCGGAAGCAACCGTCGCCAGCCTGCTGAAGG
The DNA here is from genome assembly GCA_028291705.1 of Nevskia sp. Classification (GTDB taxonomy): domain Bacteria; phylum Pseudomonadota; class Gammaproteobacteria; order Nevskiales; family Nevskiaceae; genus Nevskia. The sequence goes on from JAQGNS010000360.1 coordinate 15,212, forward strand.
AGTAAACAAAACCCACCGCGCGTGCTCTGATGCGGGTGGGGTAGAGCGCCGTCTGATAGGCGTGATAGGAATAGGAAAGCAGGATGTTCGAAATAGTGATCAGTGCGCCGAACACGATGAGCATGGCCTGCGCGGACTGTCGAGCGAATAGCAGCCCGAAAATTGCCGTGCAGATGGCGCCCGTGACGATCTGCCATTTGGCCTCGAAGCGATCCGCCGCGAATGCAATGAGCAACGGCGTAATCGGATAGACCGCCGCGATCACGAACGAATATTGCAGGCTCTTGACGAAATCGATGCCCTGCGACGCCAGCAGGGCCGGCACCCAATTGCTGAATCCATAGAAGCCGAGGGCCTGGAAAATGTTCAGCGCCACCAGCATCAAGGTGCGCCGGCGATAGGGCGGCCGCAGCAATTCGCCAAAGCTCGCGCGTCCCTCGGGCTCCGCCAGCGCGATCTGTGGCGTTGGCAGTGTGCACTGCATTTCCTCGGTAATGCGGGCCTCGATCGCCGATACCACTGCTTCCGCGGCTTCAAGCTGACCGCGCTGAAGCAGCCAGCGCGGCGATTCAGGCAATACACGGCGCACCCGCCATACGACGACGACTGCAAGCAGCGGGAACAAGGCAACCCATCGCCAACCCGCAACCGGCACTGGATCGATGGGAAGCAGCTGCCAGCACAGCAGCGCCGCCACGGGCACGGCCAGGTACATCAGGCCATAGTTGACCGCGAATGCCCGACCCCGGATCGCAGCTGGCACCAGCTCTGCGATGTAGCTGTCGATGGTGACGAGCTGGACTCCGACTCCTATGCCGGCGATGAGTCGCCACAGGTCCACACCCGGCGCGCTGCTCTGCGTGGCCATCATGGCGGTGCAGGAGACGTACCACAACAGGGAGTAGGTGAGTACCGAGCGCCGCCCGAATTTGTCGGCCACCGACGAAAAGAGGGCGGTACCGATGAACAGGCCGGCAAAGGTGGCAGCAGCAAAGCTGGCCTGATCCGTCAGGCCGAACAGCCCCTTGGTCCCCGCGTTAAACACCCCGTCGCGGATCAGTCCGGGACTGAGAAAAGCGGTGAGGGCAATTTCATAGATTTCGAAGAACCCGCAAAGCGAGAGCAACAGGATCAACCGCCACAGGTAGCGGGAAGCCGGCAGACGATTGAGCCGGGCGGCGATGAGGGCTCCCCGGTCTCCTGAAGCCGGCTGAACCTGGTGTGACTGGTCCGGTGGTGTGCTCATCGAACCGAGCGCGACGCTGCGCTTCGCCTCGGCATAGAGGAGTAGCCATAAATATTGATTGCTATGATCAACATATTCTTCAAGTAATCTGACGGTGCGCGGAACTTAAAGTCGTGCTATCTCGAAGTCAATATTGATTTATATTATCAATATCAAAGTATTCGCTGCTGCCGCCGAAGATTCGCGTGATTGAGTTTCATTTTTAACGACGGCGGCGGCTCAATCGCTTCCGGCAGATCCAGCTTGATTCAGGACCCAACACATGAGCGACGATCGGTTGTATGTAACAGCAAAGCAGGCAGCTTCTGCGCTCGGCGTCAGTCTTCCCACGCTGTACGCTTACGTCAGCCGCAAGCTGATCAGATCGCAGATGGTGCAGGGCACACGCAAGCGACGCTACTGGAAGGCGGACATCGATCGGCTCAAGGGTGAGCAGGAGGCCGGCGGCCAAGCCGATAGTTCCTTGGGCTTGATCAATGAAACCAAGATCACTTTGCTGACCGAGCACGGGCTTTACTATCGGGGCAAAAGCGTGATCGAGTTGGCCGAGAAAGAGGCATTCGAGTCTGTCGCCGCTTTGTTATGGGAAGCGGATGTGGAGATAGTGTTCACGGCGCAATTGCCGGCGACTCCGCCTTCGTACGCCAGGCTGAAGCGCAGCCTGGGTGATCTGTCGGTGTTCGAGCGGGCCAATCCTCGCCTCTATGATCTGTCAAAGGCGGGCATGGCTCGCTCAGGGGCGGACCTGGTCCGTTGGTATGCGGCCATCATCGGCGGGGTGGACGGCCCCAGTGCCGCGCCACTGCACGAATTCATCGTTTCTGCGCTCAGTGCTCCGGCGGAGTTCGCAGATATCGTGCGCCGACTGCTGATCTTGGCGGCTGATCACGAGTTCGATCCGACCACATTTGCGGTGCGCGCTGTAGCGAACGCTGGCGTGACCCCATGCAACGCAGTCATGACAGGAATGATCGTATCCGGCGGGCAGCGCCTGCAGTCCGGGCGTGCGGGCGCCGTGTCGCGTCTGCTTGAGGAAGTGGTCGGCCTGGCGGATCCGAGGGACTCGATCGTCGCGCGGTTCCGCAATGGCGAAGCCCCGCCGGGGTTCGGTCCGCCCAAAAGCAGGATTCAGGATCCGCGCGCGGAATCTCTGATGAACGCTCTGGAGGCGTCGCTGGGTGACAACCCTGAATTCAAACGTTTCCGGCGTGCAGTGGATACCGCGTCGGAAATCTCCGGACTGCGGCCGGATTTTATTCTGCCCGCCACTTTCGTGGGGCGAATGCTTGGTCTGAAGGGCCAGGAGCTGGCGCTTGCTTCGCTGGGTCGCGTGGCCGGTTGGATCGCGCACGCCATGGAGCAATACCACAGTCACGAATTGATCCGCCCCAGAGCGGCCTATACCGGGCCGCTGCCGGCCTGAAGTCGAATCCAGGCTGCTGTCGCGCGGGTGCAAGCAACGCTTGGCTGCCGCGCATCCGGTTGCCGATCGCCTGTACCAACACCAGGCTGTAACGGCTGGTCCAAATCCCCTTTCTCGGCTCGGCTGCGCCCGTTGGCGCCGCTGATTGCGTCCGATTTGTTTAATTGATTATTTTAATCAAGATTGACCATGTGATTTGTGCGTTGTACATATGCGCCCGCAATAAGTTTCATAAAAATAACATTGATTATATTAATCAATATATAGGAGGAGTGGCGCATGCAAGGCAGGAGACAGTTGCGGGGTTCCGTCGGCGGTGCTGGTGCATATCGATCGGTCTGGTCGGGCCGGCAAGGGGCAAAGACATGGGTGTTGATGCTCGTTTTGGCCACGTGTGCAGCGTCCTCCGCGCCGCTTATGGCGGACGAGACGAAAGCAACGCAGTCGGCATCACCGCTTGCCGACGCCACGGCGGCACCCGCCGCAGATGCTTCGAACGCCGGCAACCCTGACTCCAGGAACAATGCAGGAACCCTTCAGGAAGTGGTGGTTACCGCGCAGAAGCGCAAGACCAAGCTTCAGGAAACGCCGGTCGCGGTGACGGCGTTTACCGCCGAGTCCATCGAGCAGAACCACATCCAGAGCCTCGACGATGTCGCCCTGCGGGCGCCCAGCACGACCTATGTCCAGTTGCACAAGGGCGAGACCTACATCTCCATGCGCGGCACGCTGATCAACACACCCGGCGCCGGGTGGGACGATGCGGTCACCACTTTCATCGACGATGTGCCCATGACAGGCGTGGGAGACAACAGCCCGGACCTGTTCGACCTGAACAGCATCGAAGTGCTACGCGGGCCTCAGGGCACCCTGTTTGGGCGCAACGTGACCGGCGGCGCGCTGGTGATTCATACAGCTCCGCCGCAGTTCAAGCTCAATGCCAAGGCGGAGGCGACGTATGGCCTGAACAATCTGGCCCAGTTCCGCGGCTTGGTGTCGGGGCCGTTGATCGGCGAGGACCTGGCCGGAAAACTCACCGTGACCTACAAGCGCCGCGACGACTACGTCAACAATGTCACACTGCACGACAAGACCTTCGGCGATTCTGTCGGCAATGGCCGCGGGCAACTGCTGTGGGAACCGCGCGAGGATCTCAAGGTTCTGTTCAGCGGCGACTTCACCCGGGATACATCGTCCGGGAAAGTGGTGCAGCTTTCCGGCAATCTGCAGCCCTCGCTGTACCCGAAGCTGTCCTATAGCCCCAACGACACCAACCAGGGCCTGAACAGCACTTCCAACAGGAACGTCGGCGGCAGCAGTGCGCGCGTCGATTGGGATCTTTCATGGGCCACGCTGACTTCGATCAGCGGCTTCCGCAGGGTTCACGACGGCACCACTTGGAGCCGGCTGGGAGACCCGGACAACCAGGCGCCTCAAACAGCCGTCGTCCAGGACAAGCAGTACACCGAGGAAATCCACCTGGCGTCGCCGTATGGGCAGAAATTTACCTGGTTGGGCGGCCTGTTCTATATGCATGCCAACAAGCAGGAGGACGATCAGTACGGTTATAACCTGAATAGCGGCTCGGCCAATGCCGCGCAATTCCCCGTTCCCATCAAGGGGGTGGCCCAGGCTGTGGACCAGCAGGTCCGGGACGACGACGGTGCGTTGTTCGGGGAAGCCAGCTATCCGATCATCGATGCCTTGAAGTTCACCATCGGTGGCCGCGGTCAGTGGGAGGCGAAGCAGGGCTTTTCGACCATCGCCAATTCGTTTGCGCCCGGCAATCCCTACGCCGTGGCTTACCCCCTGATCTTTCACGACGCGAACGCGGACTATTCGAGAACCTGGTGGTCTTTTACCCCCAAGGCAACGTTGTCGTACCAGGTAGACAAGGGGCTGATGGCCTATCTGACCGTCGCCAAGGGTTACAAGAGCGGCGGCTGGGATACGTCGGCGGCATCCGACTTCGGCAAGTCCAGTTCCACCCTTGCGACCGCGCTGAGCACGCCGTTCGAGCCGGAGCGGGTCTGGAGCTATGAACTCGGCACCAAGTTCATCTCCTCGGACCGCCGGCTGCAGGCGAATCTGGCCGCTTTCATCGCCCATTACACCGATATGCAGACGAATCGGTTCAATCCGCAGACCCTGGTGTTCGAGACCACCAATGCGGGCTCGGCGCAAGCGAAGGGAGTCGAACTGGAGACCACCGCCGCGCCGACCCGGTGGCTGACCCTGGGCCTCAACTATGCATACGACTTCGCGCGCTATACCAATTACATCCAGTCGTCGACGCAGAACAACACCGATGATCGGATACCGGAAACGCCGCGGCACAATATCCATGTCAGCGCCGAAACAAAGTTTGCGGCGCTGCTGCTTCCCGGATCCCTGAACTTCGGTGGCGACTACACCTACCGCACCAAGGTGTACTTCTCGGATTCCAATGCCGAGCCGGCGTTCATCCAGCAGCAGAGCAAGTTCGACGGCATCGTCAACATGCACCTGATCTGGAATTCCGTCAGCAACAAATGGCACGCCACCCTGTTCGGCACCAA
>JAQGNS010000409.1 GCA_028291705.1 Nevskia sp.
GCGCATAGGCGGCGGCGATGCTATGCACCAGCCCTTCGATCCGCGCCTTGGATGCCGGTGGGAAGTAGCGGGTGACGTATTGCCGGCCCAGGCCTTCGCCGATGGACTGGTTGACCAGTTCGACGCCGCGCTGCCAGCGCGGCTGACGGGTCGGCGTGCCGGTGAGTACGGTGCCGTTGAAAGCAAAGTCCGCGTCGGCGAAACGCCGGTCCAGGTAGGGCGCATAGTTGCCCAACAGACGCGTGCGGAAGTAGGCGCGCCACACCGGCAGCGGCGTACGCCGCAAAGCCTGGTTGAAGGCTTGCACATAATCCGGCTGGATCACCACCACGGCGTCGGTCTTGCCGGCCAGGCCCGCGGCGCTCAGGTAGCCGCTCCAGTCGAAATCCGGCGCCAGATTGCCGAGTTTGGCAACCGGCACCTTGTTGTAGGTTTTCACCGGATCGCGGTACTGCGCCTGTGTCCACAGCACGCGCGCGAGGCTGGTTTCGAGCTTCAGTACCGCGGCTGCATCTGGAACAGCAGCCTTGTCGCCGGACAGCGTCAGCAGCGCCTGCACGTATCCGGCATAAGCCTGGCGGATGTGCGCCAACCGGGCGTCAGCTTCGATGTAGTAGTCGCGGTCCGGCAGGCCGAAGCCGCCCGGATACAGGTAGGCGGCGTAGGCCGTGGCATTGCCGGTATCCACAGCCAGGTCCGGCACCAGGGGTGTATGCACACCGATCAGTGCCAGGTGGCCCATCTCGGCGGCGATGTCGCTTCGGCTGTTGATTGCGTCGATGCGGGCCAGCTCACTCTTCAATGGCTTCAGGCCCGACCGTTCCAGGGCGGCTTCGTCCATGAAGCTGGCATAGAGACCGGCGATCTTGCGCTGGTCCGGGTCGCCGGCATCTGGTTTGGTGCGCAGGTCTTCGATCAGGGCCTTGAGTTGCTGCTGCACCCGGACCTGGAGTTCCTCGTTCGCGTCCCAGGTATTTTCGTCGGCGGGGATGTCCGTGTTGTCCAGCCACTTGCCGTTGACGTACCGGTAGAAGTCCTCCCGCGGCGTTACCTTGTCGTCGAAGTACTGCGTCTCGATGCCCGAAACCAACGGCGGCGCAGTTTGTGGTTCTGGAGCCGGCGGCTTGCCGCAGGCGGAGACGGAACAGGCGCAGGCCGCGGCCAGCAGCAGCTTCTTCATGCTTGATCCTTGACGGTCAGGGAAGCCGCCTGGCGATCACGCCTGGCAAGCGAGCGTGGAACGAGCATAGCGCAGCATGCATGCCGCCTGCGGCTTCATCCGGCTGCATGCCGCCGATCTTTGCCTATCTTTGCCTGCCGCGGGACGGCGCCGATTGCGCCCACTGCCCGCCTGTCTACTGCGGCTTCTCGTAGGTGTCGTTACGCACTTTCACCGTGCGCGCATCGCAGGCAGCTTCCTGCCCCTCCGCGCCGGGGGCGCAGACCCTGACCTTGAAGTAGACGCGCGGCGGCGAGGTCTTGTCGAAGGGTGAGGTGGTGTACTTGTATTCGCCCTTGTCGCGCACGCAGGGGTTTTCGTAGATCTGTCCCCAGGGGCCGTCGCGGCTTTCGGACTGGTAGACGGTGAGGCTGGAGTTGTTTTCGGGCTGGGGCTTGCCGAGCAGGTCGGGGCAATCGCGGCTGCCGGTGGCGCGGCCTTCCCAGATGACGGTGAAGGTGGCGCGGTCGCCTTCGTGGCGGATGGTGGTGGATTCCGGCGTGAGGTAGCGCAGGTCTTCGTCGGGTTCGCGGCTGTGCGCCTGCGCGGCGGCGATGCCCAGCAACAGGCAAGCAAGGGCGGCGACGCGGCGTAACGCCCTTCCCCACCCGCTGCGCGAAGCTGTCGCGGCTGGCTTGCATGACATGGTGATGCTCCTCCTCTCCCTGCAAAAGAGTTGCGGGCTGCCGTTATGGATGGCTCGCCGGTGGTCCCGGCCTTGGTGCGCCCGCGACAAGCTTAGCGGATTGGCGCAGCCGGGTGGCCGCGTTGGCAGCGGTACTTGGAACGGGCCGGATCCATCCCACATTGGCCCTGAATCCCCCGACATCTGGACCATCGCGCAAAATACGACCGACCTTCAACCCACGGCGGCCGTTGCGGCACACACGGCACCGCGAATTATCTTGACCTCAAACCATCCATCCAGGAGATCCACCATGCAAATCACCCCCCTGCTGCGCGCCTTCGGCGCAGCCCTCGCGCTGGGCGTCGCCGCACTCGGCGCCGCGCCGGCACAGGCCGCCGCGCCGATGCTGAAGAAGTCGGCGCCCGGCTATTACCGCATCATGCTCGGCGACTTCGAGGTCACCGCGCTGTCCGACGGCACCTTCAAGGCGCCGGTGGACAAGCTGATGCTGCACACCACGCCGGCCGAGGTGGACGCCGCCCTGGCGAAGGACTTCCTCTCCAACCCGGTCGACATGTCGATCACCGGCTACCTGGTCAACACCGGCAGCAAGCTGGTGCTGATCGACACCGGCCTGGGCAAATTCGACAAGGGCATCGGCCCCGGCGCGCATCACCTGCTGGCCAACCTGAAGGCTTCCGGCTACAAGCCGGAGCAGGTGGACGAGGTGTACCTCACGCATCTGCACATCGACCACGCCGGCGGCCTGCTGGAGAACGGCAAGGCGGCCTACCCCAAGGCCATCGTGCGCGTCGACGCGGCCGATGCGGCGCAATGGGTGGCGAAGGACAGCGCGGAGAAGCTGCCGGAAGGCTTCCGCTTCATGGCGGCGGAAGACCAGGAGGCGCTGGCGCCCTATATCAAGGCCGGCCACTTCAAGACCTTCGACGGCGCCACCGAGCTGGTGCCCGGCATTTCCAGCGTGCCCACGCCCGGCCACACCAAGGGCCACACCGTCTACGCGGTGGAGAGCAAGGGACAGAAGCTGCTGATCATCGGCGACCTGCTGCACTTGCCGGCGATGCAGTTCGACAACCCGGACATCACCATCGGCTTCGACAGTGACGACCAGGCCGCGGCCACCCAGCGCAAGCAGGTCTTCGCCGATGCCGCCGCCAAGGGCACGCTGCTCGGCGCCGCGCACATCTCCTTCCCCGGCCTCGGCCATATCCGGGCGGAAGGCAAGGGCTATGTGTGGGTGCCGGTGAA
>JAQGNS010000369.1 GCA_028291705.1 Nevskia sp.
GGTGCGGGCTGCGCGCGGACTGCACCGCGTCCACCGCCACCTTGACGCTGCCGTCGGTGCCGTTCTTGAAGCCCACCGGGCAGGACAGGCCGCTGGCCATTTCGCGATGCAGCTGCGACTCGGTGGTACGGGCGCCGATGGCGCCCCAGCTGACCAGGTCGGCGATGTACTGCGGAGTGAGGATGTCGAGGAACTCGACGCCGGCGGGCATGCCGCGGTCGTTGAGATCCAGCAGCAGGCGGCGCGCCACGCGCAGGCCGCGGTCGATGTCGTAGCTGTCGTCGAGGCCGGGGTCGTTGATCAGGCCCTTCCAGCCGACGGTGGTGCGCGGCTTCTCGAAATACACGCGCATCACGATCTGCAGCTGCTTGCCGAGCTGTTCGCGCAGCGGCTTGAGCCGGGCGGCGTAATCCAGGGCGGCTTCCGGATCGTGGATCGAGCAGGGGCCGACGATCACCAGCAGGCGGTCGTCACGACCCTGGAGGATCTCCTGGGTCTCGCGGCGCGCGCTGACGGTGGTCTGGGCGGCGGCCTCGGACAGGGGCAGTTCGACCTGCACCTGGGCGGGGGTGGAGACCGCGCTGATGGAGGCGATCCGCAGATTTTCGGTAACGGTGGTCATGTCTTGCTCATTTTCGACAGCGCGCGGATGCTACCAGAGCCCCCCGGGGGCTGCATCCGCGTGGCGGATGAGGGCTAGGCTGCGGGCAACTCGAAAAGCAGCAGTTCCGCCTTATCGTCCGTCGTAAGTTCCAGTATTGATTCATTTTCCAGCATCGCCGCGTCACCCGCCCGCAGTTCCAGGCGCCCGACCTGGACGGCTCCCTTGGCGACGTGCAGGTAGTGCCGGCGCCCTTCCGCCAGCGGCTGCCGCAGGGCCTGCCCGGCCAGCGGCCAGGCGATGTACAGGCGCGCATCCTGGTAGATGCGGAACGGCGCCGCCTCGCCTTCCGGGGCGATGACCTTGCTGAAGCCGGCGCGCAGCGCCGCCTGGTCCAGCGCTTTCTGCTGGTAGCCGGGGGCCACGCCGCGCTTGCTCGGCACCACCCAGATCTGGAGAAAGTGCACCGGTTCGGTCTGCGAGTCGTTCATCTCGCTGTGCGAGATGCCGCGGCCGGCGCTCATCAACTGCACCTCGCCATGGCGGATCACCGAGCCGCCGCCGGTGGAGTCGCGGTGGCGCAGGCCGCCCTCGAGCACGTAGGAGATGATTTCCATGTCGCTGTGCGAATGCGCCGGGAAGCCGGCGCCGGGCACCACGCGGTCCTCGTTGATCACGCGCAGGTCGCCGTAGCCCATCGCGCGCGGGTCGTGGAAGTCGCCGAAGGAGAAGGTGTGCCAGCTGTCGAGCCAGCCGCGTTCGGCGTGGCCGCGCTGGTCGGCGAGACGGGTAGTGATCATGGTGCGCCCTGGTCCGGTGTAGCCCGCTATAGGATGGCAAGGTCGGGGGTGAATGCAAGCCGCGCGCGCAAGCGGGGGATTCAAGCGAGGATCGGGGCGCCGCAAACCGGATGGAACGCTCACCCTGATCGCTGTCTAAATCTGGCAAGTCCGGCGCCGCGCTGTTTCGCGGCGAGGCTCAGTGAAGAGCGCCCGGCACACCATGGAGAGCGTGATGAGCAAAATATCCATTCCCGGCGTAGCCGTGGGCGGCGTGGTCGATATCCTCGCCAGCAATGCATTGTCGGTGCCGCTGGCGGTTTACCTGGCCAGCAAGATCAATCTGAACCAGGTACCGGAAAATCAGATACCCGACCAGATGCTGGGGCTGCTGCATGCCAATCCCGGCCTGTATGCGCTGCAGCTCTTGATCGGCGTGGCCTGCACCGTGCTCGGCGGCTATGTGGCGGCGCTGATCGCCAGGCGCGAGCAGGTGTTGAACGGCGCCCTGGCTTCCTTCCTGTGCGTGGCCTTCGGCGTCTACGCCATGGCCTCGGGCAAGTCGGGCGATCCGGCGGCGATCCAGGTCTCCCTGATCGTGCTCAGCCCGATCCTCGGCGCGGCGGGCGGCTGGCTGCGCCTGAAGCAGTGGCAGCGCGGCGGCTATGCGCCGGGACGCCACAGTCACGCCTGAGGACGGGCTAGTCGGCGTGTGAGGCGCGCAGGATCTTCAACTGCTCTGCATTCTGCAGGCGGTTGGCGCGCCGCAGGTCGGCTTCGGCGTAGCGGCGCTTTTCTTCCGGCGTTTCCGTCTGCAGCGGCGCCACCGGGCGCGGGCAGCCTTCGGGATCGACCGCGACGAAGGTGAGGTAGGCGGAGAGGATGTGGCGGCGCTCGCCGCCGCCGATGGCCTCGGCTTCCACCCGCACGCCGACTTCCATCGAGCTGCGCCAAGCGCGGTTGACTGCGGCGTGCATCACCAGCACGTCGCCGCGCCGGGCCGGCGTCATGAAGTGCACGGCATCGACACTGGCTGTAACGGTGACGCCGCCGGCATGGCGGTCGGCCACCACCGCGGCGAGACGATCCATGTGCGCCATGATCAGGCCGCCGAACACGGTGTCGTTGGAATTCAGGTCGTTGGGAAACACCATGTAGACCTGCTCGCGCACGATGGAAGAGGCGACGGTCTTGGCGGGCAGCGGCTGTTGCGGGGTGTCCATGGGCGGAATGGTAGCCCAATCCCCGGGCACAGGGACCTTTCAGACGCGGCAAAACACGCGGCGGCTCAGTGTCCTCCGGCCACCGCGGGATCGGCCGCGCCGCGCGGCTTCTGCAACAGGGGCAGCAACAGCATCGACAGCACCACGCTCCAGGCCAGCAGGCGGTACATGTCGGCATAGGTCAGCGTCGCCACCTGCTGCTGCATCTGCTGCGCCAGCATGCCGATGCTGCCGGCCTGGCTGGCCGCGCCCAGTCCCGGGTGCAGCAGGTCCTGCATGTTGCCGAGCGCTTCGCGCACCGGCTCGCGGCTGAGGCGGGTGGATTCGGCCAGTTGCTGCCAGTGCAGCCAGGTGCGCTGGTTGATGAGGGTGTTGATCACCGCCAGGCCCAGCGCGCCGCCGAGATTGCGGGTGACGTTGAACAGGCCGCTGGCGTTGTGCACCTCGGACGCGGGCAGCGTGCCCAGCGCAAGGCCGGTGAGGGGGATGAAGCTGCAGACGAAGCCGGCGCCGCGCAGCATCTGCGGCAGCACGAACTGGGCATAGCCCCAGTCCGCGGTGAGGCCGGTATTGAGAAAGGTGCCGGCGGCGATCAGCATCAGGCCGATGGCGATGATCAGGCGCGGATCCAGCTTCATCTGCAGGCGCCCGATGATCGGCGCGCTGAGGAACATGGTGCCGCCCTGCACCATCATCACCTCGCCGATCTGCAGCGGGTTGTAGCCGCTGACCTGGCCGAGGAATACCGGCGTCAGGTAGAGCAGGGTGAACATGCTCATGCCGAGCATGGTGGAGACCAGCGAGGTCACGCCGAAATTGCGATCGCGGAACGAGCGCAGATCCACCAGCGGGTAGGCCGCGGTGAAGGACCGCCAGAAGAACAGCACCCCGCCGACGATGGCCATGACAGCGCAGACGGCGACGCTGTCCTCGCTGAACCAGTCGTGGCGCGGGCCGTCGTCGAGGGTGTATTCGAGGCCGCCGAGGAACATGGCCATGAACAGCAGGCCCCACAGGTCGAAGCGCTTGAACATCGCCGGCTGCGGCCGGTCGATGTCGACCAGGCTCCACACCGCCCAGGCGCAGAGAATGCCGGGGCCGAGGTTGAGCAGGAACAGCCAGTGCCAGGACAGGGCATCGGTGACATAGCCGCCGATGCTGGGGCCGAGCGAGGACGCGGTCATGGTCAGCATGCCGGTCAGCACCTGCGGCACGGCGCGCGACTTCGCATCCGGAAACATGATGAACATGGTGGCGAAGGCGGTGGGGATCATGCCGCCGCCGAGCAGGCCCTGCAGCACGCGGAACACCACCATCGAGCCCAGGCTCCAGGAGCTGGCGCAGGCGATGCTGGCCAGGGTGAAGCCGATCGCGGAGATGACGAAGTAGATGCGCGTGGACAGCATGCGCGACAGGTAACCCGACAGCGGGATGGCGATGACCTCGGCGATCAGGTACGAGGTCTGCACCCACTGGATCTCGTCGATCGAGGCGGACAGGCCGGCGCGGATCTCGTTGATCGAGCTGGCGACGATCTGGATGTCGAGGATGGCCATGAAGCTGCCCAGGGCCATGGCCCAGAAGCCCCACATGCTGCGCCGCTTGGCGGCGCGCTGCGCGTCCTCGGTGGGCGAGGCGCTGCCGGTCATCACCGCTTCCTGCACGTGCCTTGCCCGCCCTGCTTCAGCGCTGGCTCAGCGTCGGCCCTGCGGCCTGCTGTTGCGTGTCGACCGTGGCCACCACCGACATGCCGGGACGCAGGCGGCCGCGCAGCGGCTCATCCGCTTCCAGCGCGATCTTCACCGGTACGCGCTGCACGATCTTGGTGAAATTGCCGGTGGCGTTCTGCGCCGGCAGCAGGGCGAACTCGGCGCCGGATGCCGGAGACAGACTGTCGACATGGCCGCGCAGGCGCGCGCCGGGGAAGGCATCGACCTTGAGCCGCACGGGCTGGCCGATGTTCATGTGGGTGAGCTGCGTTTCCTTGTAGTTCGCTTCCACGTACACGGCCTGCAACGGTACCAGCGAGAGCAGGCGCTGGCCGCCGGCGACGCGCTCGCCGACGCGGGCGGCGAGATCGCCGACGCTGCCGTCGATCGGTGCGCGCAGGGTGGTGGTGTCGAGGTCGATCTGCGCTAGCTGCAGCATCGCGGTCTGCGCCTGCAGCTGCGCCTTGAGTCCCTCGCCCTGCGCCTGCAGCGCCCCGACCTGCTGGTTGGCCGCCTGCAGCGCCGCGTCGTAGCGCGCCACATTGGCCTGGCCGGATTTGAACGAGGCCTGTGAGGTGTCCAGCCGCTGTGAAGTGGCGACACCATCACGCACCAATTGCTGGGCGCGGTCCCAGTCCTTCTGCAGGCGCACCTGGTCGGCCTGGCTGGCGGCCACGTTGGCGCGCGCCTCGGCGATATTGGCCTGCTGCAGCTTGAGCTGCTGCTCGTTGTTCAGAATCGACGCCTGGGCCGAGGACACCGCGGCCTGGGCATTGGCGACGCGCGCGGCGTAGTCGCGCGTGTCGATCTCGACCAGCACATCGCCCTTGCGCACCACTTGGTTGTCGACCACGTGCACCGCCAGGATCTCGCCGCCGACGCGCGGCGTGATCACGCTCATGTCGGCGCGCACGTAGGCATCGTCGGTGCTCTGCAGGAAGCGCCCGGTGTTGTACCAGTAGATGCCGAAAGCGACCGCGGCGGCGGCGGCGACGACGGGGACGGCGATGCGGAGGAAAGCTTTGCGGTTGGCCATTGGGATGCGGCTGGAGTGGGTTGCGCGGCGGGAAATCAGCTGATAATGTAATGAACGTTACAGTTCATTTTGCGATGCAGCCGCCTTGAAAGTCAACCGCCAAACCGCCGATGCACGCGAGCCCGCTGCGCGCCGCACACCGCGCGGCGAGGCGCGCCGCAGCGCCCTGATGGAAGCGGCGCGCGAGGTGTTCCTGGAGCAAGGCTACGAGGGCACCAGCATCGAGGAGATCGTGCGCCGCGTCGGCGGCTCCAAGGCCAGCCTGTACAGCTATTTCGGCAGCAAGGAAGGCCTGTTCTGGGAAGTGGCCGGCAAGCTCACCGACGAGTTCGTCGACGAGCTGGCGGTGCCGACCCAGGCCGACGCCGACCTCGAGAGAACCCTGCAAGCCCTCGGCATGCGCTTCCTGCGCGGCTTCCTCGACCCGGCCGGCTGCCGCCTGCTGCGTACCCTGATCGCCGAATCGCAGCGCTTCCCCGAGCTGGCGCAGCAGTATTTCGAACGCGGCCCGCAACGCGCGCGCCGCGCCCTCGGCGACTACCTGCGCCTGCAGCGCGCGGCCGGCCGCATCGACTGCGCCGATCCGGAGATGGCCGCCTCGCAGTTCCTGGAATTGGTGAAGGGCCCGCCGCATGCACGCATGATGCTGTCGGTGCCGCCGTTCAGTCCGGATTTCGATCCGGAGCAGCATGTCGTCGGCGCGGTACGGCTGTTTCTCTATGGCTGCGCACGCCGTTCCCAATGATCATCACTCGATGCAACTCCTGAAGAAGACCCGCAGCATGAAGACATCCTTCCTGGCCGTTGCCGCGCTGCTCGCCGCCGCTCCGGCCCATGCCATCAGCCTCGGCGACGCCGCCGGTATGGCCCTGCAGAACGATCCGCGCATGCGCGCCGCCGGCGATGCGGTGCAGGCTTCCACCGCGCAGGTCGACGTGGCCCGCGCCGGCTACCTGCCCAGCGCCACGCTGACCGCCAACACCGGCCTGTCGCGCTATTACCTGTCGCCGGCCCTGGCCGGTTCCATCCCCATCGACGGCCCGCTCAATCCCAACGCCGTCGGCCTCCAGGCTTCGCAGCCGCTCTATACCGGCGGACTGACCAGCGCCACGCTGGCTTCGTCGAAGAGCCAGCTGGAAGGCTCGCAGCAGAGCGAACTCAACACGCGCCAGCAATTGCTGCTGGCGGCCGCCAGCGCATATCTCGACGTCGAACGCGACCGCACCGTGATCGACCTCGCCAGCGCCAACGTGGCGGCGTTGCAGCAGGAGCTGTCCGACACACAGAAGCGCTACGCCGCCGGGGAAGCCACCCGCACCGACACCTCGCAGGCGCAGGCGCGCCTGGCCGAGGCCCAGGCCAACCTGAAGCGCGTCAGCGCCCAGGAGAAGATGAGCGAGGCCAC
>JAQGNS010000391.1 GCA_028291705.1 Nevskia sp.
CGCCGGTCTTGATCTTGCCCTTGGTGTACATGTCCACCGAGGTCAACTCATCCGGATAGGCTTTGCTCATGTCGCCGCTGGCGATCATCGGCCACAACGGCGCCAGTACGCCCGCGCCTGCGCCCAAAGCAGCCTTCTGCAATAAAGACCGGCGACCGTAGTCCACATCGTATTTGCGTATGCGCATTTTGTTTCTCCTTCAGATCCCGAATGAGCGGGGGACAGTGTCGTTGTTGCTCTTGTAATACGGTGTGTACGCTCTTGCTCGGGGTGCAGATGCTTTTGCCTGACAAACGGCACATTCGTGATTTGGACCGTGTTTAAAAGGTGATTTTCCTACCCGCCGGGGTAGGTAAAAGGACTGCGCCGCATCGCCGCGAAGCGTGATGTCCTGGCAGGCACTCAAAACAAAACACCCCGACCGGGGAAACCCGGTCGGGGTGTGGGGGCCGGGAACACTCCCGGCCGATGCCATGCTGCGGTCAGCCGGGGTTGTTCCCGGCCGACGCCGAACTTCAGTTGCCCGTCAGTTGCCCATATCCGGCACGGTGCCGGTGCCCTCGCTGCTCTTGCAGGCCTTGAACACCGCTGCCGCACCGGCGCTCAGATTGGTGGAGAACACGCTGCTCGAGCAGTAGGTGCTCCCCGGGAAATAGTCGCCCATGGTGAGGCTGGGAAGAAGCGACGCGTTGTTGTTGTCGATCGACTGCTTGAACGAGGGATTGGCCAACAACTGGCGGTAGATCGGTTCACCGAAGGCATCGGCGCCGAACGGCAGGTAGTCGAACTCGGCCTGATATCCGTCCGGCGGCGTGTTGGGCGCGATGATGACGTTGTAGTAACCATCGGTGCCGATATGTGCATCCGTGTCCGCCAGGCAATCCACCACCTTGCGCGGGGCGTGGAACTCGTCGCTGCACACCGACCAGTAGCGCACTTGCGGCGAGGAGCTGCCGGTGGCGAAGGTCGGCGCCTTGCCGCGGATGATCAGCAGGTCACCGAGCGTATCGTTGGTCTTCTCGCGCATGTAGTGCACGTCCAGATTCTGGAATTGCCCGATGGTAGCGCGATAGATCGTCATGGTCGGCGGCTTCACCGCGGGCAGCGGCGAAATCGCCAGGCCACCGGAGGAGCTGGAAGAGCCGTCGGCGCCATCACCACCGGCGGTGGTCTTGATGCTGGCCAGGATGGTGTTGCAGGAAGCCTGGTCCTGCGTGGACGACAGCAGCGTGCGGGTGCCGTTGGCGGCGACGTAGGTGAGCTTGGGCAGGTTGGCGAAACTGTCCGCCCCCGAGGTGGCGAGATACAGGCGGTACAGCAGGAACTTGTGCGCCGGGGCGCGGGGGCTGACATCGGTGGGATCGGCGACCAGAGTGGTGCCGGAGGCCGTCGCGGTGGCGCTGTAGATCACCGTAACGGTATAGGGCTGACCCGAGGCGATCATGTTCGCCGGCGTGGCGTCGGTGCCGAAGATCCCGGCGTCGCTGACCCCGGATTCCGCCTTGCCATTCTCGTTGTAGATCTGGAATGAAAAGTAGCGGGCGGTGGCCGAAGTGCCGGCGATCTCGATCTTGTCGCCGGTGCCGACCGTATCCGGCAGCGCGGCCACCCAGTAGACCGCATTGGTCTCCGGATAGGCGAAATTGGCCGTCCTGGAATCCGCCTCGAACAACCAGTTGCAGCCCTGGACGAGATCGGCGGTGCTGCCGCCACTGCTGCCGCTGCCGCCGGAACTGGAGCCGTCGTCCGCCGGTATCGAAGGGCCGCCGCAACCGGTGAGCAGCACAGCCACACCCAACACGGCCGCCAGAGGCGACGCGATCCACAACTTCTTCATGACGAGTTTCCCTGAGTCTGCCGCGCTGCGCGGGAACGCCGATCGTCCCGCCTTGCGCCAATCGAATTTACCAGAGCAGTATAGGCAATCCCATACCTCGCCCGCTTCGCGCGGTGCCAGGTACGAAGCCGACGGCACCTGAATTACGCATCATATTGACCCGCCGCCGACAATATGGTTCCACGGCACGCTTACGTGCGGCCCACGACGACTGGCTTGCGCGGGGACGAAGCGACAGGGATTACGGCACGCCGCATCTGGCCCGCGCGCCCCACCCCGCGGCCGTTCGGCGGCCGCGGGGTGGGGATAACTTCAGCCGCCGGACGCGCCCTTCAGAACCCGCTCCACCGCCTGCTGCGCGATGGCGTTGTAGCCGGACTTGACCTTGGCATAGGTCTGTTCGGCGTAGGCCTTGCCTTCCGGCGTCTTCATCAGCTCGCGGTACAGCGGGCTGATCAGGCGCATGCGGCCGACGCTGCCGAGGTAATGCTGCGCCGCCGGCAGCACCGCCTTGTCGCCGTGGGCGATGGCGACGCGGAACCATGCGCTGGCGATGATGGCGTTGTGGGTCTGGCTCAGCTTGTAGCGCGCATCGAGCGACTGGATCTGCTCCAGCGTGGCGGAGGCCGGCATGTTGTCGAAGAACTGCTGCCACTCGTGCACGTTCCACTGCTTCGCCGGCAGGGCATCGAGGGTGATCTTGCCGGAGAGCCAGGCGTCGCGCTCCTGGTCCACCTTGTTTAGCGCATCGGAATGCGGCAGCACGGCGAAGTCCGGAATCTCCGGCTGGTGCAGCCAGGCGTCGAGCTGCGCCTGCGTAACCTTGCCGGGCTGCTGCGCCATCAGCTTGTCCTGCAGGTAGGCCACGAACTCGCCGGTGGTGGCGCTCTGGAAAGCGTGGTCGTCGAACCAGCCACGCAGGAAGGCGTCGAAAGCGCCGCGTCCGAACTGTGTTTCCAGCCAGGTCAGGAACAGGGTCCCGCGCTCGTAGGGCACCGAGCTGTAGACGGCGTCCGGATCCTTCGGCGGGGTGCTGCGCACCAGCGACCAGTCGATCTTGTCGAGGTGACTCATCGAATCTTTCAGATCGGTCAGGCCGAGCACGCGCTCCATGTCGCCGCGGGGCTGGCCGAACTGCATGTCGAGCAGGCGGTAGGTGAGGTATTCGGTGAAGCCTTCGTTGAGCCAGAAATCGTTCCAGCTCGCATTGGTCACCAGGTTGCCGGACCAGCTATGCGCCAGCTCGTGACTGACCAGCGAGACCAGCATGCGGTCGCCGGTGATGACCGTCGGCGTGGCGAAGGTCAGGCGCGGATTCTCCATGCCGCCGAAGGGGAAGCTGGGCGGCAGCACCAGGATGTCGTAACGGCCCCAGCGATACGGGCCGAAGGCCTGCTCCATCAGTTGCAGGGTGCGCTCGGTTTCGCCGAACTCGTAGGCGGCCTTCTTCAGCAGGCCCGGCTCGGCGTAGACGCCGGTGCGCGGTCCGGTGGACTGGAAGCCGATATCGCCGACCGCCAGCGCAATCAGATAGCTGGGGATGGCCTGCGGCATCTTGAAGGTCCAGGCGCCGGAGGCGTCGGGCTGGTCGTGCATCTCGGCGCTCATCACGGCGCGCAGGCCCTTCGGCGTGCGGATACGTGCTTCATAGGTGGCGCGCACGAAGGGCGTGTCCTGCATCGGGATCCAGGAGCGGCCGTGGATCGACTCCGACTGGCTGAACATGAAGGGATGCTTCTTGCCCAGGGTCTGCGCCGGCGGCAGCCATTGCAGGCCGGAAGCCTGCGGCTTGCTGGCGTAGGTCACGCGCACGCGCGTCGCATCCGCTGGCAGGGTGATGGTCAGCGGCGCGCCGAGCACCTCGTCGCTCTGGCCGAGCGTGAACGGCGCCTTGAGCCAGACCTCGCCGTCGACGCTGGTCTCGGCCTTGGCGATGTCCAGGTCCTGGGTATCCAGGATCACCTGGGTGGCGGCCGGGTCGATGCGTTCCAGTTCCAGCGTGGCGGTGCCGGACACGACACTCTTCTTGAAGTCCACCGCCAGGTCCAGCGCGATGTGTTTGGTCCGCACCTGCTGCACGTTGGAATAGGTGTTCGCGGCGACATTGGCGCTGGCCGTCGCATCGAGCGGGGCGGCGTGGGCGGGGGCGAGCGAGGCGGCGAGCATGGTGAGGGCGGCAAGAAAACGGTATTTGGTCATGGCCCGGAAGGGAAAAAGATCAGGCGGCATCATACAAAGTAATGTGGAATTCCGGGCGGACGTGAGGGTATGGGGAGTCTCTGACTAATCCCAAGCCTTGCCGTTGCCCCTGCCCCGGCCGGCTCAGACCCCTGAAATCGACGGCGCGACCGGGTGGCGGCGATCCTTCGGCTTGTCTTCCGGCGGCGGTGGCGGCGGCGCGCCCAGTTCGACGCCGAGCTGGCTGAAGAAGATCTGGTAGGGCGCCACACTGTCGATCAGCTCGGGCGCCGCACCCTCCCCGGCCACCGTGTACAGACGCAGGCGCACGTCGGCGCCGACGTCCTTGCCGGGCAGCGGCAGGATGTCGACCTGTGCCGTCAGCGGGGCCGGTGCGTAATTCTTCAGGTTTTTGCGAAACAGTTCGTCGAGCTGGTTCTTGTGCACCGGTGCGGAGGCGATGTATTCGCCGCTGACCTTGTTGCCGGCGTCGTCGCGGGTCGGTTCGAAGTTCAGATCGCCGAGGGCGCGACTGCCCGCGGCCACCAGGCGGTCGGCGGACAGGGTGGGATAACGCACCGACTGGAACTGGGCGCGCGCCGTGGCGCAGTCCGGCGATTCCTTGTCGATGCAGGCCCGCACTTCATCGCGGCGCACACCGCGATCGGGCGTGCAGGCGGCGAGCAGGGACAGACCGAGCAGCAGCGGCAGGATGGACCGGACGGCACGGCGGGTCGGGCGGGAAAAATCAGTGTTCCGCAACGGCAGTGCTCCTCAGGATGCGCGCTGCATCATACCCATGCGCACCCCCGGGCGGGGCCCGGCAGCGAAGTCTTTACATCTCTATGGCCAAGGCTACGGCGCGGCGACTGGCGACGCTATATCGGCGATGCGCGTCATCTGCAGGTCGGCGAACTTGCGCCGTTCGAGCAGGCGCTGCACCTTGCCGTCCGCACCGAGCAGGAAGATGTACTGGATCGCCAGCGGGTCGCCCTGCCCCACAAAGACGTTGTCCCCAACCGCGATCAAGGGTTTCAGCTCGCGGCCGTCGCGGCCTTCGAACAACTGGCCACCGCGGACCTCGACGCGCTGCTTCCTGCCGCTCAGGTCGTAGAGGCCGGCGTAGTCCGCCAGCAGCGCGGCATCGACCGGAGACGGCGGGGGATCCTGCGCCACCACCATCACCTGCGAGGCGACCATGCGCCACTTGCCGCTTTCGCGGCGCCAGGTATCGGTGGAGCGGTAGATCACATGCAGGGCCTGGTCGAAGTACTGTTCGTGCTCGTCCATGTCGTAGCGGATCACGGCGAAGGCGCCGAAGTCGGACACCTGCGCGTTGCGCACGGCGATGCTGCCCGACAGGCCCGCCGGCAGCGGACCGAAGTCCTCCATCAGCTTGGCCCGCTCCAGGTGTGCGCCGGATTCGTCGATCTGCACGAAGCGCGGCGACAGATAACGCTCCCATACCGCCTTGTCGCCGGGCGCCACCGCGTCGCACAGCTTCTGCGTAATCGCCGGCAGGGCCGTGGCCGCCGCGCCGCGCTCCAGCCCGGCGTCGCCGGCGGCATGGGCGCGATGGCTTACCGCGGCGGCGGCCAGCAGCAGGCCGGCCAGCGCGGCTCTGGAAATCTGGACTCGCATGAGGCTCCTCCCAATTCGGCCCGGTCTGGATCGACTCGCCTTATCCGCCTTGGATGCCTGAAGCCGGCTCAAGGGTTGAAAAGCGGCATGGCGGGATTCTTCGAAATTTGACGATACACCGGGAGAAAGAATCTCCGTCCTGCGTCACAACCATGACGCGCTTCCAAGGTATCGCAAGCATGAACAAAGTGATGTTTGGCGCCGTCGTTGTGGGTACGCTCGCCCTGTGCGCTTGCGGTGGCGGCGCGTCGGACTCCACCGCCAATGCGGGCAGCGGCGCTCCCGCGCCCGCTCTCGAAAGTCTCGGCCATATCCGCATCAGTGTCAGCGGGCTCGGCACGCCCACGCCGATCGCCACCGCCGAGAACCTCGGCCAGACCGGCCCGGCCACCGTCAACGGGCCGCAGGCACATGCCTTGACCACGGAACCCTGCTTTTTGCAAATCCAGAACACTCCGGTCAGCTCCGGCGCCTTCAACGCCAATGCCGCGCAATATGCCTCCTTCACATTCAAGGTGCGCAATGCACAGGGGGTCAGCGGCAACGGCTGCACCGCGAACACCGCCTATGGCACGCTCAGCAACATCACCCTGATGGGACTGGTGGAGCCGGGCCTGGCCATCGACGGCACGCCCTTCATTTCTCTGCAGGAATTCGACGGCAGCAAGGAGCTGGACGGCGTGGCGCCCACCA
>JAQGNS010000408.1 GCA_028291705.1 Nevskia sp.
GGCGTACCAGGCGGAATAGGCCTGTTCCACGTCCTGCAACTGCGGGCCGGTGGGACGGTCGAGGAAGTCGCGCATCTTGCTGACCAGCTCGTCCTTGTCGCCGATCACGTCCTGGCAGCTCTGGTGCAGGTGCTGCAAGGCTTCCTGGAAGGCGGCGGATTGCCCGGAAGTCAGCCGGTCCATGCCTTCGAGCAGCATCTGGATGTCTTTCTCGTTCGACGGCGACGGCGTCACGCTGAAGGTGACGATCTGCGTATTGATCTGCTCGCCGAGGTCGCGTACCTGGGCGCGGATTGCCGGCGTGGCGGCGGCGGCGAGGGCGGCGATATTGGTAGGCAGCGCGTTGGTGCTGTTGATCAGGCGCTGGTTGAGCAGGGTGCTGCGCGCCTCGATGTCGAAATCCAGCTCGAACTTCGACTGGATGGTATCGAGGAACTTGTCCAGCGCCTTGTCCAGTTCGGGGCTGAGGCCATGCAGGGAATGGGTGCCCTTGTCGATGGCGTCCAGTGCCTCGCCGAGCTGGCTGGTGATGACCACGCGTTCGTCGCCCTCGTCCGACAACGAGGCCACCCGGGCCTGCGTCAGCACCCGATTGAGCTGCACGTCGAGGTTATTGATGGCGCGGATGTTGGCCAGTCGCTGCAAGTGCAGGTCGCTGTCCGCGCTCTGCGTCATGCGCAGCAGGAAGATCAGCACACCGATCGCCAGGCCGGCCAATACAGCCGGCAGCAACACGCGCAGGTTCATCGCCCTTACTCCCTTTCCGCACCAGCTTCCTGAGACCTCGGGAGGGCATCCGGTCCACTACCGCGGCGCAGCCGGCAGGGGCGAAACCACGCGTACCCGGGCTTGCCCGAGAGGAGGCTGTGGGGCCACCTCATGAGGCTAGGCCCGGACCATCTGTCGCAACCGCCTGGAGCGGCTGCCTCCCGGGGCAGTGTCGGCGGCTTCGAGGCCGCCAACTACTTGTTCTGTCTGGACAATAGTGCCACGAAGTGACGCGGGCATCACCTGTTTGGAGTAGTTGCGGCACCATTCACAAGCGTATGGATAAAGGCGGCGCACCATTGCGGGGCGCCGCCGCTTGCCCAGTCGGTCAAGCCCGAATCAAGCTGTCTCCAGCAGTTTCCTTTCCTTGGCCATGGTCAGCGCGGTGTCCTCGATCATGTCTTCCTGGCCGCCGACCATGCGGCGCCGGCCCAGTTCGAGGAGGATCTCGCGGGCTGGGATGCCGTAGCGCTTCTCCGCCCGCTTGGCGAACAGCAGGAAGGTGGAGTAGACGCCGGCATAGCCCAGCACCAGGGCGTTGCGGTCGATGCGGATCTGGAAGTCGAGGATCGGCTGGATCAGGTCCTCGGCCACGTCGGAGACCTTGAACACGTCCACGCCGGTTTCGATGCCCATGCGGTTGCATACCGCGACGAACACTTCCGTCGGGGTATTGCCGGCACCGGCGCCGAGGCCGCCGCAGGCGCCGTCGATGCGGCGCGCGCCGGCTTCGACCGCCGCCAGGGAGTTGGCGATGCCCATGGAAAGATTGTGATGGCCGTGGAAGCCGATTTCCGTTTCCGGCTTGAGCTTCTCGCGCAGCGGGGCGATGCGGGCGGTGACGTCGTCCGGAAGCATGTAGCCGGCGGAGTCGGTGACGTAGATGCAGTTGGCGCCGTAGCTCTCCATCAGCAGGCCCTGCTCGAGGATGGTCTTCGGCTCGGCCATGTGCGCCATCATCAGGAAGCCCACCGTATCCAGGCCCATCTTGCGCGACTGCGAGATGTGCTGCTCGGAAACGTCGGCCTCGGTGCAATGGGTGGCGACGCGGATGGTGTGCACACCGCAGTCCGCGGCCATGTGCAAATGGTCCACCGTGCCGATGCCCGGGATCAGCAGGGCCGAGACCTTGGTGTTTTTCAGGCCCGGGATGACTGCGCGCAGGTATTCCTCGTCGGTGGCGGCGGGAAAGCCGTAGTTGACCGAGGCGCCGCCGAGGCCGTCGCCGTGGGTGACTTCGATCAGCGGCACGCCGGCGGCGTCCAGCCCGCGCGAGATGGCCTGCATCTGCTCGATAGTGATCTGGTGCTGCTTGGGGTGCATGCCGTCCCGCAGGGACATGTCGTGCACTTTGACCTTGATGCCTTTGAGATTCATCTTCGTTGCTCCGTGTAGCCCGGCTCCCCTTGGAAGCGCGGGCAAGAACTTTATGCGGCGACCGGTTCCAGGCTGAGGCGGCCGGACAACATCTCCTCGGCGAACATCTCCGCCGTGCGCGTGGCCGAAGCGGTCATGATGTCGAGGTTGCCGGCGTACTTGGGCAGGAAATCGCCCAGGCCTTCCACTTCGAGGAAAGTGGTGACGCGGTTGTTCTCGAACACCGGGCCGTTCTTCAGGCGGTAGCCGGGAACATACTTCTGCACCTCGGCGATCATCTCCAGCACCGACTTCTCGATCTCCGCCTGCTTCGGCTCATCCACGGTGAGGCAGTGGATGGTGTCGCGCATGATCAGGGGCGGCTCGGCCGGGTTGATGACGATGAGGGCCTTGCCCTCGTCGGCGCCACCGATGCTGGCCACCGCGCCGGCGGTGGTGCGGGTGAACTCGTCGATGTTCCTGCGCGTGCCGGGGCCGACCGACTTGGACGAAACAGTGGCGATGATCTCGGCGTACTTCACCTTCTGCACGCGCGACACGGCGTAGACCATGGGAATGGTGGCCTGGCCGCCGCAGGTGACCATGTTGACGTTCATCTCGCGCTTGCCGGCGTGCTGCTTGAGGTTGATCGGCGGCACGCAGTAGGGGCCGATGGCGGCGGGGGTGAGGTCGATCATCATCACGCCCAGCGCATTGAGCTTGTCCGAGTTTTCCTTGTGGACGTAGGCGGAGGTCGCGTCGAAGGCGATCTGCACGCCGTCGGCCGCGACGTGGGGCAGCATGCCGTCCACGCCCTTGTCGGTGGTCTTGAGGCCCAGCTCACGGGCGCGGGCCAGGCCTTCGCTGGTGGGGTCGACGCCGACCATCCACACCGGTTCCAGCACCTTGCTGCGGCGCAGCTTGTACAGCAGGTCGGTACCGATGTTGCCGGGACCGATGATGGCGCATTTGATCTTTTTCATAGGGGACTCGTGACTCTTGAAAGGTTAGGCTTCGAACGAAATCGAAGCGGTGCCGATGCCGGTGAGGCTCATGTCGAACCGGTCGCCAGGGGTGATGGGCAGCAGCGGCGCCAGTGAGCCGGACAGGATGATCTCGCCGGCGAGGAAGGGGATGCCGAAGCGGCCGAGGGTGTTGGCCAGCCAAGCCACCGCGGCGGCCGGATGGCCCTGCACGGCGGCGCCGGTGCCGCTGGCGATATGGGCGCCGTTCTTGAGGATGTCCATCTTCACCGCGGCCAGGTCCAGGGCGTGCGGCGCGATGCGCGCCTCGCCGAGCACGAAGACGCCGCATGAGGCGTTGTCGGCGACGGTGTCCTGGATGCGGATCTTCCAGTCGCGGATGCGCGAATCGACGATCTCGAAGCAGGGGGAGACGTAGTCGGTGGCATCCAGCACCTGCTCCATGGTGACGCCGGGCTCGCGCAGATCCTTCTTCAGCACGAAGGCGATCTCGCCCTCGGCACGCGGCTGGATCAGGCCGGCCCCGGCCAGGCTGACATGGCTGCCGTCCGGGATATGCATGCGGTCGGTGAGGAAGCCGAAGTCGGGCTGGTGCACGCCGAGCATGTCCTGCACCGGCTTGCT
>JAQGNS010000447.1 GCA_028291705.1 Nevskia sp.
TCCAGCACCGTCACCGAACGGCCGTATTCGTCCACCAGCAGCTGTTGCAGCCGGTTGGCGATGGTGGTCTTGCCGGCGGCGGCAAGACCGGTGAGAAAAATGGTGAAGCCTCGATGCGGGTGGGTGCTCATGTACCGGCGACGATGGAAAGATCGTCCATGGTAGGAATGCGGCACCTTCGGCATAAGCCTTATGGTTATACCTTGTGGCGCTGAGGCCGCTGCCGGGGCCTTTCGACGGGCCGGCGGGGAAATGGCGCATGTGGTTGTTGACATACAAATGATAATCATTATCATCAGATGCATGTCACGGACAGAACCCCTCAGCACTGCACCCACCCCCGCGCCGCAGCGGCCTCCGGCCAATGTCCCGCAGTTCGACAGCCATGCTCTGTTCGGTGCCGCGCGCGAACTGTTGATCCGGCATGACGGTGCGCTTTACCACCTGCGTCTCACCCGCGCCGGGAAATTGATCCTGACCAAGTAAACCAAGCCATACCAGCACAGCGCTACGCCAGCCACCTGCGGGGAGCCAGCCGGCGCGATCACCCGATCGCACAGCCGCACACAGGAGGAAGGCCCATGCAACAGATCCTTGATCCGGACCAGCGCTTCGCGTTCGGACAGTCCACCCGCAGGCAAGCCATATTCGACGCCGAGAGCCTGTTGCTCGATCCCACCCGCGGCGTGCAGCACAGCCTGCGCTGCGCCCTCTACGACGTCGGCCACAAGCTGCCGGCGGACGCCTTCCGTCACTGGTCGCTGCGCACGCCCCTGCGCGACGCCTTCTCCATCCTGATGCAGACCCAGGACGCCCTGTGCATCGGCGAAGCCTGCGCCCGCTACTTCCACCACTACGACGAGACCGGCCGCTACCTTTGCACCCTGCGCCCCGGCAGCCTGCAACTGCTGTTCCGGCTCGCCGCGGAATGGCGCGTGGAACTGCATTACCTCACCCATATCGGCGCGGGCGCCGCCGCGCGCTTGCTCGACGTCTACGGCCTGCAGCACTTCCCGCGCTCCATCATCACTCCTGAGCAACAGTGCGCGCCGGGTATCCGCCTGCCGCTGATGGAGCACCTGATCGAAAACAGCGGCCAGCCACCCTCGTCCTGGCTGCTGCTCAGCGACCATCCTTGCGAACTGCTGGCCGCGCAGCGCCTGCATCTGCGTGCCATCGCCCTCGGCTACGGCCGCGCGCCGCTGCCCACGCTGTGCGAGCTGCGCCCCAGCGCCATCGCCGCCAGCGTCGCCGACGTCTCCGCCTGCCTCGGCACCTTCCTGCATGGCGCACCGGCCGCGGAGGGCCAACGTGTTCACTGAGCGCTGGCACACCGCCGGCCCCGATTTCCTGCCGCAAGCATTACACCGGGTAGAGGGACGGCGCGAACACGACAAGGCATCCGCCAACGGCAGCAGCCGCGCCGAAGCCACGCTGGCCGCCCTGCATGCCGACGGCAGCGGCTGGTCTGGCGCATGGATGGCCCTGCGCGAATGGTTCACCAAGCTGCGGCAGGCCGCGGTATCAACACCCGGGCCTTGCGCCGATTGCCCGCATCGCCCGATCAGCGCCGAGTGCGGTGCCCTGCTGTACCAGCTGGCCCGCCTCGGCGATGCGCGCCTCGTCGTCACCCTGGGCGCGGGCGATGCCGCCGCCACCATCTGGCTGGCCTGCGCCATGCGCGCCAACCATCGCCACGCCGGCGATCGCGGCATCATCGCCTGCGAACCCACCCATCAACTGGCCCAACTCGCCCGCTGCCGCCTGCGCGCCGCCGGCGTCTCCCGCTACGTTGACCTACGCGAAGGCCAGCCCGAGCAGGCCCTGTCGCGCATCGACCAGCCGGTCGACTGCCTGCTGCTCAACGGCTATCCGGCGCTGATGCTGCCGGTACTCAAGCAGTTACAGGAAAGATTGCGTCCCGGCGCGGTAGTCATCGCGCTGCGCCCGCGCAGCCGACCGCAAGTCTATGCCCGGTATCTACGCTATGTGCGCGATCCGGGGGGTGCATTTACGTCCGTTGAACTGCCGTATCGGGAAAACGTCGAGTTGTCGGTTCGAAGGTGAAGCCGCGGCTTGTGGTTCACGTTTCCGCTTGATCAAGCCGTACACGCCTGATATCCATCATGCGACTGAATACCCAGGCTGCAACAGCACCAGCGAGGGCGCAAAGGCCGAACTCAGGCCACGTGACGACGCCCATTTCGTTCTCAAACGTCAGGATAAGAGGATAAACCAGCGACAGGGCAACTCCCCCGAGCATGACCGTGGTCCAGTTCAGAAATCCGACAGCGCGGAAAAACCAGTAAAGCGGGATGGCTCCACAAAACGCCACCGGAAAAATGACCACAGTGCCGAATATGCAGAAGTGAGCGACCGCTTCCCATGTCTTTCCCGCATAAGTGGAGAACGGCCACAGGGCAACGACGGCAATAAGTATGACCGCCAATGCAGACAGGGCGCTCACGAACGTTGCCCACAGTACCCTCATCATGAAGCGGCTCCAATGTCTGCCATCCCGGGCCGGATGCACCTAGCGTAGCGCATGGTGCAGCCTTGCTTCTTTTTTTCAACGAGGATGTGGTTTGCAATCTGGGGATTCCGTGAAATCCCGGCACCCAGCGAGCACGATATCCCATGAGTGTCCCGTTTGCGCGTCACTGCCTGTTGCGCTTTTTGCCGCGACTGTTTCTTTCTCAACACACTGTTGGAAAACGCGAAAAAGCCCTTCAATCAAAGGCCTATTCACGGATCGAAGGCAGGACTAGACTGCGCCACGACGGGCGACATTCGCCCGCCGGATTCCAATAACAGACATTCGGTGCAAGGAGAGAGAATCACATGAACGTCGTCAGAATGATTGCGGTGACCGCGCTGCTTTCGGTTGCGGGCAGCAGCCTCGCCGCGGCCCCGCAGCTCAAGGCCAGCGAAAGCGTCACCATCAATGCCCCGGTCGCCGCGGTGTGGGACAAGGTCAAGAGCTTCGATGGACTCGGCAACTGGCATCCGGCCGTGGCCAAGGACGAAATCTTCGAAGGCGACAACGACAAGGTCGGCGCCGTGCGCCTGCTGACCCTGAAGGACGGCGGCACCATCAAGGAAAAGCTGCTCGGCTTCAGCGACACCTCGCACAGCTTCAAGTACGCCATCCTCGAAGGCGTGCTGCCGGTCAGCAGCTACACCTCGACCCTGGTGGTCAAGCCTGCCGGCAAGGGCGCCTCGAAAGTCACCTGGTCAGGCTCCTTCAAGCGCAAGGACACCAGCGACAAGCCTGCGGATAACGCCGATGACAAGACCGCCACCACCACCATCAGCAGCGTCTATCGCGGCGGCCTGGACAATCTGAAAACGCTGGTCGAAGCGAAATAGTTTTCGGCTTGTAAAGAAAAAAGGCCCGGTGACGGGCCTTTTTTACGCGCCGAGTGCTTACAGGCTCAACACCAATCGCAAACCATCATCCACCCGGTTCATGATCTGGGCGGGGAGGGCACGGATGCGATGGGTGAGGTAGGAGCGGTCCACAGTCAAAACCTGGGATACGTTGATGACCGACGGCTTGGTCAAGCCTGAATCCGCTTTGCCGATGCGCACGTTGCCGGGCGCTTCCGCCAATGCGAGGTTCGAGGTTATCGCCGCGATGACGACGGTGGCGATGCGGCTTTCATTGAACGGATTGGATTGAACGACCACCACCGGACGCCGCATCCCCGGTCCAGAGGCGGCAGGGGCGGGCAGAGATGCCCACCAGATTTCACCACGCTTCATCGGTCAACGATTGAAGTTGAGCCCGTTCCAGGGCACTGTCCACACCGGATTTCGTGGCGCCATATACGGCGTTGAGCTTTTCCGTAACCGCTACCGCACCGCGGGATCCGACATAATCCGCGATCGCTTCCGAATACAACTGGCTGCGCGATTTTTTGAGCTGCTGGGCGAGATGCTCCGCCTGAGCGAATACCGGATCGGGAATGGAAATGGCGACTTTCATGAAACAACGGTATCACCAAAGTATGACCCGTGCAATTGTAGCAGCCCGTGGCAATTCGCCCCCCAGTAGGACGCAATAAGCCTGTCCCGAGTGCGTTGCGAAGCAACGTGTATCGAGGGGCGAAGCGCATTGCGCCGCAGGTAAGCCTCGCGAAAACCTTTCAGCCTCAGATGCCTGCCGGCCGATCCCACTCCACCGGCCGCGGCGGCGGCGTCCGCACGCCCTTCCGCGCATGCATCACCAGCTTCGCCTGCCGCGTCCACAGCTTGAGCTGGGCGGCGACATGAGCCGTGTCGTTGAGCAAGTGCGCTTGCGAAGCCAGGCCCCCAAGCAGGCAGGCGAATTGCAGGAACAACGCCTTGAGGTTTTCGCGCGTGCCCGGCGCCGGCATGAAGTAATGCTCCACCGCCGGCTCGAACACCTTGCTCACCCGCAGCAGCATGCCGCGCAGGGCCTCGGCCAGCACCGCGTCGCGCTGGCTGGCTACCAGCAGTTCGGTATAGGCGCGATACAGCGGCGTGGCGAACAGCCGCTCCCAGGTCGCTTGGACCAGCATCTCCAGCCGGTTGTCCTCGTCCGCCACCGATAGCAGCACCGCGCCCAGGGTGCGGTAGCTGCTGCGCAGCAGGTCGTCCGCCGCATCGAGCATCAGGGCCTGCTTGTTGGGATAGTGGTGCACCTGCGCGCCACGCGATACCCCGGCGCGCCGCACGATGGAGCTGAGCGTGCTACCGGCATAGCCATCCTCGGCCAGGCTCTCCAGCGTGGCGGCGAGCAGGCGCTGGCGCATGGCATCGCTGCGCTCGGCCTGGGTGCGCCGGGGCAGGGCGGCGCTCAAGGAAAACTTGCTCGGGTCGGCATAGGCTTACTATGATACAGTCTGGACTGTATGTAAATGTAAATACAAACGAAGCATGGAGCCCGCATGATCCCGAGAACCCTGTTCACCTCCGAGCACGACGATTTCCGCAAGACTGTGCGGCGCTTCATCGCCGAGGAAATCATGCCGCACCACGAGCGCTGGGAAGAGCAGCAGCACGTTGACCGCGCCATCTGGAACCGCGCCGGCGAACTCGGCTTCCTCTGCAACACCATGCCGGAGCAGTACGGCGGCGCCGGCACCGACCGGCTCTATAGCGTCATCATGATGGAAGAGCTGTCCACCGCCGGCGCCTCCGGCATCGGTTTCAATCTGCACACCGACATCGTCGCCAACTACATCAACAATTTCGGCAACGAGACCCAGAAGAAGCAGTGGCTGCCGAAGATGGCCACCGGCGAACTGGTCGGCGCCATCGCCATGACCGAGCCCGGCACCGGCTCCGACCTGCAGGGCGTCAAGACCCGTGCCGTCAAGGACGGCGACGACTACGTCATCAACGGCTCCAAGATCTTCATCACCAACGGCTACCTCTGTGACCTCGTGGTGGTGGTGGCCAAGACCGGCGACAGCGGCGAAGGCGCCAAGGACATGTCCCTGATCGTGGTCGAAGCCGACCGCGTCGGCTTCAGCAAGGGCAAGCCGCTGAAGAAAGTCGGCATGCATGCCCAGGACACCTGCGAACTGTTCTTCAAGGACGTGCGCGTACCGCAGACCAACCTGCTTGGCCCCAAGGAAGGCATGGGTTTCATCATGCTGATGCAGGAGCTGGCCTGGGAGCGCCTGATCATCGCCATCATCTCCGTCTCCGGCGCGGAAGCCGCGTTCAAGCACACCCTCGAATACACCCGCAACCGCAAGGTCTTCGGCAAGCCGGTGGCCTCGTTCCAGAACTCCCGCTTCAAGCTGGCCGAGATGAAAGCCGAGATCGCCATCGGCCAGGTCTTCGTCGACCGCTGCATCGAGCAGGTGCTGAAGCGCAAACTCGGCGTTGACGCCGCCGCCACCGCCAAGTACTGGTGCTCGGACATGATGTCCCGCGTCATCGACGAATGCGTGCAGCTCCACGGCGGCTACGGCTACATGATGGAATACCCCATCGCCAAGGCCTACATCGACAGCCGCGCCCAGCGCATCTACGGCGGCACCAACGAGATCATGAA
>JAQGNS010000448.1 GCA_028291705.1 Nevskia sp.
AGCTACCACATGATGGGCGTGCCGACGGCGATGTTCACGCCGCTGTTCGTCATCGCCCGCACCTCGGGCTGGTCGGCGCACATCGTCGAGCAGCGCATCGACGGCAAGATCATCCGCCCGTCCGCCAACTATGTCGGGCCGGAAGACCTGGAGTTCGTGCCGATCGAAAAGCGCAAGTGATCGCGCAGTAAGGGCGAGCCGCCCGCGGCGGTTCGATCCACCCGGATGAATGGCCCCCATGTCACGGCATGGGGGCTATTTTTTTGCGGCGCGTTCCACACTGCGTGTCCGCGCTGCAGGTACTTCTTCAGGCTGCTGACCGGGCGCTCCACCAGCAGGTAGGCGAGGGTGCCGCAGACCAGCGCCGCCAGGATGTTCTGCGGCCACACGGTCCAGAACCAATGCGCCTCGTAGGTATCCGGTTCGCCGATAAACAACTGCTGCCACAGATAGATGCTGTAGGAAGCCAGGCCCAGCCAGCGCAGCGGCGCCCACGACAGCGTGCGGCGCAGCAGGCCGTCCTCCATCACGGTTTCCGCCACCAGGACAAAGGCAGCCAGGGGCAGTAATGCCGCTTGCAGAGCCGTGCCGAATGCGAGGTAGTGGCCATCGCGCTTGTAGCAGGCCGCTGCCAGCGCACACAACGGAACCAGCCACAAGATCGCGCGACGCAGGCCCAGCCGCAAGCGCAGCTTGCCGAGCAGGCGCTCTCGCGTGTGCAGCAATACCGCCAGCAGGCAGCCTGCCGCGAGATAGGGAATACAGGGCAGCGAGTTCGCCAGCTTCGGCGGTATGACTTCCAGGCCGGTCAACGCCAGCAACGGACTGGCCAGCACCATCGACAACAGCACGACTACCGCGCGCCCGCTGTGCATCAGGGACAGGAACAGCAATGGCCAGAACAGGTAGAACTGCTCCTCCATCGACAGGCTCCAGAAATGGCCGAAGAACCAGTCGCCCTCGAGCCAGTTGAAATTCTTGGTGAAGGTGAGGGCGCCCAGAAAGGATTGCCAATGCCACACCATCAGGCCGAGGCTCGCCGCCACGGCGATGCCGGCGCAGGCGGCGGCGAAGGGGGGCAGGATGCGCAGTGCACGGCGTTTCCAGAAGGCGGACAGGCTGACGGTGCCGCTGCGCTGACGCTCGCGCAGCATCAGCAGCGTGATGATGAAGCCGCTGATGGCAAAGAACAGGAACACGCCGAGGATGCCCAGGTCGCGGATCGGCCACAGGAAGGCCGGCGGATTGTTGCCGCGCGCGGCGTGCCCGACCAGCACGATGAGGATCGAGATCGCGCGCAGGCCGTCGAGGCTGTCGATGCGCTGCGGCAACGGGTCGGGACGCCGCTGCGCCGCAGTCGCAGCGGCATGCGTGAGCGGTTCGTAGGCGCGCATCGCGCGCGCGGCATGGGCATGTGCGTGCGCCCTGGGCACACGCTGCGGGCGGGCTTCACTGCCCTTGACTGCGGATTCCATGTATAACCGACCATCCTGCTCCGGAAAAGTTTTCTTTTCCGCTCAGCGGTGTGGCGCACGGCAAGGGCCATGGCTGTGAATTTATCCTTCAGGCATGTGTCTGAAAGCGCAGCCGCAAGGAATGCGGCCGATCAACTGGGGAACCCCGATGCCGACGATCTCGGTGCTGCACAAAACGACTTATCGCTATGCCAAGCCGGTCAAGCTGGGTGAGCACCGCATGATGTGCCGTCCGCGCGACAGTCACGATCTGCGCCTGATCGATACCGGCCTCACCATCACGCCGCAGGCGCATGTGCGCTGGATGCACGATGCCTTCGCCAATTCCATCGCCGTCGCCAGCTTCGACGATGAGCCGGCGACGGAGCTGTGCTTCGAGTCCAGCTTCGATGCCGAACACTACCCGGTCGATCCCGGCCATATCGAGATCGATCCCTACGCCAGCGTCTATCCTTTTCACTACAGCTTCGAGGAGATGCCGGACCTGGTGCGCACCGTGGAGCGCCACTATCCCGATCCGGAGCGCAGGGTCGACCAATGGGCGCGCGACTTCCTGGGCGACAGCAGGACCTGCGACACCATGGAACTGTTGATGAACATGAATCGGGCGATCAAGGAGCAGTTTCCCTACGCCCGGCGCGAGGAAGTGGGGACCCAGACGCCGCTGGAAACCCTCGACAAGCAGTCCGGCAGTTGCCGCGACTTCGCCCTGTTCATGATGGAAGCGGTGCGCAGCCTCGGTTTCGCCGCGCGCTTCGTCTCGGGTTATCTGTACGACGAGGAACTGCTTGCGGCGGAGTCCGGTGTCGTGGGCGGCGGCGCCACGCATGCCTGGATGCAGGTGTTCCTGCCCGGCGCCGGCTGGGTCGAGTTCGATCCGACCAATGCCTTGGCCGGCGGCAGGAACCTGATCCGGGTGGCGGTGGCGCGCGATGCGGCGCAGGCCGCGCCCTTGACCGGCAGTTTCACCGGTGCGCCGGAGGATTTCCTGGGCATGACGGTGGAGGTGACGGTCACGGCGGGCGGTGCGCAGCAGAATCAGGTTCAGAACCAGGCGCAAAACCAGCCTCAAGAGCAGGCGCAGACCCAGAACCAGGCACAGGATCAAATCCAGACGCAAACCCAGAACCCGAACCCAAACCCGGTGCCGTCAGCGCGCTCGCGGTGAGTGCACGTGCTCCGGCTGGAAACCCAGCCCGAGCACTCTTGCCGGAATACGTTGCAGCAGCGGTGAACGGCCAAGCAGCCGCAACAGCCAGGGCGGGGCAGGGCGGCGCTGGCTGGCCAGCACGCGGCTGATGACCTGGTCCTGGATCAGGAGCTGCATGCGCTGGGTGATGCGCGTGGGCCATTCGCGGCGCTCCTGCACCGAGCGCAAATCGTCGAAGCTCGGTGCGCCGGCGAGCAAGGGCTCGGCGAGCAGATTGGCCGCGGCAACGGCATCCTGGATCGCCAGGTTGATGCCGACCCCACCGATGGGCGACATGGCGTGGGCGGAATCGCCGATGCACAACAGACCCGGCTGCTGCCAATGACGCAGCCGGTCGACCGCCACGGTGAGCAGCTTGATGTCGTCCCAGTCGCGCAATTCCTTCACGCGCTGGCGCAGATGGGGCGCCAGTCCGACAATCTCCTCGCGGAAAGCCGGCAGCCCGCGCTCGCGGATTTCCTGGTAACCACCCTTGCGGATGACGAAGGCGCACTGCCAATAGTCGCCGCGGTTGAGCATCACCATCATGCGGCCGGCGTCGATGCGCCCCAGCGTCTGGCCCGGATCGTCGTCGCGGCGCGACAGGCGCATCCACAGCACGTCCATCGGCGCGCCCAGTTCCATCACTTCCAGGCCGGCCTGCTTGCGCAGGATGGAGTGGCGGCCGTCCGCCGCCACCAGCAGATCACAGCGGATTTCCAGTTCACCCTGCGGCGTTTTGACTCTTACGCCGGCAACGCGGCCGCCTTCGCGGATCAGCGCGGTGGCTTCCGCCCTGGTTTTCAGGGCGAAAGCGGGAAAGCGCTGCGCCCGGTCCGCGATGAAGTTGAGGAAATCCCACTGCGGCATCAGGGCGACGAACTTGCACTGCGTCGGCAGATGGGAAAAGTCGGCGACGTTGAGCAGGGTGTCGCCGATCTGCACACCGATTTGCCGCGCTTCCTGATGCGGCAGCTTGAGGAAGTCCTGCAGCAGGTCCAGCTCGTGCATCAGTTGCAGGGTGGAGGGGTGGATGGTGTCGCCGCGGAAATCGCGCAGGAAGTCCTGGTGTTTCTCCAGTACCAGCACCGGCACGCCGGCCCGGGCCAGCAGAAAGCCCAGCATCAGGCCGGCGGGACCGCCGCCGACGATGCAACAGCGGACTTCGATGCGTTGCGCGGCCTGACCTGGTTCTGCCTGCTCCATTTCCTGGAATCCTTTATTTATCAGTCTATTGCGATCTTTCGATGGGTGCCCTGAAAGAGGGCGGCTGATTCTTGGACCCCGGCAAAGCGGAATAAGCTTATGCCTTTTCTGGAATTAGAAGCGTTGACCATTGTTCGCCTGCATGAGCGAATTTACACTCGCACCCCGCAAATTGTTGCACCGCATGAATGCGGAAGGCTGAACAAGTGTTCGATGCAGCTCCCCAGGGCAACATGCCCGCTGGCCCGAGCGCCGCCGTACTGGACGAGGCGCAACTGCTTGCGCTCAACGAGAAGTACCTGCCGCTCGGCTTCGAAGAGCGCATCCAGACCTTGTACCAGGATTTCTCGCCGGAGAAGGTGCTGGTCACCTCGTCCTTCGCCGCCACTTCCGCTTACTTCCTGCACATCATCTCGCGCATGCGGCCGCAGCAGGTGATCCACTTCATCGACACCGGCTACCACTTCCCGGAAACGCTGGAATACCGGCGTTATCTGGTCGAGCTGTTCAAGCTCAAGGTGGAAGACGTGCGCGCCGAGGACTGGCAGCACCAGTTCACCGTCGACGAAAAGACCTACGAACGCGATCCGGACTACTGTTGCTCGGTCAACAAGATCCAGCCGCTGGAAGCGGTCAAGCTGAATTTCCAGGTGTGGGTCTCCAGCCTGATGCGCTGGCAGACCGATCATCGCGCCGGCCTGCCGGTGTTCGAACTGCGCCGCGGCATCCTCAAGTTCAACCCGATGATCGACGTCACGCGGGAAGAGCGCGATCTTTACATCCGCGAGCATCAACTGCCGTTCCACCCGCTGGTGGCACGCGGCTATTCCTCCATCGGCTGCACCCATTGCACCGTGGCCGGCGACGGCCGCACCGGGCGCTGGGTCGGCAAGCCGAAGACCGAGTGCGGTTTGCATCTCTGAAAAGATGTTTGCAGCCGTGTAACGGTCGGGCTTCGTTTCTTTCGGGTCGGTTCAGGGTACAGGCGCTGCATGCGTCACCGTATGGCAGCAGCGCAAGCGGAAACAGCTTAAAATCCGCGTCCTCTGCAGTCTTCCCACCCGACGCCGATCCCCCGACCGATGACCAAGACTTCCTTCCCCAAAGAGGACCTTAAAGTCCTGCTGCTCGAAGGCGTGAGCCAGACCGCGGTGCGCTGCTTCCGCGACGCCGGCTACAGCAACATCGAGTACCACGAGAAGTCCCTGCCGGAAGCGCAGTTGGCCAAGGCGGTGGCGGAAGCGCACATCGTCGGCATCCGCTCGCGCAGCCAGCTGACGGCGGAGATGTTCAACGGCTCGCGGCGCCTGTTCGCGGTGGGCTGCTTCTGCATCGGCACCAACCAGGTCGATCTCGACGCCGCCCAGTTGCGCGGCGTGCCGGTGTTCAACGCGCCGTATTCCAATACCCGCAGCGTAGCCGAGCTGGTGGTGGCCGAGGCCATCCTGCTGATGCGCCGCATTCCCGAGAAGAACATGGAGTGCCATCGCGGCGGCTGGTCCAAGTCGGCCAGCGGCAGCTTCGAGGTGCGCGGCAAGACGCTCGGCATCGTCGGCTACGGCCATATCGGCACCCAGGTCGGCGTGCTGGCGGAAAGCCTCGGCATGCGCGTCCTCTACAGCGACGTCGAGACCAAGCTGGCCCTGGGCAATGCCATGCCCGCGGCCAGCCTCAACGACCTGCTGGAGCGTTCCGACATCGTCAGCCTGCACGTGCCCGAAACGCCCGAGACCAGGAACATGTTCGGCGCCGCCGAGATCGGCCGCATGAAGAAAGGCGCGGTCCTGATCAACGCCTCGCGCGGCACCGTGGTCGATATCGACGCCCTGGCCGAAGGCCTGCGCAGCAAGCACATCGGCGGCGCGGCGGTGGATGTGTTCCCGGTGGAACCCAAGGCCAACGACGAGCGCTTCGTTTCGCCGCTGGTCGGCATGGACAATGTCATCCTGACGCCGCACGTCGGCGGCAGCACGCTGGAAGCGCAGGAGAACATCGGCCTGGAAGTGGCGGCCAAGCTGGTGCGCTACAGCGACAACGGCTCCACCCTCTCCGCGGTCAATTTCCCGGAAGTGTCGCTGCCCGGCCACACCGGCAGTCGCCGCCTGCTGCACATCCACCACAATGTGCCGGGTGTGCTGTCGCGCATCAACGAGGCCTTCTCCAAGAGCGGCGCCAACATCGACGCGCAGTTCCTGCAGACCAGCGGCAAGGTCGGCTACGTGGTGATCGACGTCACCGCCTCGGAGGAACAGGCCGAGGTCATCAAGGACGATCTCGCCGCGATCCCGGGGACGATGCGCACGCGCCTGCTGTACTGACCCGCGGCGTTCATTGACTCGAAAGTATTATTGAAGAATGCCGGGCCCAGCGTTCAGACTCGGCGAAACGAAACTCGTGTTGCAGGCAGTGCACCGGAGAAGGAAGGCATGAACAGTAAGGAAGCCCTGAAGAAAGCCGCCCTGGATTACCACGAGTTTCCGACACCCGGAAAGCTGTCGATCACCGCGACCAAGCAGCTGGTCAACCAGAGCGACCTGGCCCTGGCGTACTCGCCCGGCGTCGCCTTCGCCTGCGAAGCCATCGTCGAGGACCCGCTCAACGTTTATCGCTATACGGCGCGCGGCAACCTGGTTGGCGTCATCAGCAACGGCACCGCCGTGCTGGGCCTGGGCGCCATCGGTCCGCTGGCGGCCAAGCCGGTGATGGAAGGCAAAGCCGTCCTGTTCAAGAAATTCGCCGGCATCGACGTCTTCGATATCGAGATCGATCAGCGCGACCCGGACAAGCTGGTCGAGGTCATCGCCGCGCTGGAGCCGACCTTCGGCGCCATCAACCTGGAAGACATCAAGGCCCCGGAATGCTTCATCGTCGAGCGCAAGCTGCGCGAGCGCATGAAGATCCCGGTGTTTCATGATGACCAGCACGGCACTGCCATCATCGTCGGCGCCGCCTTCTACAACGGCCTGCAGGTGGTCGAGAAGGACATCAAGAAGATCAAGCTGGTGGTCAGCGGGGCAGGGGCCGCGGCGCTGGCCTGCGTCGACCTGCTGCTGGACCTGGGCCTGCCGATCGAAAACGTCTGGCTTACCGATCTGGCGGGTGTGGTCTACAAGGGCCGCAAGGAGCTGATGGATCCGGACAAGGAACGCTTCGCCCAGCCCACCGAGGCCCGCAAGCTGGCCGAGGTGATCGAAGGCGCCGACGTGTTCCTCGGCCTCTCCGCCGGCGGCGTGCTCAAGCCGGAAATGGTCAAGGCCATGGCGGCACGTCCCCTGATCCTGGCTCTGGCCAATCCCACGCCGGAAATCCTGCCCGAGGAAGTCAAGGCGGTGCGCGGCGACGCTGTCATCGCCACCGGCCGCAGCGATTATCCCAACCAGGTCAACAACGTCCTCTGCTTCCCCTTCATCTTCAGGGGCGCGCTGGATGTCGGCGCCACCACCATCACCCGCCAGATGGAGATCGCCACCGTCCATGCCATCGCCGAACTGGCGCGGCAGGAGCAGAGCGATATCGTCGCCGCCGCCTATGGCGGCATCGAGGATCTGGCCTTCGGTCCCGAATACATCATCCCCAAGCCCTTCGATCCGCGCCTGATCGTCAAGATCGCGCCCGCCGTGGCCAAGGCGGCGATGGAGTCGGGCGTGGCCCAGCGTCCCATCGAAGACCTCGATGCCTACGCCCAGCGCCTGCTGCAATTCGTCTACCACAGCGGCACCCTGATGCAGCCGATCTTCGCCGCCGCCCGCAAGGCGCCGCCGGAGCGCAGCCGCATCGTCTACGCCGAAGGTGAGGACGAGCGCATCCTGCGCGCGGTACAGATCGCGGTGGACGAGAAAATCGTCCGTCCCATCCTGGTCGGCCGCCCGGCGGTGATCGAGCGCGCCATCAAGCGCCATGGCCTGCGCCTGCGCGCCGGCGAGCACTATACCGTGGTCAACACCGAGAACGATCCGCGCTACCGCGAATACTGGCAGGACTACCACCAGATCACCCAGCGCAAGGGCATCACGCCGCAATACGCCAAGCTGGAGATGCGCCGCCGCACCACCCTCATCGCCGCCATGCTGCTGAAGAAGGGCGAGGCCGACGGCATGATCTGCGGCACCATCAG
>JAQGNS010000451.1 GCA_028291705.1 Nevskia sp.
TCGTGGGCGTTCAGGCCGAGGCCGCCGGGGAGATCGGGCCAGCCACGTTCCTGGTCGGACATGATCAGCAGGATATTGGGCCGCTTGCGCTTCACCACGGCCGGTGCCTGCGGCGCGGACGGCGCCGTTCCGGCTGCCGGCTGGGCCTGGCTGCCACCGGCCAGAGCCACCCCGCCCAGCGCCAGGGCGCGGGTGAATTCGCGGCGCGTGTATCCACCGCTCTTGCCGTTGTTGTCCTTGCGATCCTGCGACATGGTCTTGTTCCCTGTCCTCAGTGCTGGTCCAGCGGTGAGAGGTCGAAGCGCATGCGGTCTTCGCCGAGTACCAACTTGCCGTGGTAAGCCTGCTCTGTTCCCTCAAGGAACAGGCGCCGCGCCAGCCGGTTGGGCAGCGGCGGAAAGATGTGTGTCAGCACCAGTTCCCGTACACCGGCGGCCTGCGCCAGTTCAGCGGCTTCCACCGGCGTGGTGTGATAGTCGGTGGTGTCATGCGCCATCTTCGCCACGCGTGCAAGACCCAGGACCCTGGCGCGCGCGCTGGCGCGGTCGATCAGGTTCGCCGACAGGGCTTCATGCAGCAGCAGGTCGGCGCCGTGCGCATTGGCCAGTACCACCGGCGACTTGCGGGTATCGCCGCTGAGCACCACCACCCGGCCGCGCCAGTCGATGCGATAGCCATAGGCAAAATCCACCGGCGCATGATCGACGCGGAAGGCGCGGACCTGCAGGCCATTGCGTTGCAACACCGGGACCATGTCGGACCCGGCAGGCGGTGGCAGCACGTGCACGCTGCTGCGCGCACCGGCTTCCGGCATGAACTCCGCGCCGTGATGCACGGTGCGGTAGCCGGCATCGTGGGAATAGGCCTGGGCGAAGCCCTGCACTACATCGTCGATGCCGGGCGGTCCATAGATATCCAGGGGCTGGGTGCGGCCGGCGATCCAGCTCTGCTCGACCGCCTCGCCCAGTTCGCCGATGTGGTCGGAATGCAGGTGCGTGATCAGCACCGCGGACAGGCGCGACACCGGCAAGTTCAGGCCATCCACCACGCGCCAGGAAGAGGGACCGGCGTCGATCAGCAGGAACTGCCCATCGGCGATGATCGCGGTGCAGGCCCCGGCGCGATCCTGGTCGGGCAAGGCGGCGGCGGTGCCGCAGAGGAATACATGCAACCGGCCGTCGTCGAGCAGCGACAGGTCGGTGCGCTGCAGGGTCCGGTCCATGTTCCGCCGCATCAGCGCGTCGAGCAGCGGTGCACGCGCGGCATAACCGGCGAGGGCTACGAGCACAAGGCAAATCAGCAGCACCCGCAAGGCCTTCATGATGCCGCTCCCGCGTGCTGTGGAAGTACGGCACGGCTCAGCGCCCGTTCCAGGTCCTCGATGCGGTCCTGGCCCCAATAGGTCTCTCCCTCGAACACCAGCGTCGGTACGCCCCAGTGCCCCAGTGCCGCAAGCTGCGCGGTATTGATTTCCACCCGCTCGCGGTAGCCCGGTGTCGCGATGGCGCGACGGCAGGCGTCCCACT
Organism: Nevskia sp.; assembly: GCA_028291705.1. Classification (GTDB taxonomy): domain Bacteria; phylum Pseudomonadota; class Gammaproteobacteria; order Nevskiales; family Nevskiaceae; genus Nevskia. The sequence continues at coordinate 1,527 of JAQGNS010000451.1, forward strand.
CCAGCCCGGCGCGCTCGCACAGCGTACGCAGCGGCGCATCCCGCGATACGTCCGCGCCCTCGCCCCAGATGGCGCGCGCGGTGAGGTTGACGAAGGCGGCCAGCCGTCCCTGTTCAAGCGCATGTTCGGCCACGCACAGGCAACGCCACACGCCCTCGCCCAGGGGATCGTGGATGCGGCCGAATGGCAGGCCGAGGCGGTCGGCTTCGCGCGCGGCGTCGCGCAGGATGTAGAACTGCTTGGCGCGGGGCAGCGGCTGCCCGCGCATCGCCATCGGCCGCACGCCGCGCCAGACCAGTTCGATGCCATAGCGCCGCGGCAACTCGAAGACGCGGGGTGCCGACAGGTAGGAGTACGGACTGCGGAATGAAAAGAAATATTCGACGGTGGGAGCGTTCATCGCGCGGTTCCCCGCAGTTCGTCGAGGCGTCCGGCGATCTGCGGCAGGCGTTCATGGGCAAAGAACCATTCGCCGCCCACCCGCACCGCCGGTGACTCCCAGTGTCCACGGCGGCGCAAGCGCCGGCTGTTGCCGAACAGGGCCGTGCCCAGTTGCCCCGCGTCGGCAGGCGGTTCGCATTGCAGGATGCTGCGATGCAGTTGCGCATACGCTTCCCGCTGCACCGGCCCCCTGGAATGCAGCCATAGCTCCTCGGCGGCAGCGGCGGCAAAAGTGCCGACAGCGGGTTTGCGGCGCGCGGCTTCGGTCCAGGCGGCAAGGAAGGCGCAGTCCGCAGAGGCTAGCGGTTGCCGGCGCGACAGGCGACCACCGCTGCGCAGCAGCAGCCGGTCGGCATCGACGATGGAATAAAGCTGGCGTTGCTGCGCGGCGGGATCACCGGCAATACCGCGTTCCAGCAGCGGGTACAGATCCAGCGGCAGGCCACGCGCCTGTGCCAGGCGCAGCAACCCCGGCAGCGCTACCGCCGCGTAGGGATCGTCATAGGCGAAATACAGTTCGAGCCGGAGCGGGCGGCGCAGCCAGCGCGGCAGGTGCAGCCGCGACAAGGCCACCACAGTGCGTGGCGCCAGCGAGCGTTGTACGCGGTCGCGCAGCATCCCGGCCAAGGCCGTCTCCCCCTTGTTATTGCTATGGGGCCACTTTGGCGAGACGGGGGCGCGGCGTCTTGGCCTTCCCGGTCAAACGATGGACGCAGCGGGACAGATGCGCCGGGGGTGTTCAGGCTTCCAGCGGCTGGCTACGGAATTCGCCGGGCGTAAGGCCGGTCCAGCGCCGGAACGCCCGGGTGAAGCTGCTCTGGTCGGAAAAACCGAGCCGGAACGTCACCTCGCACACCGATACGGCGTTCTCCCGCAGGTACTGCTGCGCCAGGTCGCGCCGCACCTCGTCCAGCACCTGCTGGTAGCTGGTGTCCTCATCCTTGAGGCGGCGTTGCAGGGTCTTCTCGCTGAGATGCAGGGCTGCGGCGACAGCGGCGCGCGGCGGCTCGCCTGCCGGCAAACGGGAGATCAGCTCGGCCCGCACCTTTTCGGCCAGACGGGCGCCGTCGAAGCGGCTCAGGTACTCCATCACCACCAGGTCGTTCTGCCGGGCGAGCTGGGGATTGGCCATGGGCAGCGGCCGCTCCACCCACTCCTGCGGCACCAGCAACGAGTTCTCTTCCGCATCGAACCAGATCGGGCAATGGAAATAGGCCTCGAACTCGGCCCGCATGGCCGGCGTGGCGCTGCGGCACAGCCGCAATTCCAGCGGCTGGGCCGCCTGCGGGTCCAGGCCCAGCAGCAGCGCGCCCATCTTGACGGTGGAGGCCATCATCAGGTCGATCGCTTCTTCCACCACCGGCACGCCGGCGCGCCAGCGCATCACTTCCTTCAGCCCCCGCGGGGTGCGCTCGATGACGATATCGGCGGCGCTGCTGACGATGCGCGAGAAGCGCGCCGAGCGCTGCAGGGCGTCCCCCAGGTTTTGGCTGGCAAGCATGGCCAGGCCCAGGCTGTGAAAGGTGGCCGGCTGCACGAACGCCGCGGCCTTGAGGCCCAGGCAGGGATCGCCCGTCTCCTCCACCGCCAGGCGCCACAGCCGCACCATACCGCTGACCGGCACGCGGCCGTTGGGGTCCTTGAGCATGGCGCCGTCCAGGCCCGCGCGCAGCAGCAGCGCATCGACGTCGCAGCCGCGCACCTGCAGGGTACGGACCAGGGCGTTGGCCCAGGTGTTCAGCGTGGTTTCTTCCCGGCCCATCCTTCTCCTTTGGGGCTTTGTACTGGGCTTTGCAGGGGCCGCTTTTCCGGCTCTTGTCCCGCAACGACTAGAGTATGTCCCGCAGGGTCGAGATTGCCTAGCGCGCCTGGGCTAAAACAGGCTCGGGAACATTCGACGCGGATCAACCGCGCGACAGGGGAGGAAATGAGCGCAAACCGCATCCGCTGCAGGCTGGGCTGGATCGCGTTGCTGCTGGCCGGGTCGGCGCAGGGCGCGGACCTGAAGCTGCAGCTGGGCGAAGCCGAGCTGGGCCTGACCGGGGTCCTCAGCAGCGGGGTGGACTGGCGCATGCAGGATCGCAACCTGGACCTGCTGGGCAAGACCGACGTTCCGGGGCAGCAGAACCTGTGCGCGCCCGACGACTGCATGTCGCTCAGCGGCAACCCGGCGCCGAACCAGCGGCTGATCAAGGCCACCGGCGCCTTCAGCGGCGTCAACAGCGACGATGGCGACATGAACTACGGCAAGCATCAGATCGTCGCCGCCACTACCAAGCTCACCCCCACCCTGACCCTGGCCTGGGGTCCGCTGGCGGCCAAGCTGCGCGGCATCGTGTTCTACGACCCCGAGAACGTGGCTTTCCAGGAAACCCACAACAACACCCTGTTCCAGCCGCCACAGACCGAGCGCAGCGGCAACCTCGAGCACCGCTTCGCCCGCGGCTACAAATGGCGCGAGATGTTCGTCACCTTCGGCGACGAACGCCGCTCGGTGACGCTGGGCAGCCAGATGCTGCCCTGGGGCGAGGCGACTCTGACCCAGTTCAACACCCTCAACACCATCAATCCGTTCGACGCCAACGTGGTGCGCATGCCGGGCGCGCAGATCAACGAGTTCCTGCAGCCGGTGCCGGCGCTGACCGCCGGCGGCGAGTTGGGCGGCGGACTCTCGGCCGAGCTGTTCTACCAGCTCAAGTTCGTACCGGTCATTCCGGACGCGGCGGGCAGCTTCTTTTCCTCCAGCAACGTGCTCGGCGGCGGCAAGTTCATCGAAGTCGGCCTGGGCCAGTACGCGCAGGACCCGAACCGCGAGTACAAACCGCCATTCCCCAACTCGCTCATCACCAGCTCCACCCGCACCGCCTACCTGCTCGGCGAGCACTACGGCTACCCGCACGACAACGGCCAGGTCGGCCTGCAGCTCAAGTACTACTCGGACGAGCTCAACGGCGGCACCGAAATCGGCCTGTACTACCTGCGCTACCACAGCCGCGTGCCCTACCTCAGCGCCTACGCCGCCGACGGCTCCTGCACCCGGCAGGCCGTGGTGCCGGGCTCGTTCGCGGCGGCCCTGGTCTCCTGCCTGGGTTTTCACGGCAGCATCAACCCGCTCGGCGGCAAGGAACCGCTGCCGGTGGATACGTTGCGTCCCTTCCTGGACTATCCGGAAGACATCAACATGGCCGGGCTGAGCTTCAACACCACCGTGGGCCACTGGTCGCTGGCCGGCGAATATGCCTACCGTCCCAATATGCCTTTGCAGATCGCCTTCAGCGACATCATCTTCGCCGCGGAGTCGCCGGCCTTCCCCTCGCAGGACATTCCGGTGCCCTTGCAGGCGCTGGGCCAGGCGGCGCCCTTCACCATTCCCGGCAGCCGCACCGCGGTGCCGGATTTCCTCAGCGCCTACCGCGGCAAGCCGACCGCGCCGCACGATCTGATCCGCGGCTACGAACGCTTCGGCGTGGGACAGTTCGCCCTCACCGGCATCCGCCAGCTCAGCGCCACCGAGAATCCGTTCGGCGCGGACTCCCTGGTGATCGTGGCCGAGCTCAGCGGCGAAAACATCTTCGACCTGCCACCGCTGGAGCGCCTCCAGCTCGAGGGCGCGGGCGACCGCACCCACCACAGCCCCGGCGCCGACGGCAGCGGCGATCCCAACGGCGCGGCCAACAGCCTGCGCATCAACCCGACGCAGCAGACCAAGGGCTATGCCACCGCCTATTCCTGGGGCTACCGGATGCTGGCGCGCCTGACCTACAACGACGTCTTCGCCGGCATCAACCTGATCCCCGGCGTACTGCTGTTCCACGATCTCGGCGGCATCTCACCGGCCAGCACGCCGAACTACGTCTCGGGACGCAAGACCATCTACACCGTGCTCGACTGCGAGCTCAACCACGGCTTCAAACTCAACTTCCAGTACCAGATCTTCACCGGCGGCGGGAAATACAATGTGCTCAGCGACCGCGACAACCTCGCTCTGAGCGTGGCCTATACCTTCTGAGTCGAAGGTGCCCGGTGCAAGCGGTTTCCCCCGGCCTGCGGACAAGAAAAAACCCGCGCCGCAGTCGCGCGGCGCGGGCGTGGATCAGGCTGTTGGTTACGGCTGCCCGGACGCCGTGGCGCCAGCCTTCTGCGCCGCGATCCAGCCGCTGACGCGGCCATCCATCACGTCCAGCGGCAGCGCGCCGCCGTCAAGGATCTCGTCATGGAAGGCGCGGATGTCGAACTTGGCGCCGAGTTCCTTCTTGGCCCGTTCGCGCAGATCCAGGATCTTCAGCTGGCCCAGCTTGTAGGCCAGGGCCTGGCCGGGCCACGCGATGTAGCGGTCGGTCTCGGCCTGGATGTCCGGCTCGTCCTCGGAGGAATGTTCGCGGAAGAACTTGACCATCTGTTCACGCGTCCAGTGCTTGTAGTGCACGCCGGTATCCAGCACCAGGCGGTCGGCGCGCAGCAGCTCGCCGGAAAGACGGCCGTAGTCGCTGAGCGGATCCTGGTAGAAACCAATCTCCTTGCCCAGGCGTTCGGCGTACAACGCCCAGCCTTCGACGTAGGCGTTATAACCCGCCTGCTGGCGGAACGGCGGCAGGCCCGGCAAGGTCTGCGCAATGGAGATCTGCATGTGATGGCCGGGCACGCCCTCGTGGTAGGCGGTGTCCTCGATTGGCAGCAGCGAGCGGTTCTGGTAATCGCCGGTATTCACATAGACCATGCCGGGACGCGAGCCGTCCGGCGTGCCCTGGTTGTATTCGGCGGCGGCGGCTTCCTTTTCGCGGTATTCCTGCACCGAGACCACCTTCACCTCGGTCTTCGGCAGCAGGCCGAACAACTCAGGCAGCTTGGGCTGCATCTGCGCGATGTACTTGGTGTAGAGGTCGACGATCTGCTGGCGCGAGGTGGCGTGGACCTTGGGATCGGTCTTCAGCGCCGCACGCATGGACTTCAGATCCTTGTAGTGCAGCTTCCTGGCGATGGCCGTCATCTCGCCTTCGATGCGCTTGACCTCGGACAGGCCCAGGTCGTGAATCACCTGCGGATCCTTATCGGTGGTGGTCATGCTGTGGATGGCGAAGCGGTAACGCGCATCGCCATCCGGCAGGGACCACAGGCCGGGCTGGGTGCGGCCCTTCGGCGCATATTCGGTGGCGACGAAGGCCGCCAGCTTCTGGTAGGCCGGGCGCACCTCGGTATCCACCGCCTGCACGATGGCATCATGCAGGCGCTTGCGGTCCGCCTCCGGCACCGTGTCCGGGAACTTCGCCACCGGCTGCCCGAACGCGCTTGCCTCACCCGCCGGCTCCGCGATGGAGCGGGCCTGGGTCGAGACCTTCTCCAGCAGGAGTTTCGGCTGCATCAGGCCGTCTTTCTGGCCCTGACGCGAGACCTCGATCACCTGATCGATGATTTTCGGCATCTGGTGCAGGCGTGCCAGGTAGTCCTCGTAGTGCTTGGTGCTGTCGAACGGCAGCGCAGAGACGAGCTGTGCCATCTGCAAATGGATGCCGTTGAATTGGTCCAGCGGCAGCTCGTAGGTCTTGAGCTCGATGCCCTTGAGCGTGTCCTGCAGCTGCTCCACCATCAGTTTCTGGCTGAGCAGTTCCTGCTCGGGGAAGCCGCTGGTGTCGATGGCCTGAAAGCGGACCAGGAAAGCCTGGGCATCCTTCTTCTGCTGCTGCACATGGGCCAGCGAGGCATCGCTGACCTTATCGTTGTAGCGGTAGTCGCCGATGATGGTGGCGAACTCCGGACTGTCCTTGAGGTTGTACTCCCACTGCTCGGCCAGCAGACTGTCCAGGGCCTTGACGCGGACAGCGACATCGTCGGCGGCCAGGGCCGGCGTGGCCATGCCCAGCGCCGCGGCCGCGAGCGCCGTCAGGGACAGCGTCCTGAGGAATGAATGGTTCATGATGCTCCCGAATGTTTTATAGGTGGATGACGAATTGCCCCACGTGACCCGGTTTGACGCGGCAAAGGTGCACCGGGTTTAGATGCGGGCAACAAGCGGGCGGATTCAGCCGAAGCCCTCGTCAGATGGCGCCTAAGATACCGCCCTCGCTTACCTTTGCAAAAAAGAGCCGGAAACCGGGGCTGCTGCGCCGCAGCAGCGACAGCAGACGCAACAACCCGGCGCCCGGCGGCGGTAGTAGACTATCCCCATGTCTCCCCCGCCTGCCCATGGCGCGCCCAACGGCGTGCCGCAGCTGCATTGGATCGACGGGCAGGTCGCGGCAATGCGCGACGAACTGCTGCGTCTGTCCAACCTCAATTCCGGCAGCTTCAATACCGCCGGCGTCGACGCCTGCGCGCAGCGCTTGCGCCAGCTGTTCGCCCCATTGCAGGCCGAGGCGGAAAGCATCGCCGTGGCGCCCTACCGCTATACCGACGACCGCGGCGAATGGCGCGAGCGACCGCTGGGCCATGCCCTGCGCCTGCGCAAGCGCCCGGATGCACCCTTGCGGGTGTTCTTGTGTGGCCACCTGGATACCGTCTTCGGCGTCGAACACCCGTTCCAGAACGCCCATGTGGCCGGCGACGACCGCATGCACGGCCCCGGCGTGGCCGACCTCAAGGGCGGGCTGCTCGCCATGTTTCTGGCCCTGTCAGCCCTGGAGCAAAGCCCGCACCGCGAACGCATCGGCTGGGAAGTGCTGTTCAATCCGGACGAGGAAATCGGCTCGCAGGGCTCGGCGCCGCTGCTGGCGGAGGCGGCGGGCCGCAATCATTTCGGGCTGGTCTACGAGCCGGCCTACGCCGACGGCGGCCTCGCCTCCGAACGCAAGGGCAGCGGCAATTTCGACATCGTGGTGCGCGGCCGCGCCGCCCATGCCGGGCGCAATCCGGAGGACGGCCGTAATGCCATCGCCGCCGCCGCTACGCTCGCCACCGAACTGCACGGCATCAATGGCCAGCGCGAAGGGCTGACGCTCAATGTCGGCTATGTCCACGGCGGCGGGCCGCTGAACATCGTACCGGAGCGCTGCGTGCTGAAATTCAACGTGCGCACCAGCCGCCACGAGGACGAGGCCTGGCTGCTGGATGCCGTGCAGAAACTGGTCGATACCGCCGGCAAAGCGGAAGGCTATGCGCTGGAACTGCGCGGCGGCTTCACCCGCCCGCCCAAGCCGGTCAGCGCCGGCACCGCGCGCCTGCAGCAATTGCTCAGCAACTGCGGCGAGACCTTGGGCCTGCAGCTACAGTTCCGCCCTACCGGCGGCTGTTGCGATGGCAACAACCTCGCTGCCCGCGGCCTGGCCAACGTCGACAACCTCGGTGTAGTCGGCGGCGAGATCCATTCCGACCGCGAGTGGATGCGCATCTCCAGCCTGGCCGAGCGCGGCAAGCTCAGCGCGGCGCTGCTGCTGAAACTGGCCTCCGGTGAACTGTCATGGACCTGAGCATTCGTCGATGAGCGCCCCGCCGCCCTCCACCTATGCCTCGCTGGGCCCGTTCCGCGATTACTTCGGCGGCGGCCTGCCGGTGTTGATGTACCACAAGCTCGGGCCGCGTCCGCCGGGCGTACGCCTGAAGGGCCTGTACATCGGCGAGAAGCTGTTCGACCGGCAACTGGCCGAGTTGCGTCAGGCCGGCTACCAGTCCTGCGATTTCGATGCCCTGGCCGAGGGCGCGAACCCGGCGCCACAACGCATCGGCATCAGCTTCGACGACGGCTACGTCAACGTGCTCAAGTACGGCCTCGGTCCGCTGAAGCAACACGGCTTCCAGGCCCTGCAATACATCGTGGCCGACAACATCGGCGGCGGCAACGACTGGGACCTGCCCGCGGGCGAAGCCTACGAGCCGCTGATGGACCAGGCGCAGATCCGCGAGTGGCTCGCCGCCGGGCACCTCATCGGCTCGCATACGCGCAGCCACGCCAAGCTGCCGGAACTGAGCGTCGAGCAGGCGCGCGAAGAAATCAGCTCCAGCAAGAAAAAACTTGAAGACCTGTTCGGCGTGGCCATCCATCACTTCTGCTATCCCTACGGCTTCTGGAACGAGCGCGTGCGCGACCTGGTGATCGAGGCCGGCTACCTGACCGCCACCACCACGCAGTTCGGCCTCAACGACGCTGCCACTTCGCCGTTCGAACTGCGCCGCATCATGGCCCGTTACCAATCCTGGGGGCTGCGCAGCCTGCGCCAGCGCCTGTTCGGCTGAAGCCTCCCGCTGTCCTCCAAGCGATCATCCATGAAAGTCATCCGTCCCATCCGTTCCACCGATATCGACGCCCTGCTACACATGGCGCAGAGTGCCGGCGCCGGCTTCACCTCGCTGCCGCCGGTGCGCGAGTTCCTGCAGAAGAAGATCGACCTGTCGGAGCAGTCTTTCGCCGCGGACGTGCAGGAGCCCGGACACCAGCGCTACATGTTCGTGCTCGAAGATGTGAACACAGGCAAGGTCGGCGGCTGCTGCGCGGTGGAAGCGGCCTGCGGACTGGACGAACCGTTCTACAACTACCATGTCGGCCTCACCGTCCATGCCAGCCATGAACTGAAGGTCTACAACCGCATGCCGACGCTGTATCTGTCCAACGACTACACCGGCACCAGCGTGCTGGTGTCGCTGTATCTCTCTCCCGATTTCCGTGGCGGTGGCGCCGGGCGCCTGCTGTCGAAATGCCGCTTCGCCTTCATGGCGCAGTTCACGCGGCGCTTCGCCGCCAAGATCATCGCCGAGATGCGCGGTGTCTCCGACGAGCACGGCCGCTCGCCGTTCTGGGAAGGCCTGGGCCGGCACTTCTTCTCCATCGACTACGACCGCGCCGAGCATGTCGTCGGCATGGGCAACAAGGCCTTCATCGCGGAACTGATGCCCAAGCATCCGATCTACACCCTGCTGCTGCCGCCCGAGGCGCAGACGGTGCTGGGCAAGGTCCACCCGGATACCGCGCCGGCGCTGCACCTGCTGGAGCAGGAAGGGTTCCGCTACCAGGGCTATATCGACATCTTCGACGGCGGCCCCACGGTGGAAGCACCGCTGGCCGACATCCGCAGCGTGCGTCGCTCGCGCGAGCTGACGGTGAAAATCGGCAAGGGAACGGGCGGCGGCACCCACCTGGTTTCCAACACCGAACTGGGCGGCTTCCGCTGCGCCCTGGCTGAACTGACGCCGGGGACGGACAGCGTGGAACTGGATGCAGCGCTCGCCGCCGCGCTGAACGTGAAAGCCGGTGCATCGGTGCGCATCGCGGCGCTCTGAACCGGCATGGGCTTCATCATCTCGAAAATCGTCTGGGCTCTGCTGGCACCTGAGTCCCTGCTGTTCCTGCTGCTGCTCATCGCCTGGCTATGGCATCGGCGACGGCCGGTTCTGAGCCGGAGCCTGCTCGGTCTGGGATTGCTGTTCATTGCGGCGCTCGTCCTGCTGCCGCTGACGCACTGGTGCGCAGCGCCACTGGAGCAGCGATTCCCCGCTCCCAAGACGCTGGCCCGGGTGGATGGCATCATCGTGCTGGGCGGCGCGCTGGAACTGGAAAACACACTCACCCTGCAGCAACCTGCGTTGAATGGGGCAGCGGAACGCATGACCGCATTTGCGGCATTGGCGCGGCAGTACCCGCAGGCCAGGCTGGTTTTCACCGGAGGCTCCGGCCTGTTGCGCAATACCACGTACAAGGAAGCCGATGTCGCCCGGGCCTTGTTCGAATCCATCGGCGTGGATCAGTCGCGCATGGCCTATGAGAATGCGTCGCGCAATACCTGGGAAAACGCGCTGTATTCGAAGAAGCTGGTTGATCCAAAACCTGGAGAAACCTGGCTGCTGGTCACGTCCGCGTGGCATATGCCGCGCTCGGTCGGCTGTTTCCGCAAGGCGGGCTGGGAAGTGGTGCCTTATCCGGTCGATTACATCGGCAATGACTCCCATTGGGCTGGTTTCAGTTCCTCGAAGCAACTGGCGGATCTGGGCCTGGTCGAAAAAGAATGGCTCGGCCTGCTGTCTTATCACCTGCTAAACCGGACCGATGCGTTGTTTCCCGCGCCGCGGCCCTCACAGTAAGGAGCATCCATGAGCACTTCCGGCAATCTTTTCATCGGCGGCCAATGGTCCCCCGGCAGTGGTCCTGAATTCGCCAGCACCAGCCCTTCCAACGGCGAGACCGCATGGCGCGGCAAAGCCGCCGCGGCCGTCGAAGTCGATGCGGCGGTGAAGGCCGCGCGCCATGCTTTTGCCGCCTGGGCAGACCTGCCTTTTGCCGAACGCGAGCGCATCGCCCGCGCCTTCGCCGCCTTGCTGGAGAAGAACAAGGAAAGCCTGGCCCGCACCATCGGCCGCGAGACCGGCAAGCCGCTGTGGGAAACCCGCACCGAAGTGGCGACCATGGTCGGCAAGATCGACATCTCGGTGCGCGCCTACCACGCCCGCACCGGCAGCAGCGAAACGCAGAGCGGCGCCATGACCCAGGCGCTGCGTCACCGCCCGCACGGCGTGGTGGCGGTGTTCGGCCCCTACAACTTCCCTGGGCATCTCCCGAACGGCCACATCGTGCCGGCCCTGCTGGCGGGCAACGTGGTGCTGTTCAAGCCAAGCGAGCTGACACCGGGCGTGGCCGAGGAAACGGTGAAGCTGTGGGCCGAAGCCGGCCTCCCGGCCGGCGTGCTGTCGCTGCTGCAGGGCGAGCGCGCTACCGGCGAGGCGCTGGCCGCCCATCCCGGCCTGGATGGCCTCTACTTCACCGGCAGCGCCCGCACCGGCCATATCCTGGCGCGGCAGTTCGTTGAAACACCCCACAAGATCCTGGCCCTGGAAATGGGCGGCAACAATCCGCTGATCGTCGGCGCGGTGAAGAACACCAAGGCAGCGCTGCATGACGTGGTGCAGTCGGCCTACCTGTCTTCCGGCCAGCGCTGCACCTGCGCGCGGCGCCTGTACCTGCCCAGGGGTGCCGACGGCGACGCCTTCCTCGAGGAACTGGCGAACATCACCCGCAATCTCAAGGTGGGCGCCTACGACGCCGAGCCGCAGCCCTTCATGGGCGCACTGATCTCGGCCCGGGCCGCCGACGGCATGGTGGCGGCGCAGGCCAGCCTGATAGCGCTGGGCGCGAAACCCCTGGTGGAATTGAAGAAGCTCGATCTCGGCCCCGCCTACCTCTCGCCCGGCCTGCTGGACGTGAGCGGTATCGCCGAACTGCCGGACGAGGAATATTTCGGGCCGCTGCTGCAGGTCGACCGTTACGACAGGCTGGACCAGGCGATCGAGCGCGCCAACCGCACCCGCTACGGCCTGTCCGCGGCGCTGCTGTCGGATCGGCGCGAGGACTATGAACAGTTCCACCGCGGCATCCGCGCCGGCATCGTCAACTGGAACCGCCAGACCACCGGCGCTTCCAGCGCCGCGCCCTTCGGCGGCATCGGCGCCTCGGGCAACCACCGCGCCTCGGCTTTCTATGCCGCCGACTACTGCGCCTACCCGGTGGCCTCGATCGAGTCGCCGGCCTGCGAACTGCCCGCGCAACTGTCGCCCGGCCTGAGCCTGTGAGCACGGGCAGGGACACGGTCGAGGCGAACTTCGACGGCCTGGTCGGGCCGACGCACAACTACGCGGGCCTGGCGATGGGCAATGTCGCCTCGGCGAAGAACGCCGAACAGCCGTCCGATCCCCGCGGCGCCGTGCTGCAGGGCCTGGCCAAGATGAAAGCGCTGGCGGACCTGGGCATGGCCCAGGGCGTGCTGCCACCGCAGGAACGTCCGCACATCCCCTCCTTGAAACGCCTCGGCTTCTCCGGCAAGGACGCGGACGTGCTGCGCAAGGCGCACAACGAGGCGCCCGCGCTGCTGGCGGCGATGGCCTCGGCCTCGTCGATGTGGACCGCCAACGCCGCCACCGTGTCGCCGAGCATGGACTGTGCCGACGGCCGCGTGCATTTCACTCCGGCCAACCTAGCCACCCACCTGCATCGCGCCATCGAGCCGGAAACCACGGCGCGGGCATTGCGCGCGATCTTTACCGATGAGAAACGCTTCGTACACCACGAAGCGTTGCCGGCCACGCCGCAGATGGGCGATGAGGGCGCCGCCAACCACACCCGCCTGTGCAGCGACTACGGCGCACCTGGCCTGGAGCTGTTCGTCTATGGCGCTGCGGGCGAGGACAGCCCGCGTCCACAGAAGTACCCGGCGCGGCAGACCCTCGCCGCCAGCGAGGCGGTGGCGCGCCTGCACCAGCTCGATCCCGCGCGCCGCCATTTTGCCCAGCAAAAGCCCGAGGTGATCGACCAGGGCGTGTTCCACAACGATGTGATCGCCGTGGGCAACCGCGAGGTGCTGCTCTACCACGAGCAGGCGTTCGCGGATAAAAAGGCGGTGCAGGACTGGATGCGGCGCAGCCTGCGCGGCGGCAGCGTCCCGGCGCGGGAACCGGTGTTCCTGGAAATCAAGGACAGTGAAGTGCCGGTGGAAGACGCGGTGCACTCCTACCTGTTCAACAGCCAGCTGATCTGCCCGCCGGACGGCTCGATGTGGATCGTGGCGGCGCACGAATGCGAGGAGCGTCCCAAGGTGTGGGCGGCGATCCAGCGTCTGATCCAGGATCCGGCCAACCCCATCGCCGGGGTCAGGGTATTCGACCTGCGCCAGTCGATGCGCAACGGCGGCGGCCCCGCCTGCCTGCGCCTGCGCGTGGTGCTGGACGAGGCCGAGCGCGCGGCGGTGAATCCCAAGGTCTGGATGAACGACGCCCAGTACACCCGCCTGACCGCCTGGGCCAACAAGTATTACCGCGATCGCCTGGTGCTGGCCGACCTCGCCGACCCGACACTGCTCGACGAATCACGCGGTGCGCTGGACGAACTGACGCAAATCCTGGGACTGGGCAGCCTGTACGACTTCCAAAGATAGGAAAACGGTATTCCGCACTTCGATAGGCTGGTTTCCACCCTGTAAAAAGGGCAGGCCACGGACTGGCCCTACGCTATACTCGGAGCCTGTTTTTCGACCGCTGCACCGCCCAGCTCGCCCATAGACCGTGTACGCCGCGCATTTCAATCTCCGCGAGCCGCCGTTTTCCATTGCCCCGGATCCGGCCTTTCTTTACATGAGCTCGCGCCACCAGGAGGCGCTGGGCCATCTGCTC
>JAQGNS010000519.1 GCA_028291705.1 Nevskia sp.
CCTGCTCCGGACTCAGGCCGGCGCTGACGATCTCCGGCTCGGTGAAGCACACGGCGGGGATGCAGACGTGATCGAAGCTGCGCTTCTGGCCGGCGATGATCTCGGCCACCATCTCGCCCTGCTTGGAAGCCTTGTGCGCCAGCATGGGCTCGCCGACGAGGTCGCCGATGGCCCAGACGTTGCGCATCGAGGTGCGGCATTGTTCGTCGATCCTGAGGTAGGGGCCGGCCAGATCCACGGCCATGTTTTCCAGGCCCCAGCCTTGGGTGTTTGGGCGGCGACCGACGGTGACCAGGATCTTGTCGCAGGGGATGTCCTGGCTGCCGCCGTCGGCGGACTGGTATTGCAGCTTGAGGCTCTTGCCCTTGCCGGCGAAGCCGGTGGTCATGGATTTGAGATGGACGGTGACGCCGTTCTTCTTCAGCCAGCGTTCCACCGGGCGGGTCATTTCGGCGTCGTACAGCGGCAGGATGCGCTCCTGCGCCTCGACCACGGTGACCTGGCTGCCGAGCTTGGCGAAGGCGATGCCCAGTTCCAGGCCGATGTAGCCGGCGCCGACCACGGCCAGACGCTTCGGCCCCTCGGCCAGGGACAGAGCTTCGGTAGAGGAGAGGATGTCACCGCCGAAGGGCAGGATCTTCAATTCGACCGGCACCGAGCCGGTAGCCAGGATGACGTGCTCGGCCGTGATGGTCTGGGGACCTTCGGCGGTTTGCACCGTGCAGGTCTTGGCGTCGCTGAACACGGCGCGGCCGCTGACGGTGCGCACCTTGGCTTTGGCCAGCAGGCCGCCGACGCCGCTGTTGAGCTTGCCGGTGATGCCGTCCTTCCAGCTGACGGCCTTGGCCAGATCGAAGGTGGCCGGCTGCGGCAGGGTGATGCCGATATTGCCGGCATGGCTCAACTCGTGGAACTTGCTCGCGGCGTGGATCAAGGCCTTGGAAGGAATGCAGCCGCGCAGCAGGCAGGTGCCGCCGAGGCGGTCTTCTTCCACCAGGGTGGTGTCCAAACCAAGCTGGCCGGCGCGGATGGCGGCGACATAGCCGCCGGGGCCGCCGCCCACCACCAGCACTTTCGTCGTGATCGTTTTGGCCATTACTTCAATCCATGAACAGGGTGGCGGGATTCTCGAACAGCCGCTTGATGTGCTGGATGAACTCGGCCGCGTTCCAGCCGTCGACGATGCGATGATCGAAGGAGGACGACAGGTTCATCATCATGCGCGTGACGATCTGGCCGTTGCGCACCATGGGGCGCTCGATCATCTTGTTGACGCCGACGATGGCCACTTCCGGGGCATTGATCACCGGGGTGGAGACGATGCCGCCCATGGGGCCCAGACTGCTGATGGTGATGCTGGAGCCGGACAGTTCCTCGCGGCTGGCCTTGCCGCTGCGCGCGGCCTCGGCCAGACGCCTGATCTCGGCAGCGGCCTGCCACAGGTCCAGCGTTTCGGCGTGGCGGATCACCGGGACCACCAGGCCGTTCGGGGTCTGCGCGGCGATGCCGATGTGCAGGGCGGAGGGACGGTGCACGATGCCAGCTTCGTCGTCGAAAGTGCCGTTCACTTCCGGGTGATCCGGCACGGCGCGCACCAGGGCCAGCACCAGGAAGGGCAGCAGGGTCAGCTTGGCCTGATCGGGTTTGCGATTGTTGTTGAGGTGGGTGCGCAGGGCTTCCAGCTCGGTAACGTCCACTTCCTCGACGTAGGCGAAGTGCGGGATGCGCTGCTTGGAGCGCTGCATCGCCTCGGCGATCTTGCGGCGCAGGCCGATGACCTTGATCTGCTCCACGCCTTCGCGCTTCTGCCGCGTGTTCGAAGCCGCGGCGCCGCTGACCGGCTTGCGCGCGATGAAGGCATCGAGATCGGCGTGGGTGATGTGGCCGGCCGGGCCGCTGCCGGGCACGTAGGACAGCTGGATGCCGAGGTCGCGGGCGCGCTGGCGCACCGCAGGGGTGGCCAGGGGCTTCTCGCCCTCGCTGCGAGGTACCAGGGGCACAGGCGCGCTACCGGTGGCCTGCGCCACCGCTGCGGGGGCCGGAGCGGCGGACGCCGCGGCTGGAGCGGGCGCTGATGCCTGCTTCGCGGGCTTTTCCTTGGCGACAGGTGCGGACTGCACCGGTGCGGCGGGAGCAGCGGCGGCGGGCGCTTCAACCGCGCCCTCGCCAGCCACCTCCAGCACCACCATGACCGAACCCACCGGCACGAAGTCGCCGGGGTTGCCCTTCAGCTCCATCACCTTGCCCGCATACGGCGATGGGATTTCTACCGCGGCCTTTTCGGTCAGCACATCGACCAGGGGCTGGTCTTCCTTGACGGTGTCGCCGACGGCGACGCGCCAGGTGGCGATTTCCGCTTCGGTGATGCCTTCGCCGATGTCGGGCAATTTAAACGTGAACTGGCCCATGTCAGCCCTCCATCACTTGAGCCAGCGCCGCGCGCACGCGGTCGGGGCCAGGAAAGTATTGCCACTCGAAAGCATGCGGGTACGGCGTGTCCCAGCCGGTGACGCGTTGTACCGGCCCTTCGAGATGATGGAAGCAATGCTCCATCACCAGGGCCATCAGTTCCGCGCCGAGGCCGGAGGTGCGGCTAGCTTCGTGGACGATGACGCAACGGCCGGTCTTCCTCACCGAAGCTTCGATGGTTTCGACATCGACCGGGAACAGGGTGCGCAGGTCGATCACTTCCACGTCCAGGCCCGACTCCGCGACGGCAGCGAGCGAGACGTGAACCATGGTGCCGTAGGTGAGGATGGTGGCGGCGCTGCCTTCACGCACGATGGCTGCCTTGCCCAGCGGGATCTTGTAGTAGCCGTCCGGCACTTCGCTTTGCGGGTACTTGGCCCAGGAGGTGAGCGGCCGGTCGTGGTGGCCGTCGAAGGGGCCGTTGTAGATGCGCTTGGGCTCGAGGAAGATCACCG
>JAQGNS010000536.1 GCA_028291705.1 Nevskia sp.
CTCATTGCCACCGGAGCGGATGCCGGCGCACCGGCCGCCACGTCGATGCCGCTGCGGACCGGCACGGCGACACTGGGGCCGCCCAAGGGAGTGGGGATGATGATGCGCTTGGCATCCGCCGGCAACACCACCACCGGAGCGGGCGCCTTCACCGCACCGTGGCGGTGCACCTTGTCGGCATGCGCTGCGGCGGTACAGGCGGCAATGCCGAAGGCGGCGGCCAGAATCGTGCGTTTCCTGAGCTTCATGTGCGGTGCTCCGCATATTGACTACGTCATTTCGACCGGCGCCCCCCGGTGAAGTTCAGGGAACGCGCAGTTATGCTTGAATGGTAGCCGAAAGGGGGACAGGGACGTGAAATCGAGCACTCTGGCAATGGTTTTGGCGGTTATCGCATTTCCGGCCCTGGCCGGGGATGACGGCAGCCGTTTCACCTCGTTTCTCGGCCTGCGCCTGAATGTCGGCACGCTCAACGAGGTTCAGGCGCGGCTGGGCAAGACCCGGCTGATCGAGTCCACCGACACCGAGGATTACGAAGCGCGGATGTGCTACCTCGGCTCGAACGGCGTGGTCAGCTTCGTGTCCGCCGTGCCGCGGCTGGAGCTTTCCGGGTTCGAGGTGCGAGAGGCGGTGACCGCCACCGCCGAAGGCTGCCGCGAGCTGCATGGCCGCCAGGCCGACCAGGCCAAGGCGCTTGCCGGGTTGCACCTGGGTATGAGCAAGGCCGAGTTCGTCTCCCTGCTGGGCGATCCGGTGCAATGGGAGGGCAATACCGGCCAGCGCCAGTTCGACAGCGAGCAGAAGATGACCGGGGGCGAGCGTGGCCTGTTCAAGGACTCGCCGGAATTGCTGATGCGCGGCACCTTCAATGTCAGCGTGACCGTGACAGGCACGTTCCTGGAGGATCACCTCGTGGGATTCAGGGTGTGGAAGGTGGTATCGGTTTGAGCCAGGCCTGATCTGCCTGGACAACTCGTCGGACGAATGCGGCGAATCAATCGCGTATCCCACACCGCTCGCTACCCGCAGTACTACCGCTCTTCAGCCCCTATTCAGCATTAGGTTGTTATACCCACTCCAAAGCGTATGGTGCTGCGGTTACTCTGCATTGGCAATGGCTGCATCGGCAATGGCGCAAAGGAGAGGGCCATGAATTCGGGTCTGAGCGAGATGGAGTTGGCGGCTTTGCACAACATCGGCGAGGGACGCGATCCCTTCGGCGAATGTCATGCGCGCGGCGACTACGGCAAGTGCATGCTGGCGCTGGCCTCCCTGCGCCGCGCCGGGCTGATCGACCATCACGATCACCTCACCGACGCCGGACGGGGCGTGCTGACCAGCAGCGCCGCGTAGATGTCGCGGCGCTGAATCCACCGTGGCCTAGGGCTGCGCCACGAGTTCCCGTCGCAGCCAGAAAATACCCTGGAGCAGGCCGAAGACCTCGAAGGCCGCGTAGATCCACACGATCTTGCCGGGCATGCCATCGACCACCAGGCTCACCAGCCGGCCGGCTTCGAGGCCACCGAGCACCATCGTCACCATCCACAGGGCCGGCAGGACCAGCTTGCGATAGTGGGCGCTGGCGATCAGGAGGATGCCCACGGCCAGCGTTACCCCGCCGGCGGTACCGCGCTCCTGGCTGAAGCTGTTGACTGTCTGGAAATGCAGGTCCAGCGGCGCCAGGGCGGCATTCGGATCGATCAGGCTGTACAGCCCGACCAGCGCGAAAATCAAACCGGTGACGAACAGGTATCCAATCATGGGGCTCCTCGTTGAGAATCTCGTGCCGCCCGGGGAACGATCTCCGGGTCGCCGCGATTCGTGCTGTTATTGGCCCAATATAGATGAATCGGCCAGCCGGGGTGGTTGCTCAGGCGACACTGGCGATCTTCGGCACGGCGGCGGTCAGGTCCGACAAGCGCAGTTTCTGCAACCCCAGGGTGTCGAAATTATCCGGCGCCAGCCAGCGCAAGAAGGCTTCCTGCAGCTTCGGCCACTCGCCGTCGACCACCGAATACCAGGCGGTGTCGCGGTTGCGCCCCTTCACCACCGTGGCCTGACGGAATACGCCCTCGAAACTGAAGCCCAGGCGCAGCGCCGCCGAGCGCGAGGGAGCGTTGAGCGCATTGCACTTCCACTCGTAGCGGCGGTAGCCCAGCGCGAAGGCGCGCTGCATCATCAGGAACATCGCCTCGGTGGCGGCCGGCCGGCCCTGCAGCAGCGGCGAGAAGTTGAGTCCGCCTACCTCGATCGAGCCATTGCTTGGGTCGATGCGCATGAAGCTGGCAACGCCGACAGCTCGGCCTGAAGCCAGGTCGACGATGGCGAAGAACAGCGGATCGGGTCCTTTGCCGGCCGATTCCACCCAGGCGCGATAGCTGTCGAAGGAGTCGTAGGGGCCGTAAGGCAGATAGGTCCAGTTGCGGCCTTCCGCATCGAGCGCGAAGGCTTCGTACAGCGGTCGGGCGTGGCGCTCCGCGTCCAGCGGCTCCAGCCGGCACCAGTGGCCCTGCATCACTTTGCGCGGCGGCGGGGAGGGCGCCTGCCAGTCCGGCACCGGGCGGTCCAGGCCTTGGCCGAGTGCGTTGGTTTGCTGGGTCATTGCCGGATCCGGGGTGCGTGGCGGAGGCGCTATTACGACCGATCGGCGCGGCCGCTTCAACCGGCACAGCTGCGTACCACGGGGAGGGGCATCTGTATCATGTCCGGACCGCGCCGGGTCCATGCAACCGGATTAAACCAGCCGGATAAACCAATCGGGGAATAGCCGCGATGAATGTGAGTGATGCCGTGCTGGGCCGCCGTTCGGTGCGGGCCTTCCTCGACAAGCCGGTGCCGCGCGCCCTGATCGAGGAAGCCCTGGCCAAGGCGGCGCGGGCGCCTTCGGGCGGCAATGTGCAGCCCTGGAAGATCTACGTGGTCTCGGGCGAGCCGCTGGCGCAGTTCAAGGCCCAGGTGGCGAAACAGCTGGCGAAGAATCCGATGGGCGATGCCCCGTCCGAATACGACGTCTATCCGAAATCCCTCAAGGCGCCGTACCGCGACTACCGCTACAAGAACGGCGAGGACCTTTACGGCGTGCTCGGCATCGCGCGCGAGAACAAGTTCGCCCGCCTCAACTGGTTGAGCAACAACTTCAAGTTCTTCGGCGCGCCGGTGGGCCTGTTCTGCCTGGTCGACCGCCAGATGGGCCCGCCGCAGTGGTCGGACCTCGGCATGTACCTGCAAAGCCTGATGCTGCTGCTGCGCGAAGCCGGCATCGACTGCTGCGCCCAGGAAAGCTGGTCGCTGGTGCACCGCACGGTGCGGACTTTCCTTGAAGCACCCGAGGAGCTGATGCTGTTCTGCGGCGTGGCCATCGGCTACGAGGACCAGGACGCGGTGGTCAACCGGTTGCGCACGGACCGGGTGCCGCTGGAGGAATTCTGCCGCTTCATCGAGTGAAGTGATGGATGGGCCGGCCGCAATGCGGCACGGCTCATCCACCACCCGGATTCAGAACTGGTAGCCGACGCGCAGCGTCACCTCGCTGGCGTAGTCGAACGTCGACAGGGCGTTGTTGGTCGGCGTGCCGAGATGGCCGTCGATGAAGTTGTAGAACGCTTCCACGCTGAAGCTGCCGTTTGGCTTCCAGCGCACCGCGGGCTGCAGCAGGATTCCCCCCTTGGGATCGTAGAGCGCGGCGAAGTCGGCGCGCCAGATCAGGTTGGGGAAGGGCTGCTGCAGGGCGAAGGCCAAGGCGTTGTAGCCGCCGCCGTAGCCGGGCGGCGGCTTGCTCACATCACCGCCCATGCCGCCGAGATAGCGACCGAACAGGTCGCTCTCGGTCTTGTGCAGCCACTGGAACACCATATAGGTCGCCGGCAGGCTGACCGAGAACCGCTGGTACTTCTCCATCACCAGCGCGGTGATCCATTCGTGCTTGCGCAGGAAGCCGGCACCGAGCGAGGGATCGGTGAAGGTTCGGTCCGGCACGTACAGCGCTTCCACGTTGATGATCAGCTGGTCCAGCAGGGAGCCGGGCGCCGCGGAGATGACGTAGCTGGCGCCGCCACCCAGGTTGGTCTCGGCGCGGTACGAGCGCTGGATATGCCCGCGCAGGCCGCTGCCCGAGGCCTGGAAGAAGGTATCCAGCTCCTGCCGGGCCAGGTCATAGGTCGGCACCTGTGCCGCGCCAAGCAGGGCCGCGGCCGGGAAATCACGCACCGCGGCGTTGAGGCCTTCCAGGCCGTTGAGCCGCGCCATGCCGGCGTAGGTGAACCACTCGGCCGAACTCCAGACGCCGGTCGGGTCCACCTCGAACGGCGTCTGCGCCAGCACGCCGCCG
>JAQGNS010000537.1 GCA_028291705.1 Nevskia sp.
GCCGATACCGCCGGCACCAGCGCGGCAACGCAGGGCAACCTGTTCCTGCTGAGCGGCGACAGCAGCCAGGACTACAACAATGTCATGACGGCCTGGAGCACTCTGGGCAAGGGTGTGGCGTCCAGCAAGCTGCTGACCAATCCGTCCGATCCGGCGCAGGGCCACACCGGCGGCCAGCCCTGGCCCTCGGGGAGTCAGCCGTATAGCGCGATGCAGACCTTGCTCGGCTGCTGGGACAATCCCTCCGGCTGCGCCGCGCTGCTGTCCGGTGCCGGCGGCGCGCCGGTGGCGCAGCAGCAGCCCTTGCTGGGCGGCCGGCACTCCGGCAATGCGTGGAACAGCTACTGCGCCAACAGCGGCAACCCGCTGCCGGACAGTGCGGCGCTGCCGGCCGATCCGCGTACCCTGGTGGTGTCGGGCGTCAACCAGAACAAGGCGGTGGTGTTCAACACCTACTGGAAGAGTTGCAGCAACCCCACGCCGCAGCCCGCAACTTGTGGGCAATACCGGCAACAGCTGGCGCAGGGCGCCCTGATCGGCGAGGGCCAGGGCGAGGTCGGAACGGCCACCATGTTCAGCGGCAGCGCCAGCAGCACCTTGTTTTCCATTCCGGCCACCGATTACAACAAGCTGTGGAAGGTGTGGGGCCTGCCGGGACGTCCCGCGCAATTCGATCAGCTGGTGGCCGAGCGCCATGGTTCGGCGCTGGCGCCGAACCGCAATCCCTATCCACTGCCCGGCGAAGATCCCAACAAGAGCAACGGCGGTTCCGGCCAGTTGCCGCTGGTCTACACCCAGTTGCGCAAGGCCGACGGCAGCTGGACCGGCAACATCGGCGTGAAGTTCTGTGCCTTCTGCCACAACGGCCAGCTCGGCACTGCGGCCGATGGCGCCGGCATGGGCGCGCAATATGGCGGCGCCGGCAGCATCGGCGACTTCGAGGTGGCGTTCCGCGATTTCACCGCGGCGGGTGCGCCGGGTTTCCTCGCCACCAGCGGCCTGCTCAACATCGCCAGCAACCGCGGCACCGGGGCGATCGACCAGTTTCAGCTGGGCTTTGTGCTGTTCAGCGGCGGCGATCCCTCGGCCCTGCCCATCGCCGACCTGATCCACAGCGGCGCCATCGGCACCATCAAGAGCCCGCCCTGGTGGAACCTGAGCAACCGGCCGCAGAAATTCCATGGCGCGATCCTGCCGACCGACGCTTCGCGCATCGACATGGCGGCCTACTATCCCCTGACCGAGGGCATTCTTGGCGGAGCGGGAGCCAAGGCGGCACTGGCCTGGGTCGATCAGAGCGACGTGCCGTTCCAGACCTGGGCGCAATCGTTGCAATCCCCGTCCTGGCCTTACGGCTACTGCGCCAACACCGACGGTACGCCGGGATCGAACGACAACCCGGCCTGCATCAACACGCCGCTGGCACAACAGGGCGCGGTGCTGTTCCACAGCAAGAACCTGTGGGCGGCGGACCTGGACAACCCGGTGCCCGCGCCCAGCGGCGGCGGCAACGGTTCCTGCGCCAGCTGCCACGGCGCCTACTCGCCGCGCTACGTCAACGACTCGACCTATCTGGACACGCCGGCGCTGGAAGGCATCGCCGCGCGCACCGTGCCGATGAACGTGATCGGCACCGACGCGATCTACGGCGAAGCAAACCAGAGCCTGCGCAATGCCAATGGCACCATTCCGCAGGCGGCGCAGGGCAACGCCTTCCTGTACTGCGGCCTGGGCGATCAGTACAGCACCGCGGGCAATGCGCCGATCATGCTGGCGCCGCCGCTATACGGCATCTGGGCCGCGGCGCCGTATCTGCACAACGGCTCGGTGCCCAACATCTGGGGCGTGCTCAAGCCCACGGAAGATCGGCCCGTGATCTGGCAGCGCGCCTCCGCGCCGGTGCCGGCCGGGCTACCCGCTTCGGTGGTGATGGGTTACGACAGCGATCTACAGCGCGCCTACGACACTACCAAGCTGGGCTGGGACTACACCGTGGTCAAGTGCGGCGATCCCGGCACCACGCCGGGCGTGGATTGCAGCCTGTCGAACCCGAACGGCCCGGCGCCCGACGGCGGCCTGCTGGGAAATCTGTACAAGAACTTCTGGTTCCTGTGGAACCTGCCGATCCAGACGGCGCCGCCGTTCACCAGACAGCAGATCGAGAACCGCAAGGTCTACAACACCCTGTTGTACAGCCAGGGCAACCAGGGCCATGCGTTCACCGCGGTGCTGACCGACGCGGAGCGCAAGGCGATCATCGAATACCTGAAGACGCTTTGAGGGCAGCCAAAGCGCCTCCCTCAACTCCTGTCATCCTGAGCGCAGCGAAGGATCTGGCCCCGCGCACAGCCAGATCCTTCGCTGCGCTCAGGACGACAAGTCACATAGAGCCAGCGAGCGTGGAAGCGCCCTTTCCGAAATTCACAAGCGTTTGTCCCCCATGCGCATTCTGTCCCGGCGCCACCCTCATTACGCTGCATAGCAACAAAATCCCAACAATCAAAAGGAGAAGCGGCAGATGGTCCCAAGAACCCTGTTCGGCGCGGAGCATGAAGAGTTCCGCAAGAGCCTGCGTCGCTTTTTCGCCGAAGAGGTGATGCCGCATCACGAGCGCTGGGAAGAGCAGCAGCATGTCGATCGCGCCATCTGGAACCGCGCCGGCGAACTGGGCTTCCTCTGCCTGACCATCCCCGAGGAATATGGCGGCATGGGCGCGGACCGGCTCTACAGCACGGTGCTGATGGAAGAGCAGACCCATGCCGGCGCCTCCGGCGTCGGTTTCTCGGTGCACTCGGACATCATCGCCAACTACATCTACAACTTCGGCAACGAGGCGCAGAAGAAGCACTGGCTGCCGAAGATGGCCAGCGGCGAAGCCATCGGCGCGGTAGCGATGACCGAGCCCGGCACCGGCTCCGACCTGCAGGCGATCAAGACCCGCGCGGTGAAGGACGGCAGCGACTACATCATCGACGGCTCCAAGATCTTCATCACCAACGGCTACCTCAGCGACATCGTGGTGGTGGTGGCGCGCACCGGCGACAGCGGCGAAGGCTCCAAGGATCTGTCCCTGATCCTGGTGGAAGCCAGCACCCCCGGCTTCACCAAGGGCAAACCGCTGAAGAAGGTCGGCATGAAGGGCCAGGACACCTGCGAGCTGTTCTTCGACAACGTGCGCGTGCCGCAGTCCAACCTGCTCGGTCCCAAGGAAGGCATGGGCTTCATCATGCTGATGAAGGAATTGGCCTGGGAGCGGCTGATCATCGCCATCCTGTCCATCGCCGGCGCCCAGGCGGCGCTGGACATGACCCTGGAATACACCCGCAACCGCAAGGTCTTCGGCAAGCCGGTGGCCTCATTCCAGAACTCGCGCTTCAAGCTGGCGGAGATGAAGGCGGAAATCGGCATCGGCCAGGTCTTCGTCGATCGCTGCATCGAGCTGCAACTGAACAACAAGCTGGCGCCGGATGCAGCCGCTGCGGCCAAGTACTGGACCTCGGACCTGCTGTGCAAGGTGGTGGACGAGTGCGTGCAGCTGCACGGCGGCTACGGCTACATGCTGGAATACCCCATCGCGCGGGCCTATATCGACTCCCGCGCCAGCAAGATCTATGGTGGAACCAACGAGATCATGAAAGAGTTGATTGCCAGGACCTTATAGGCACGGCACCTTCATCTGTCATCCCGAGCGCAGCGAAGTATCCGGCCCCGGCGCAGAATGACAGGCAAACAATAAAGATCTGAATTCGAAATATCTGGAGGAGCGGCAATGGCAGAGCAACTGCGTTACGAAGGCAAGGTGGTCATCGTCACCGGCGCCGGCAACGGCCTGGGCAAGCAGCATGCGCTGCTGTTCGGCGCACGTGGCGCCAAGGTGGTGGTCAACGACCTCGGCGGCAGCATCCACGGCGGCGGCAAGTCCTCGGCGGCGGCGGACGCGGTGGTGGAGGAGATCAAGGCCCTCGGCGGCGAAGCCGTGGCCAACTACGATTCGGTCGAGGACGGCGCGAAGATCGTGCAGACCGCGCTCGACAGCTTCGGCACCATCGACATCGTCATCAACAACGCCGGCATCCTGCGCGACAGCAGCTTCCAGAAGATGACGGTGGAGGACTGGGACCTGATCCAGCGCGTGCACCTGAAAGGCTCCTTCGCGGTCAGCCACGCCGCTTGGCCGGTGATGCGCGACAAGGGCTACGGCCGCATCGTCATGACCACCTCGGCCGCCGGCATCTACGGCAACTTCGGCCAGGCCAATTACTCGGCCGCCAAGCTCGGCATCCTCGGCCTGTCCAACACCCTGGCCATCGAGGGCCGCAACAAGAACGTGCACTGCAACACCATCGCGCCGATTGCCGGTTCGCGCCTGACTGAGACGGTGCTGCCGCCGGAACTGATCGCCGCGCTCAAGCCGGAATCGGTGTCGCCGCTGGTGGGCTGGCTGTGCCACGAGGACTGCAAGGAGACCGGCGGTCTGTTCGAGGTCGGTGCCGGCTACATCTCCAAGCTGCGCTGGGAGCGCACTCGCGGCCACAGTTTCAAGCTCGGCCGCGCCTTCGGCCCGGACGAGGTGGCGGCGCAGTGGGGCAAGATCACCGACTTCAAGGAAGCCGAGCATCCCGCCGACATCAACCAGTCGATGGCGCCGGTGCTGGCCAACATGAATTCCAAGAGCCTGGGCGGCAACCAATACATCGACCTGGACCTGGCCTCCAAGGCCGAGACCACGGTCGAATCCTCGCACAGCGAGCACGACGTGGCGCTGTACGCGCTGGGCGTGGGCGCGGCGGCCGACCCGCTGGACAAGAAGGACCTGTCGCTGGTCTACGAATTGAGCAGCGATGGTTTCCACGTGCTGCCGACCTATGCGGTGATGCCGGCGATGAACGCCATGCTGACCATGGCCAAGGAAGGCAAGTCACCGGTGCCGGGCCTCAACTACGGCTTCGACCGCGTGCTGCACGGCGAGCAGTACACCGAGGTGAAGTTCCCGTTCCCGACCAAGGGCAAGCTCAAACACACTTTCCGCTTCAAGAGCGCCTATGACAAGGCGCCGCACGCGGTGGTGGCGCTGGGCGTGACCACCACCGACGAGTCCGGCGAGGAGATCGCCTACAACGAGATCACCACCTTCGTGCGCGGCGCCGGCGGCTGGGGCGGCGAGCGCGGGCCTTCGGGTGAGAGCAACGTGCCGCCGGCGCGTGAGCCGGACGCGGTGATCGAGGAGAAGACCGATCTCAACCAGGCCCTGCTGTATCGCCTGTCCGGTGACTGGAATCCGCTGCATGCCGATCCGGCCTTTGCCAAGGCTTTCGGCTTCGACAAGCCGATCCTGCACGGCCTGTGCACCTACGGCCACGTCGGCCGTCATGTGATCAAAGCTTTCTGCGGCAATGATCCGCGCAAGTTCAAGAGCATCAAGGTGCGCTTCGCCGAGAGCGTGTTCCCGGGCGAAACCCTGGTGACGCGCATGTGGAAGGAGTCGGACAGCCGCATCGTGTTCGAGACCAGGGTCAAGGAACGCGACAAGGTGGTGATCAAGAATGCAGCCGTGGAACTGTACGAGCAGATCCCGCAGCGCAAGGCCAAGCCCAAGGCTCAGGCGGCAGCGGCGGCCGTCGCTTTCGGCCCGGTGTCGGCCGATGTGTTCGCCGCCATCGGCAAGCACCTCGCCGCAACCAAGGGTCTGGGCGAGCAGACCAGGACCATGTTCCAGTTCGACCTCAAGTCGCCGGATAGCGTCTGGACGCTGGACATGAAGTCCGGCGATGGCGCGGTGAAGCAGGGCGTGGCCGACAAGCCGGACGTGACGCTGGAATTGAGCGACGAGGATTTCGTCGCCATGTCCACCGGCAAGGCCGATCCGAACAAGCTCTACTTTGGCGGCAAGATGAAGGTCACGGGTAACGTGATGGCTTCGCAGAAGCTGGGCTTCCTGCAGAAGATGGATCCGAAATTGTTGACCGAGGCGAGTGCCGAACGCGCCGCCAAGGGCGGCGCGGCGCCTGTTGCTGCCGCTGAGCAGGGCGGCGGCGGGCTCAATTCCACCACGGTCTTCGCCGCCATCGGCAAGCACATCGCCGCCAACAAGGGCATGGGCGACCAGCTCAAGACGGTGTTCCAGTTCAACCTGAAGGAGCCGGACAGCGCCTGGTTCATCGACCTCAAGTCCGGCGACGGCGCGGTGAAGCAGGGCACGGCGCCCAATGCGGACGTGACGCTGGAACTGAGCGAGGAAGACTTCGTCGCCATGTCCAGCGGCAAGGCCGATCCGAACAAGCTCTACTTCGGCGGCAAGATGAAGGTCACGGGTAACGTGATGGCTTCACAGAAGCTGGGCTTCCTGCAGAAGATGGATCCGAAGCTGTTGCAGGAAGCGGCTAGTGCGCCGACTGCGGCACCCGCCAAGGCGGCCCCGGCCGCTGCCGCGCCGAAGGAGGCGAAGAGCGGCGCGGTGTTCGCCGCCCTGGCCGAGCGCCTCAAGTCCGACAAGAAGGCCGTCAACGGCCTGGCCGGGCAGGTGGTGGCGTTCAAGGTCAGTGGGCCGGAGGCGAGCTGGGTGCTCGATCTCAGCGGCAAGTCGCCCAGGTTGGAACAGGGCCAGAGCGACAAGGCCGCCACCGTGTTCGGCATCGCCGATGAAGACCTCGCGGCTCTGGCCAGCGGCGCGGCCGATGCACGCGACCTGTACCAGCGCGGCAAGCTGCGCGTCGATGGCGACGTGCGCCTGGCGCACGGGCTGTCCGTGTTCAGCAAGCTGATCTGAGCGAATCCAATTGCATCGAATGACGAGGAGCGCAACATGAAGAACCGAGTGAATGTGATTGGCGTCGGCATGACCAAGTTCGCCAAGCCGGGCGCCAGCGCCGAGTACTACGAGATGGCGCGCGAGGCCGGGCAGAAGGCCCTGGCCGACGCCGGCATCCCCTACGACCAGGTCGAGCAGGCCTATGTCGGCTACGTCTACGGCGACAGCACCTGCGGCCAGCGCGCCGTCTACGAGCTGGGCCTGACCGGCATCCCGGTGGTCAACGTCAACAACAACTGTTCCACCGGCTCCACCGCGCTGTGGCTGGCACGGCAGGCGGTGGAGAGCGGCGCCGCCGAATGCGTGCTGGCGCTGGGCTTCGAGAAGATGGAGAAGGGCGCGCTCGGCAACAAGTTCAACGATCGCGAGCCGCCGATGGGCCGCCACGCCCAGGTAATGGTCGACGCCCAGGGCATCAGCAACGCGCCGCCGGCGGCGCAGATGTTCGGCGGGGCGGGGCGCGAGTACCGCTGGCAACACGGCACCAAGAAGGAGACCTTCGGCAAGATCTCCGAGAAGGCCCGCGACCACGCCAGCCGCAACCCCTACGCCCTGTTCAACCAGAAGCTGAGCCTGGCCGAGATCATGGCCTCGGAAGAGGTGTTCGATCCGCTGACCCGCTTCCAGTGCTGCCCGCCCACCTGCGGCGCCGGCGCGGCCATCGTCTGCTCCGATGCCTTCGCCAAGAAGCACAAGATCAAGAATGCGGTGTACATCGCCGCCCAGGCCATGACCACCGACTACGCCAGCAGTTTCGCGCCGCTGAGCCTGATCAAGATGGTCGGCTACGACATGACCGTCCAGGCGGCGAAGCAGGTCTACGAGAAGTCCGGCATCGGCCCGGAAGACATCGACGTGGTCGAGCTGCACGACTGCTTCACCGCCAACGAGCTGCTGACCTATGAAGGCCTGGGCCTGTGCCCGGAAGGCGGGGCGGAGAAGTTCATCTGGGACGGCGACAACACCTACGGCGGCAAATTCGTCACCAACCCGTCCGGTGGCCTGCTGTCCAAGGGGCATCCCCTGGGCGCCACCGGCCTGGCGCAGTGCACCGAACTGGTATGGCAGTTGCGCGGCACCGCCGACCAGCGCCAGGTGGAAGGCGCGCGCATCGCGCTCCAGCACAACCTGGGCCTGGGTGGCGCTTGTGTGGTGACGATGTATCGCCGGGATTAGAAGTTGTTGTCATTCTGAGCGCAGCGAAGAATCTGGCCTCGGCGCACAACCAGATCCTTCGCTGTGCTCAGGATGACAAGCCTGGAGCAGGTGGGTGTCTACGGGCCTCTCCCTCGGGCTTTTTTCGACGCGAATGCGCAATCCTCCCCGGCTTGGGCTTATGCTGTGGCGCGGCGCCTGCAGGCGTACGCCAAAAACTATAGAAACACACTGGAGGAGAAGATGAGCGCGACCCCGGACAAGACCGACCTGCTGAACTGTCTCCAGCACTGGGAGCGCTACACCCCGGACGCGGTCTATCTGACCCAGCCTTACCCGGGCGGCAAGGTGGTGGACTACACCTGGCGTGAGGTGGCGGACCAGGCGCGACGCATGGCGAGTTATCTGCAAACCCTGAACCTGCCGGCGGGCAGCAGCATCGGCCTGCTGGGCAAGAACAGTGCGCACTGGATCATGGCCGACCTGTCCATCTGGATGGCCGGCTACGTCAGCGTGCCGCTGTATCCCACGCTCAACGCCGAGACGGCGCAGTTCATCATGGAGCACAGCGAGGCGAAGCTGCTGTTCATCGGCAAGATGGACGGCACCACCGACACTTGGAACGACCTGCGCCACGGCCTGCCCAAGGACGTGCCGATGATCGGCCTGCCGATGTCGCCGCTCAAGGACATTCCGCTGTGGGAAGAGCTGGTGAAGAAGAACCAGCCCCTGAAGGACGTGGTGCATCGCAGCGTCGATGCCCTCGCCACCATCGTCTACACCTCGGGCAGCACCGGCCGGCCCAAGGGCGTGATGCACAGCTTCCGCTCGATGACCGCCGGGCTGTACGGCGCGCAGGAGATGTGGAACGTCACGCCGGAGGAGCGCATGCTGTCCTACCTGCCGCTGGCGCATGTGGCCGAGCGCGCGGTGGTGGAAAGCGCCTCGCTGTTCCACGGCTTCCGCGTCTACTTCGCCGACAAGCTCGACACCTTCCAGCAGGACCTGAAGCGGGCGCGGCCGACGCTGTTCTTCTCGGTGCCGCGGCTGTGGACCAAGTTCTATCTCGCCATCAACGACAAGTTGCCGCCGCGCAAGCAGCGCTTGCTGTTCGCCCTGCCGGTGCTGTCGGGCATCGTCAAGAAGAAGCTCCTGCGCGAAATGGGCCTGGATCATGTGCGCTTCGCCATCACCGGCGCCGCGCCGCTGCCGGCGGAGATCATCGGCTGGTACCGCAAGCTCGGGCTGGAACTGCTCGAGGTCTACGGCATGAGCGAGAACTTCGGCAACTCCCACGCCAACCGGCCGGGGCAGGTGCGTGTCGGCTATGTCGGCAGCGCCTCGCCGGGCACGCAGTGCCGCATCGCCGAGAATGGCGAGCTGGAAGTGAAGAGCCCGAGCCAGATGCTCGGCTACTACAAGATGCCGGACAAGACCGCCGAGGAAGTCACCACCGACGGCTATTTCAAGACCGGCGACCGCGGCGACATCGACGAGCTGGGCCGCCTGCGCATCACCGGCCGCGTCAAGGAACTGTTCAAGACCAGCAAGGGCAAGTACATCGCCCCGGTGCCGATCGAGAACAAGCTCAACCATCCCAAGATCGAAGTGAGCTGCGTCACCGGCCCGACCCAGCCGCAGCCCTTCGTATTGCTGATGCCCTCGCCGGATGCCCACAAGGAACTGCGCGAAGGCGCGGTGACCCGCGAAACCCTGGCGCGCGAATTCACCCTGCTGCTGGACCAGGTCAACGCCACCCTGGAAGATCACGAGAAGCTGGACTACGCCGTGGTGGTGAAGGAACAGTGGACCATGGAGAACGGCTTCCTCACGCCGACCATGAAGATCAAGCGCAATGTGATCGAGGAACGCTACCTGCCCAGTGCGGACAGCTGGAAGAAGGTGGGCAGCAAGGTGGTTTGGGAGTAAATCCGCTCAGCCGAAAGACTGCGCCACGATCTCGCGGTACCAGTCCTCGGCGGCCTGCGCTTCGCGCACGGGATCCTGCGGGACGCCGGATGCTTCGCCCGGATCATCCTTGATCTCGGCGATAGCGTCGTCCGCAATGCCGAAGCGGCCGTGCATGGAGATGGCGTAACCCGGCGCAAGCAGGTTGTAGCAGACACTATTCAGTGACGAATCCGGCGCGGCCTGGCCATCCAGGATAGCGGCGAGGGCCAGCGCGCAGCGTAGCCCCTGGCTATGGGCGGCAGAGGCGGCCTTGGGCATGGCTCCGGCAATGCAGGCGTCGCCGATCACGTGTACGTCCGCAATCAGTGTTGATTCGAAACTTTCGGGTTTCACCGGGCACCAGCCGTGGCCTGAACACAGGCCCGTATCCAGGGCCAGTGCCCCGGGTGCCTGCGGTGGTATGACATTGGCCACCGCCGCCGTGTGTGCGCCACTACTGGTATGTAGCAGCATTTTCTCCGGCTCGACGCGCTGCACCGCGCCGCCTTCGGTTACCGGAATCCACTCGATCAGCCCGGGATAGAACTGCTGCCAGGCTTCGTTGAAGCGGTCCTGTTTGGGGAAATGGTTGTTGGTGTCGAAGATCAGCACCTTGCCGCGCGGCTTGTGGGCCTTCAGGAAATGCGCGATCAGGCTGGCGCGCTCGTACGGTCCGGGCGGGCAGCGGTATGGTGCCGGCGGCACGCTGATGGCAACCACGCCGCCCACGTCCATGGCCTGCAATTGTCGGGCAAGCAGGGTCGTCTGCGCGCCGGCAATCCAGGCATGCGGCATGCGCTGCGCGGCCGCTTCGTCATAGCCTTCCGGCGTGCCCCAGCGCATGCGGATGCCGGGCGCCACCACCAGCCGTTCGTAGGCGAGCGTGGCGCCGCTGTCGAGGTGCACGCGGTGATGCTGCGCATCGACGGTGGTGACGCGGGCACGCAGGTAGCGCACGCCGGCGCGCTGCAATCCCTCGCGCGAGACTTGCAGGGAAGCGAGATCGCGCAGGCCGGCGAGCACGCCGCTGCTCAGTGGGCAGCTGGTGTAAGGCGTTTCCGGATCGACCAGCACCACCTCGAGCTTCGGCGCTGCGCGCTTCAGGTAGAGGGCGCAACTGCTGCCGGCGAAGCCGCCGCCGGCGATGACGACACGCCCGCGCGCCTTGCCGTGCGCATCGGCGAAACCGGGCCAGCTGCCGAGGGCGGCAAGCGAGCCGAGTTGCAGGAAGTGCCGGCGCCGCATGCTCAGTTCCGGATTCGTGCGGCGGCGGCTGCTGCGGCGAGGGTAGGGTGATGCTTCATTCCCATTCCAGCTCCTCGTAGACGCGCGCGACATTATGCTTGTGGCCCCGTTCCCACAGCAGCCAGTGCGGCTTTTCGCTCGCCGCGACGCTGTCCATGGCCTCGGGCATCGACTGTCCCCGCTTCAAGGCCGCACGCACGCCGTCTTCAAGTGCCTGGAGATAACGGCGCTCGGGTTGCAGTGCCGTCATCAGCTTGGTGGCAAGCGGACCATGTCCCGGCACCACCAAGCGCGGCTTGAGCGTCGCCAGTTGCGTCAGCGCCGCCAGCCAGCCCTTGATGCTGCCATCCACCGCCGGCAGCCGCTCACGGAACAGCAGGTCGCCGGTCCACAACGTGCCGCTGTGCTCGTCGTAGACGGTGAGGTCGCAATCGGTATGGGCCTTGGGCCAGGCGCGGAGCAGCAGCTTGCGGCCGCCGAGGTCGAGTTCCAAGGTGTCCGTCACCAGGTGGTCGGGGCCGATCAACTGGTCGGCCGTCGTTGGCGCGTCGAGGTCGGCGGCGTACTGGGTGAGGAACAGTTCGCGGCTGCGCGCCAGCGCGGCGGCCAGGGCGGCGTGGGCGACGTAGCTTGGCTTCTCCTGCCGGAACGCCGCGTTGCCGAGGATGTGGTCGACGTGGACGTGGGTGTTGATGACGTAGCAGATGGGCAGTTGCGTGCGCTGGCGCAGCGCCACCAGCAGGGCAGGGCCGGTGCGGACCGAGCCGCCAGTGTCGACTACCGCGACGCACTTGGTGCCGGTGATGAAGCCGATGTTGGCGATGTCGTCATGGCCCGGTGCGTCGAGCGCCAGTTGCTTGCCGAAGTGGACGAAGACGCCG
>JAQGNS010000560.1 GCA_028291705.1 Nevskia sp.
GGTGGGCGTTTTAGACAGGCCATCCCTGGCCTGTCTAAAACGGCTTCGGCATCCATGCCTCGCCCGCGTCTGCGCGCGGCTATTCCACCTTGGCCTGCGATGCTCGGCGCAGCCAGACGGGGAGGTACGTCAAAAGCCAAATCAAAAGCACAGCAAAAGCTCAAAACAACATCAAAAGCCGAAGTGTCGGTCTTAAACGTTCCTGCGCCCTTTTCGTCATCCCCGCGCAGGCGGGGATCCAGTTTTACTGAACTCAACGCATGGGCGCAGCCCGGACTTTCGCAGCCCTTTTTCCGTGAAAAAGAACATCGCTCACCGCATGCGTGCCAACAAAAACCCTTGGCACGCATGGCACGCATGGAAAAACGGCACCATGGAAACCAGCGGGAATGACAGGCCCAAAGCAAAACCGGATTCCCGCCCGCGCTGGAATGACGATATTCGAAAGCAGGCCGCGAGCGGAACGGCGCCCTACTACGCCTTCAACACCCGCACAAAAAACTCCGTCTGATCCCGCGAAGCATTCTCAAACCCCTCATCGACATAGATATCGAAATGCCCGATGGGATATCGCTTCACCTCGACCTTGTCCCCGCCGCGCCGCGCCCCATCCTCCATCGCCCCCGGCGGCACCACCACATCCCCGGTGGCAATGCAGAACAGCGCCGGACAAGGCAGCCGCGGTGTCATCGTATTGGGCCGATAAGTCGCCAGCCCCAGCGCCCAGGTACAGGTGATCTCGTTGCGCCAATCCGCCGGCGCGATATTCAGATATCCGGGCTTTGAATCCGGCGTGGTCAAGGCCGCGTTCTCGCCCGGCATGCCCACCACCGGAATCCGCACCCGCCCGAGCCCCAGCGCGCCGCGCACGCCATCGGCCAAGCCGAAGGCGGTGAGTTTGAGTACATGCACCGGCCCGACTTCCCGCAGCAGATGGATCAACGAGGCGAAGCCATCCATCATTGCCCCTTGCGAACTGACCGCCGCGATCTTGCCGTCCGCCACCGCGGCGGCCACCGAATGCGCGCCGGAGAACGAACTGCCCCAGGTCGCGATGCGGTTGGTATCCACGCCAGGCAGGGTGCGCGCATAAGCGATCGCCACGGCGAAGTCCTGCAACTGCCGGCCGACGCTGACCCACTGCCGCGGCTCGCCGTCGCTCTTGCCGAAATAACGGTAGTCGAAACACAGCACATGCAGGCCGGCCGCGGCAAAGCGGCGCGCGAACGGCTCCAGGCCGGCGGCGCGGGTGCCGCCCAGGCCATGGGCCATGACCACGCAGGGCAACTCGCCGCGGGCGTTCTTCAGGGATTCCCGTCCCGCGCCGGCAGCCGGCAGGAAATGCCCGCCGCGCAGCGTGACGCCATGGCTCGGAAACTCGACTTCCTCGACCACGATGCCCAGTTCCGCCGCGCTCAGCTTCACAGTCCCCATCCTGTTCTCCCCTCAAGCCTGTTGTGTGTCCCGCACTTTTACGCCGGGGCGGTTGCACGGCCGTGTCGCTCAGCCGACCAACCCCTCCAGCAGCATGCCGCAACCCAGCACCAGCAGGATCGCACCCATCACCCGGTCGATCCAGTGCCCGTAAGCCTGCAGCCGTGCGCGCACCCGCGGATGGCCCAGGGTCCAGGCGACGAAGCAGAACCACAGCCCGGTGGCGAAGATCATCCAGGCGCCCAGCGCCAGCCGCAGTTGTACCGAGGTGCCCACGGTGATCACCGCCGAGCACAGCGCCACAAAGAACAGCATCGCCTTCACATTCAACGCATTGGTCAGGAAGCCGATGCCGAAGTCGCGCGCCGCGGCACGCGTGCCGGCGGCGACTGGAGCCGGCCCGGTGGAGGGCTTCGCGCGCAGCGCGCCCCAGCCGATCCATAACAGCAGCAGGGCGCCGACATAACGCAGCCCCGTCAGCAGCGGCGGGTACTGCTGGATCGCCCAGGCCAGCCCGAACATGGCGTACGTGATATGCACCGAAATGCCGCTGGCGATGCCCAGCGCCGTGCGCAGCCCGGCAGCGCGGCCGTGCGCCAGGGTCTGCCGGGTGACGATGGCCAGGTCCGGCCCGGGGCTCATCACCGCCAGGGCATGCGCGGCCGCCACCACCGCGAACAGGGAAGCGGGATCCGCCAAGCTCAGGTCTCCGCCATGCCGTATTGCCGGTTCAGGTAGCGGATGATGTCGTCCGACTCGTACATCGCCGTGCCGGTATTGGCGTCCATCAGGTAAGGCACCTGCACCCGCCCGGTCAGCTCCAGCAGCCGCAGACGATTACGCCCTTCCACCGGCAGGTCGGGAAACAGTTTGCGGCGCAGTGACGGCGGCCCCATGTCCTCCCAGCGCGCCTTGGCCGTATTGCGCAGCAGGTAGGGCAGCTCCAGCTCGCACAGCAGTTCCCGCACCGGGCGCGAATAAGGACTGGATTCGAAGCTGTACAACTCCAGCGGTTGCGCCGGCGCCCGCGACGGCCGCGCGCTGTAGCCGCGGAAGCTGCGCAGATTGGTCCTGGCACAGGCGGCGAGGAAAGCGCCCCCCACCGCCACGCCGCGGCGCAGGCCGCGGCTGGCTGGCGGACGCCCGCTGTAGGTCACACGGAGATAGTCGATGATGTCGGCCGACTCATACAGTGCCCGGCCGCTGTTCGGGTCGACCAGGTAGGGAAACTGCTGCTTGCCGCCCTGCGCCTGCACCTCCGGCCGGAAACGGCTGCCGCCCTGCGGGCAGGGCAGGATCAGCGCATCCAGGTCCAGCTCGGTCAGCGCCTCGCGCACCAGCCGGCAGTAGGGGCTGGCCTCGTATTCATATAGCCGCAATGACTGCTCCGGCTGCCGGGTGCGCGGCCCGAAGGCGGCGGTGCCGCGCCAGCCGCGCAGGCTGCTGGCCACCAGCGAGCTGGTGAGGACGAGGGGATTGGGCACGGGTCTGCTCGGCGGCGGGAGAAGCCCATTATGCGTCTCCCGCGCCCCGCCCTGCATGCAAGCCGATGATTTCAGGCGGGTACTTCCCGAGAAAGCGTAGAATCAGGTCAATGGGCGGCTATGGAATCCAGCGCAGGGCGCAAGGGGTTCAAACCTTAGGCGGCGCTGGCGTATCTGAATAGCAAATGACGACGGCAATCCTATGTCCCACCCTGGAAGCCGGCTTGACTGCCGCGGCGGCGAGCGTGGTTAGCGGAAGCGCGGTAGTGGAGTCCGAAGACCTCGCACTGGTGCGGCAAGCCGCCGCCGGGGATTCGCGCGCCTTCGAGCAGCTGTATCGCACGCATGTGGATCGGATTTACGGCCTGTGCTGCCGCCTGTGTCACGGCGACACCGCGCGCGCCGAGCAGTCCACCCAGGACGCCTTCGTGCGCGCCTGGGAGAAGCTCGGCAGCTTCCGCGGCGAGAGCCGCTTCGGCACCTGGCTGCACCGCCTGACGGTGAACGTGGTGCTGGGCGAGCATCGCCTGCTCAAGCGCTGGGTCACCTTCGAGGACGGGGTCGGCACGGAAGATGATTCCTCAAACGATGCGGTGATTCCATCGCAGCATGAGGATGCCGGCCTGAAGATGGATTTGGAGCGCGCGCTGTCACGCTTGCCGAACGGCGCGCGCACGGTATTGGTGCTGCATGACATCGAGGGCTACCAGCACGAGGAGATTTCCTCGCTGACCGGCATCGCTGTCGGAACTTCGAAAGCGCAGTTGCACCGCGCGCGGCGCCTGATGAGAGGATGGTTGGAATGAACGAGTTCGAACAGCAGCGCATGCAGGATGCGCATGGCGGCGATGAACAGCCGCCGATTCCCGGCCTGACGGCCCTGAAGAAGGACTGTGCCCCGCAGCGCGACCTGTGGACCGGCATCGATTCACGCATCCGCGTGCAGCGTGTCCGCCAGCAGCGCGCCCCCTGGCTCGCCGCGGTCGGCATCGCCGCCTCGCTGGTGCTGGTACTGACCGCGTCCATCGGCCTGCAGGGCCTGCGCGGCAACCACCAGTCCCCCCTGCTGCACGCCCCGGCCAACCTGCCGGTGGCGGCTTCGGCCGTCGACAACTCCCTGCTGCCCGCCACCAACCGCATGCATCCGGAAACACGGGCCCTGGTCAAGGCCAACCTGAAGATCGTGGACAGCGCGGAAAACCAGCTCAAGCGCGCCATTGCCGCCGATCCCGAAAGCGAATACCTGAAGAGCCTGCTGACCACCACCCGTCAGCAGAAGGAACAACTGCACGTGGTGCTGGCGGACGCGCGATGAACAGGCGGATTTTCACCCGGGCGCAGCCGAAGCTGCTGCTCGCCATCCTGCTCGCCGGTGCCTGCGTGGCGCCGGCTTATGCTGCCGAGACTGAAGGCCAGGATTGGCAGCGCATCGCCGACGACGCCCGGCAGGCCGCGATGGAGCGGCTGGAGGCGGCGCAGGAACAGGCGAACGACGCACAGGTCGAGGCAACCCTCGATCGCCAGGCCCTGGCCGAAGTCCAGGCCGAGGCGAAGGCCGAAGCCGCGCGGATGAAGGCCTTCAAGCAATACGACCAGGCCCGCATCGAGAAGCTGACCCAGATCGCCGCGCTCAACAGCCTGCCGCTGCTGGCGGTTTCCCCGGAGTCGCACAAGCACCGCCACGAAGATGCCGATTCCAGCGAGGATTCGGGCGGCCGCAACGACAGCCAGGTCAACGAACGTCACCCGCTCAACGGCGACGGCAAGATCTATGTCAACAATGTTTCCGGCACCGTGGTGGTCAATGCCTGGGACAAGAACGAAGTCCAGATCAACGGCAGCCTCGGCTATGGCGTCGACCACCTGGAAGTAACCGGTGATGCCGGCAACCTCAGTGTGGTGGTGAAGCTGCCCAAGCATTCGCACAACTCCGGCGAAAGCGACCTGCGCCTGAACGTGCCGGTGGGCGCCAGCGTCGAGCTGGAAACAGTCAGTGCCGACGCCTCGGTGCGCGGCACCCGCGGCCCGGTCAAGATCAGCACCGTCAGCGGTGATGTCGGCATCGACGTGCAATCGCAGGAAGTGGCAGTGCAAACCGTCAGCGGCGACATGATCCTGCGTGCCCCGTCCAGGGTCACCCAGGCCAATACGGTCAGCGGCGACGTGCACCTGAGCGGCCTGCAGGGCAAGCTCTCGGTCGAGACGGTTTCCGGCAATCTTTCGGTGAAAGGCAGCCGCTTCTCCGAACTCAAGCTCAAGTCCGTCTCCGGCGACATGGGGCTGGATGCTTCGTTCTCACCGCAGGCGGTGGTCACCGGCGAGACCCTGTCCGGCAACATCACCCTGCATGTGCCGACCGATGTCTCGGGCACCGCCATGATCAAGAGCTTCAGTGGCGAAGCGCAATGCGACCTGCCGCAGAGTGCTTCCGCTTCCGCTG
Organism: Nevskia sp.; assembly: GCA_028291705.1. GTDB lineage: Bacteria > Pseudomonadota > Gammaproteobacteria > Nevskiales > Nevskiaceae > Nevskia. Next base: position 5,359 of record JAQGNS010000560.1, read on the forward strand.
CTTCCAGTTCGCGCAATTCCAGCAGCAAGAAGCGGGAATTCGTCTTCGGCGACGGCAAAGGCGTCGACCTGCAATTGTCCACCTTCAGCGGCGACGTGCGTATCGACCGCCTGATGAGCCCGCCTGCGCCCCCCGCACCCCCCGCACCCCCGGCGCCGCCGGCCCCCCCGGCTCCTCCCCGCGGCGGCTAGGCAGGAGTGTTCGCCTCTTCCCATATAGGTACTGGAAGAGGATGGACCTGAAGAGGGGTCTATTTGGGTGAAGCCTCGTAGCTTCGTAGGCCGGGATGAGCGAAGCGAATCCCAGCATCTCGCGCAAGCGCGGATGCCGGGCACCGGATCAAAGCCCGGCGTGCTTCAACAAGGCGGAGTACCCGCGGCAATCAGTGCCTGAAGTGCCGGATTCCCGTGAACACCATCGCCATATCGTTCTCGTCGGCAGCGGCGATGACTTCGCCGTCGCGCATCGAACCGCCCGGCTGGATCACCGCGCGGATGCCGGCGGCGGCGGCGGCGTCGATGCCGTCGCGGAACGGGAAGAAAGCGTCGCTGGCCATCACCGAGCCGGCCACCGTCAGCTTTTCGTCGGCGGCCTTGATGCCGGCGATCTTCGCCGAGTAGACCCGGCTCATCTGGCCGGCGCCGACGCCGATGGTCTGACGGTTGCGGGCGTAGACGATGGCGTTGGATTTGACGAAGGTCGCCACTTTCCAGGCGAATACCAGGTCATGCAGCTCGGCCTCGGTCGGCGCGCGCCTGGTCACCACCTTCAGCTCTTCCACCTTGATGCGGTGGGCGTCGCGGTCCTGCACCAGCAGGCCGCCGTTGACGCGCTTGTAGTCCAGCGTCGCCGCGGGCTCGTCCGGCCAGGGGCCGGTTTCGAGCAGGCGCACATTCTGCTTGGCGGTGACCACTTTCTTCGCCGCTTCCGACACCAGCGGCGCGATGATCACCTCGACGAACTGGCGTTCGACGATGGCCTGCGCGGTGGCGGCGTCCAGTTCACGGTTGAAGGCGATGATGCCGCCGAAGGCTGAAGTCGGATCGGTCTGGTAGGCCAGGTCATAGGCCTTGCCGATGCCGTCCAGGCTCACCGCCACGCCGCAGGGATTGGCATGCTTGACGATGACGCAGGCCGGCTTGACGAAGGACTTGACGCATTCCAGCGCGGCGTCCGCGTCGGCCAGGTTGTTGTAGGACAGTTCCTTGCCCTGGATCTGGTGCGCGGCGCCGACACTGCCCAGCGGCGCATTGCGTTCGGTATAGAACGCGGCGCGCTGATGCGGGTTCTCGCCGTAGCGCATCACCTGCTTCTTGTCGAACTGCAGGCCCAGCACGCCGGGGAAGAAATCGCGCGTGCCGTCGGCTTCCAGGCTGGAGAGATAGGCCGCCACCGCCGCGTCGTAACGCGAGGTATGGGCGAAGGCCTTGGTCGCCAGGGTGCGGCGCATCGCATCGCCGATGCCGCCGCCGTCCAGCGCCGCCAGCACCGCGGCGTAGTCGGCCGGATCGACCACGATGGCGACGTGGTCATGATTCTTGGCCGAGGCGCGCACCATCGCCGGGCCGCCGATGTCGATGTTCTCGATCGCCTCGGCGATGCTGACACCGGGCTTGGCCACGGTCTGCTCGAAGGGATAGAGGTTGACCACGATCAGGTCGATCGCCGTGATGCCGTGCTCGGCCATCACCGCTTCGTCGGTGCCGCGGCGCGCCAGGATGCCGCCGTGGATCTTCGGATGCAGCGTCTTGACGCGGCCGTCCATGATCTCCGGGAAGCCGGTGACGTCGGACACTTCCTGCGCCGCGATGCCGGCGGCATGCAGCGACTTCCAGGTGCCGCCGGTGGAGATCAGCTCAATGCCGTGCGCCACCAGCTGGGCGGCGAATTCGATCAGGCCGTGCTTGTCGGAAACCGACAGCAGCGCGCGGCGCGGCTTGAGCGCGCTCATCGGACGTACGACGCGTCGGACGACAGGTCGGAGGATCGGTCGGATTGGCGATCGGAGCGGGCCGTGATCTTGTACTGGCTCAGTTTCTTGCGCAGCGTGGCGCGGTTGAGGCCGAGCAGGTCCGCGGCCCGCGACTGGTTGCCGTCGCAGTAGCGCAGGGTGGCGCGCAGCAACGGCGGCTCCACCTGGCCGAGGATCGTTTCGTATAGATCCTTCGGCGCATGGCCGTTGAGCGTGCTGAAATATTCGTCGAGGCAGTCCGCCACCGAGTGGCAGAGCGCTTTGTTGTCGTCAGATTTGGACATACAAGAGAATGATGCAGCCCTGTTTGTCATGGTTGTTATCGATAAGGCCCCGCAACATCCTTGCTGGCCTCCTTCAGGCGGACTACGCGCGGCGGGGGCCGCGACCATCCATTATTCCAATGATTCAACAGACCTGATCGATGACGACAGCGTCATTCGCCCAGGCCGATGCGATGCGTGAAATCAACTGAAATCAATCCGCTCGATCGTCCGGCTCTGCCTCCGTCCGTGGACACTTTTTGGCCAGATCGAAAAACGGGGAGGCGATAATACTCAAGTCATTGCGGCAGCGAAAGCACCGTTCGTCACGTTACAGTCATCAAATCACGAAGACGTCACACGCCGCGTGCCGCTGATGCGTGCCCAGTCCTCCTGCTGGCCGTCTTCGTCGAAGTCGAACCACGGCGCATAAGCGCCGCGCACCTCGTCCGCCTGCGATTGCAGCACCCCGGCAAGAACGATGTTGCCGCCGGCGCAGACCCGCTGCGCCAGCATCGGCGCGAGCTGCATCAACGGCTTGGCCAGAATATTCGCCAACACGATGTCCACAGGTTCATCCACAGCTTGTTCAGTGAATTGTTCAACGCTCGCGCAACGCAAACGCGCATGCACATCATTGAGTTGGGCGTTGCCGACGGTCGCGATTACCGCCTGCGGATCGATATCCACCGCATCGGCGTGCGCCGCGCCCCGTTTCAGCGCAGCGATGGCCAGGATGCCCGAGCCGCAGCCGTAATCGAGCACCCGCTTGCCGGCCAACTCGTGCAGCGCCAGCCATTGCAGGCACATCGCGGTGCTGGGATGCGTGCCGGTGCCGAACGCCAGACCCGGATCGAGCTGCACCACCGTCGCGCCCGCTTCCTCGATGCGGTGACCGCTGGGGCAGATCCACAGCCCCGGCTTCTCCGCCGCGCCGAAGCGCATCGGCTTGGCATGCTGCAGCCAGGCGTTGATCCAGTCCTTGTCCTCCACCGTGCGCAGCTCGAACACCAGTTCGGTGCCATCGGGCAGCAACTCGCGCAGGACAGCGCGCACCTGTTCCAGGTCGACCTCCGGATGGAACAGCCCGCGCGTGATGGTATGCGGCCACAGCGGCGTGGCGCCCGGCGCCGGCTCCAGCACCGGTTCGTCGGCGGCATCGGTCATGGTGACGGAGACCGCACCCTGCGCCAGCAGCGCTTCCTCGGCGAAATCGGGATAGCGGCTGGCGACGAGGAGTTCGTTCCACATGGGAGTAGTGCCTGATGACAAGTAAAGGGCGGGAAGGTGCTGTCATCCTGAGTGGCGCTCAGGATGACAAGCAGAAGCGGATTTTCGCCGAATTCAGGCGTCGCCGTTTACCTGCACGCTTTTACTGCTCGGCCGCCCACTCCGGGATCCGCTCACCCAGATAATGGATGTGGTGCTCGCCACGCACGAACACCTCGTCTTCGAGGATTTTGCGCTGCAGCGGGATATTGGTGTGGATGCCTTCCACGATCATTTCCGCCAGCGCCGTACGCATGCGCGCGATGGCCGACTCGCGCGTCGGGCCGTAGGCGATCAGCTTGCCGATCATGGAGTCATAGTTCGGCGGCACGCGATAGCCGGCATACACATGCGAGTCCATGCGGATGCCCGGGCCGCCGGGGGCGTGGTACTTCTTCACTTCGCCGGGCGAGGGGATGAACTTGAACGGGTCCTCGGCGTTGATGCGGCACTCGATGGCGTGGCCGCGCAGTTGAATGTCTTCCTGCCGGAACGGCAGCGGCTCGCCCGCCGCCACCATGATCTGCTGGCGGATCAGGTCGATGCCGGTGACCATCTCCGTCACCGGATGCTCCACTTGGATACGGGTGTTCATCTCGATGAAGTAGAAGCGGCCGTTGTCGTAGAGGAACTCCATGGTGCCGGCGCCGCGGTAGCCGATGCGCCGGCAGGCGTCGGTGCACAGCTTGCCGATCTCCTCGCGTTGCGCCTGCGTGATGTGCGGCGCCAGGGCTTCCTCCACCACTTTCTGGTTGCGGCGCTGCATCGAGCAGTCGCGCTCGCCCAGGTAGACGGCGTTGCCGTGCTCGTCGGCCAGCACCTGGATCTCGATATGGCGCGGCACCTCGAGATACTTCTCCAGGAATACCGAGCCGTCCTTGAACGCCTGCAAGGCTTCGTTGCGGGCCAGGCCGATCGACATGATCAGGTCTTCTTCCTTGCGTACCACGTGCATGCCGCGGCCACCGCCGCCCGCCGCGGCCTTGATCAGCACCGGGTAGCCCACCTTGGCGGCGGTCTCGCGGCACTTGGCCTCATCGTCCGGCAGGATGCCTTCGGAGCCGGGTACGCAGGGCACGCCGGCAGCGATCATCTCGGCCTTGGCGGTGGTCTTGCCGCCCATCAGGCGGATCGTTTCCGAGCGCGGCCCGATGAAGACGAAGCCGCTCTTCTCCACGCTTTCGGCGAAGTCGGCGTTTTCCGACATGAAGCCGTAGCCGGGATGGATCGCATCCGCCTCGGTGACCTCGGCGGCGCTGATGATCGCCGCCATGTTGAGGTAGCTGCCGGTGGCCGGCGCCGGACCGATGCACACGGTCTCGTCGGCCAGGCGCACGTGCTTGAGGTCGCGGTCGGCGGTGGAGTGCACCGCCACCGTCTTGATGCCCAACTCGCGGCAGCAGCGCAGGATGCGCAGCGCGATCTCGCCACGGTTGGCGATGAGGATTTTCTGGAACATGGTTTAACGCACCACCCTGTGCAAAATCGTCGAACAGCTTGTTTCAACAGTCCGGGCACGGATGCCCGGCGCCCTGGACAGGAGATCCACTACGCCGGGTCGATGGCGAACAGGGGCTGATCGAATTCGACCGGCTTCTCGTTGTCGGCCAGCACCTCGACCACCACGCCGGCGCGATCGGCCTCGATCTGGTTGAGCATCTTCATCGCCTCGATGATGCACAGGGTCTGGCCGGCCTTGACCGTCTGGCCCACTTCGACGAAGGACTTGGCGCCCGGCGAGGGTGAGCGGTAGAAGGTGCCGACCATCGGCGACTTGAGGATATGGCGGTTATCCGCAGCCTTCGGCGCCGGCGCGGCGGCCACAGGCGCGGCGGGTGCCGCCACCGGGGCGGGGGCGGGCGCCGCCAGTTGTTGCGGGGGCGGTGCGTAATACTGCGCCGGCATCGCCGCGCCGGTGGGCTGGCGGCTGATGCGGACGGATTCTTCGCCTTCCTTGACCTCCAGTTCGGAGATGCCGGATTCCTCGACGAGTTCGATGAGGGTCTTGATCTTGCGCAGGTCCATGGCCTTGCTGTCTCCCTGTATTGCTTGGTGTCGGTTTTGTGTGTGGGTCAGATCTGCTGGAGCCGCTCGTGCGCGGCCAGCAGCGCCAACCGGTAACCCAGCGGCCCCAGACCGAGGATCACGCCGGCGGCGATATCCGAAAAGTAGGATTTGTGGCGGAATGTCTCGCGTGCGTGGACATTCGACAGGTGAATCTCGATGAACGGAATCGCTACCCCCAGCAAGGCATCGCGCAAGGCGATGCTGCTGTGGGTGAAGCCGCCGGGATTGAACAGGATGAATGCCGCCCCGTCCTGCCGCGCCTGGTGGATGCGTTCAATCAGCAGGCCTTCGTGATTGCCCTGGAAGCAGTCCAGCACGTGCCCCAGTCGCTGCGCTTCCCCGCTCAGCCCGGCCTCGATCTGCGCCAGCGTCTGCGTGCCGTAGACCCCGGGCTCGCGCGTACCGAGCAGGTTCAGGTTGGGGCCATTCAGCAGCAACAATCGGCTCACGCAATGCGCTCATCAAGGTGTCGCCGCATTGTGCATCAATCGCCTGCCGGAAACAACACGGAAGCGAAGTTAGACGATTATCACCGCATGATGACAGCGGTTAGGCGCAGATTCGAGCTACTGTGCGGTGGCCGGGGGCAGGTGGCTTTCGATCAGCTTGATCAGCTGCGCCGGGGTGAATTCACCCAGCTGGCGATCCAGGATCAGGCCGTCCGGGCTGATCAGGATCGAGAACGGCAGGCCGCCCGGACCGTTGCCGAGCTTTTCCATGATATCGATCATGGAATCCGGCGTACCCGACAGTACAGGGTAGTTGATGCCGAGCGGGCCCAGCATGCTGCGCACCGCATCGGGATCATCCACCGCCGGCCCTACGATCTGCAAGCCGCGTGCCGCGTACTGCTTCTGCAACTTCACCAGCTCCGGAATCTCGTGCAGGCAGGGCGTGCACCAAGTGGCCCAGAAATTCACCAGCACCAGCTTGCCGCGCCATTCCTCGAAGCCGTGCGGCTTGCCATCCAGGCCGCTCAACTGCAGGCCGGCCGGCAAGGGCTCGGCAGCGACCGTGCCCTCGTGCGCGTAGCGGTAGAAGCCGTAACCCGCCGCCGCCGCGATGATGCAGGCAACCACAATCAGAATGATCGAACGCATTGTGTTCTCGAAATATTAAGTTAGTGCGTCAGGTCGATCACGTCGATCGTCCTGGTCTGCGGCGGATAACACACGCCGGCCTCGGCGCAGCCCTGGTAGCTCACCCGCAGCCGCTGCGGCGCGGCGGCGCCCCGCGGCCAGCGCAGGTCCGCCTTCAGGCTGCCCCGATAGATCTCGGTCTTGCCCTCATGCTCGTCCTCGATCGGCTCGCCCCTGGGCAGTTCCGGCGCGTCCAGCCGCGCACCCTCCGGGGCCAGCGCCTGGAAGGCGATCCGCTTGCGGTACAGATAGTACCCCGGGGCGATTTCCCAGCTCACCTTGAGGGTATTGCCCTCGCGTTCCGCCGCCACCAGCTGGAAGGCCTGGTCGGCCTTCAGCAGATCATGAGTGCTGCCGGCCACCCCGTCCTTTTTCGGCCAAAAGCCGTCCGCCGCCGCCGTACCGGAGAGCAGGGCGGCACCCATCGCCAGGCAGAGCGCGGCGGTTTTCATGTGGTCGACTCGTGGATCCACTGCAGGTAGGCGGGCAGCCCGCAAGCCAGATTGACCGCAACCACTTCGGGAAGTTCGTAAGGATGGAGCCGCCGCACTTCCGCCTCCAGCTC
>JAQGNS010000561.1 GCA_028291705.1 Nevskia sp.
GCAAGGAGTCCGGCGTGGTGGAGCTGGCCCTGGCCGGCGACTGGACGCTGTACAGCGGCCTGAGCGGCATCCCCGAAGCGGCGGCGGCGCAGATCGACCTCGCCAGCGGGCAAAGCCTGCGCATCGATACCAGCGGCATCACCCACTGGGACAGCACCCTCCCCGCCTTCCTGCTGGCGCTGGCGGAATACTGCCGCAGCCAGGGCTGGACGCTGGACGCCGGGCGCCTGCCGAGCGGGCTGCGCACCGTGCTGAAAATGTCCGACGAGCTGTCGCCGCCGGCCTCCGCGCGGCCGCCGCGGCCGATACCGATACTGCGCCGCGTTGGCCAGCGCACCCTGCAGTATTCCGCCAAGGCTGGCGAGACGGTGACGCTGCTGGGCGAAGTTGTCCTCGCCATCGGCCAGCTGCTGCGCGGCAAGGCCACTTTCTATCGCGCCGACGCCTGGGTGGTGCTGCAAGCCTGCGGCGCCGACGCCCTGCCCATCGTCGGCCTAGTCAACCTGCTGGTGGGCGCGATCATCGCCTTCGTCGGCTCGGTGCAATTGCAGCAGTTCGGTGCCGGCGAACTGCTCGCCGACGGCGTGGCTCTCGCCACCGTGCGCGAGATGGCGGCGGTGATCACCGCGGTGGTGTTGTCGGGCCGCACCGGCGCCGCCTTCGCCGCGCAGATCGCCACCATGCAGGGCAACGAGGAGATCGACGCGCTGCGCGTGATGGGTGTGCCGGTGGTGGAGTTCCTGCTGCTGCCGCGGGTGCTGGCGCTGGCGTTGATGACGCCGCTGCTCTATCTCTACGCCTGCGCGGTCGGCATCCTCGGTGGCTTCCTGGTCGGCACCGGCATGCTCGATCTGTCGCTGGCCAACTACGCGGAGCGCACCGTCAACGCGCTCAACTGGCATCAGTTCGCCATCGGCATCACGAAGAGTTTCGTATTCGGTGCGCTGGTGGCGATGGCCGGCTGCTATTACGGCCTGCGCGCGGGACGCAATGCGGCGGCGGTGGGTGAAGCCACCACGTCGGCGGTGGTCACCGGCATCGTCGGCGTGATCGTGGTCGATGCCATCTTCGCGGTGTGCGCCAATGCCCTCGGGATCTAAACCCTCCACCGAGGTGATGTGCCAGGTCGAGGGCCTGCGTATGTCCTTCGACCGCCGCCTGATCCAGGCCAATATCTCGTTCGAGGTCCGCCGCGGCGAGATCTTCACCATCATGGGCGGCAGCGGCTGCGGCAAGAGCACCCTGCTGCGCCACATGATCGGCCTGCTCAAGCCCTCGGCCGGGCGCATCCATTTCGGCGGCAAGGATTACTGGGACTGCACGCCGCAGGAGCAGGACAGCATCCGGCGGCGCTTCGGCGTGCTGTTCCAGGGCAGCGCCCTGTTCAGCGCCATGACCCTGTTCGAGAACGTGGCGTTGCCGCTGCAGTTGTACACCGAGGCCAACGCGGTGGAAACACGCGCCCTGGTGCGCTACAAGCTGGGCCTGGTGGGGCTGCGCGGTTACGAGGAGTTCTATCCTTCCGAGATCAGCGGCGGCATGCGCAAGCGCGCGGGCCTGGCGCGGGCGCTGGCGCTGGATCCGGAGATGCTGTTCCTGGACGAGCCCTCCGCCGGTCTCGACCCGATCAGCTCGCGCCGCCTCGACGATCTGATCCTGCAGCTGCGCGACGGCACCGGCGCCAGCATCGTGGTGGTCAGCCACGAACTGGCCAGCCTGTTCGCCATCGGCGACAACGGAATTTTCCTCGACGCCGACAGCAAGCGCCCCATCGCGCATGGCTCGCCCAAGGAAATGCTGGCGCATTGCGATCATCCGACGGTGCAGGCTTTCCTGCGCCGCGAGCCGGTGAAGGACGCCGGCACCCACGACACGGTGGTGAGGGAAGAGCCATGAAGGCGAATGTCATGAGAGCAGGGGCATGAGGGCACAGTCATGAAAAGGGCCAATCCCGCGCTGATCGGCGGCTTCGTCGTCGGCGCCCTGCTGCTCGGCGCGGTGGCGGTGCTGGCCATCGGCGGCGGCCAGGTGTTCCAGCGCAAGCAGCATGCGGTGATCTATTTCAGCGGCTCCGTCACCGGCCTGTCGGTCGGCGCGCCGGTGAACTTCCGCGGCGTGCGCGTCGGCCAGGTCACCGATATCCGGCTGCAGTTCGACGCCAACAACCTGTCGGCGCGCATCCCGGTCTTCATCACCCTCAATCCGCGCAAGGTGCGCATGCTCGGCGGCAAGAAGCTGAGCGTGGCCGACGTGCCGTTCGAGAAATTCATCGAGAAGGGCATGCGCGCCCAGCTGGCGATCCAGAGCCTGGTCACCGGCCAGCTCGATGTCGAGCTCGACTTCCAGCCGGATACGCCGGCGGTGTTCGTCGGCGAGGACCCGGACTCGAACGAAATCCCGGCGATGCGTTCGGACTTCGACACCTTCCGTGATCAGTTGTCACAACTGCCGCTGCGCCAGATCACCGACGAGCTGCGCGAAACCATGCAGGCGGTGCGGCAGCTGGCCGTCACCGCCAACTCCGAGCTGGCCGCCACCGCCGGCTCGGCACGCCAGACCACTGACGCCCTGACCAAGGCCATCGGCCAGCTGCAGGGCGATACCGCGCGCACCCTGGCCTCGGTGCAAAAGCTGAGCGACCATGTCGATACCGCCGTGACCACGCTGTCGCCGCAGCTGAGCCAGACCCTGATGACGGCGCAGAGTGCGTTGAAGGATGCCGACACCACCCTGGCCCACACTTCCGAACTGACCGCCCCCGGCGCGCCGATGCGCGCCGATCTGGAGCAGGCGCTGCGCAACCTGGCCATCGCCTCTGAAGCGCTGCGCAGTTTCTCCGAAACCATCGACCGCAATCCGCAATCACTGATCACCGGAGTGCAACGGTAATGACTTCCTACTTCCGGCCTCTCTACCTCGGCGCAGCCCTCGCCTGGTCCGCGCTGCTGGGCGCTTGCGCCGGCGCCCCGCCGCCGCGCCTGATACTGCTCAGCAACGATATCGCCGTGCCGCCGGCTTCCGCCATGATGCAGCGCCCGATGCTGGTGGTGCGCACCGTGACCGTGCCGGAATACCTCGACCGCCGCAGCATTCTCTACCGCAGCGCCGATGCCGAGCTGAAGCGCTTCCCGGACCAGGTCTGGGCTGAGCGCCTGGGCGAGAGCGTGACGCGCTGGATGGCGCTGCAGCTGGCCGCCGACCTGCCCGCCTACGAGGTGGAAGCCTTCGGCGCGGCCAGCGAGAAGGCGCCGACGCTGGCCCTGAACATGGAGTTGCAGAGCTTCGAGCCGGACGCCGGCGTGGGCGGCGCGGCCGTGCTGCATCTGCGCGGCACCTGGCATCTTGCCGGCGGCGCGGTTACGGACGGACGCTTGTCCGCCGATGTGCCGATGGCCACCCTCGACGCGGCCGCTACGGTAGCGGCAATGCGTACGGCACTGAAGCAGGCCAGCGACGGCATCGTCGCGCAGGTTCGGCAACTGCCGCTGCCCACCGGCAAGTAAGAAGTTACTCGTAGGGCGGGCTACTCCAGGCCCGTCGGCGCAACCATTCCTCAATGGAAGTTGATGAAGAAGCTGCCCGTATAGAGGCGCCCATGGTCGCCGCGGATCGCGGCGAAATTGCCCGGCCCCAGCGGCTGGTCGATGATCTGGTCGCTGTAGGTTTCGCGGGTCAGGTTCTGAATGCCCAGGTTGAGGCCCCAGTCGCCATTGGTTTCGTCGGCAAAGACCAGGCGCGGGTTGACGATCAGCGTGGCCTGCTGCAACTGGCGCGGGTCATCTTCCGAGTTGAGGTAGCGCTTGCCCTGGAACAGCACGTCGGTGGCGAGGCTGGCGCTGACGCCGTAGGGCAGATGCAGGAAGGTGTAGGCCGGCGTCATCGCCGCAGTCCATTGCGGGGCGAACGGCAGCGGCTTGCCGGTGAGATCCTTGCCGCAGCCGCTGCGCGCCTTGCCGGGCAATTTGCCCTTGTCGCTCGGGCAGGTGCACTGCGCCGGCACTCCTGAATCATCCACATTGCCACAGTCGAAGTCACCCGGTGCCGGACCGTTCGGATAGGACGTGTAGCGCGCGTCGGCGAAGCCGAAGGAGCTGTACAGCGACAGGCCGCGGATCGGCAGCAGCCACATCAGGTCGGCCTCGAAGCCCATCGAGCGCGCCTGCGCGGCGTTGACGATGATGACGTTGGTACCCTGGAAGGTGGAGACCTGCAGGTTGTTGAAGCTGGTGTGGTACAGCGACAGGGAACCGCGGATCGGCCCGTCGAACAGCCGGTCCTTGATCTTGAAGCCGCCCTCGATGCTGGTGGCTTTTTCGGGCTCGTACTCGATGGCGCTCGGATTCAGCGGGATGCCGTTGAAGCCGCCGCTCTTGTAGCCCTGGGCCCAGGTCAGGTAGCCCTCGACATGCTTGTTCGGCTGGTATTTCACACCCGCCTTGGGCGAGAAATCAGTCTCGGTGCGGTGCAGGGCGTTGGCGCCGGTATCGTCGAAATCCTGCTGCTCGGCGATGGCCTTGATGATCAGGCTCTTGGAAAGGCTGTGCGGCTGGCCGGTGCGGTTTTCCTTGGCGTAGCGCAGGCCGCCGATCAGCGACCAGTGCTCAAGGAAGTACCACTCGCCCTGGCCGAAAGCGGCGTAGTCCTTGGTGCGCTGGTCCAGTCCGGACAGCGCCGACTGCTCGCCCAGCGGCGGCTTGCCGATGATACCCTGCAGCAGGTTCAGCACGTCGTCCAGGGCGGTGCCGAGGGCACGGGTCGGCGTGCACAGGCCGACGCCGACGTGATTGCTGTCGCAACCGGCGGCGATGACGTAGTTGAGCGTGGCGCCGAGGTCCTTGACCAGGAAGCGGTCCGAAGTTCTCAGGGTGTAATTGTCGTAATACAGGCCGGCGACGAAGTTGGCCTCGTGGCCCAAACCAAACAGATTGTTGCCGATGCCGCTGACGCGTAACTCCTGGGTCAATTGCCGCTCCGGCTCCGGCGCGCCGAGGGAATCCTGGATGAAGGGCACCGGGCTGAAATCGGCGTCGATGTCGCGCGCGCCGATGATGTTCTCGGCGACGCTGCTGATCGAGGTGATCTTCAACGACTTCATGCCGCCGGGATGGCCCAGATCACCCTCGAAGGTGACGGAGACGCCGCGGCTGGTGGCGTTCTCGGTAGCCGGCACGTCCTCCGACACGGTGCTGTCGATATGGGTCTCGAAGCGCGGATCGAAGGTGCGGGCCAGCGCCTGCATGTTGGGGCCGGCGATGAACAGTTGCTGCTTGTCGAAGTTTTCCTCGTGATAGGCGAAGAAAGCGCCGATGTCCATGGTCCAGCCTTGGTGCGAATCGTAGCGGAAGCGCACGCGCCCGGAGTCCTGCTGCTGGTTCTGCTCATGGCGGCCCAGGTCGGTGTTGTAGAGCAGGCCGCGGTCGCCATGTTCGAAGTTGCCGGTCAGGCGCAAGGCCATGTCACGGCCCAGCGGCAGGTTGATCACCGGACGGAACGCGCGGTCGCCGTTGCTGCGCATGTCCAGGTCCCAGCGAAACAGCCGTTGCTGGTCCGGCGCATTGGTGGTGATGTTGAGCAGGCCGGCGGTGACGTTCTTGCCGAACAGGGTACCCTGCGGGCCGCGCAGCACCTCGTAGCGATCGAGGTCGCCGAAGAAGGCGGTCAGGTATTCGGGATAGGTGTAGACCACTCCGTCCACCACCACGCCGACGGAAGGATCCAGGCCGGGCACGTCGTTGAGCGTGCCGAAGCCGCGCACCAGCAGCTGGGTGGAGGAGGAGGAGACCTGCAGATTGGTATTGGCGGTGTAGCTGGACAGGTCCTGGAAGTCATGCGCGCCGGTGCTGCGGATGTAGTCGCCGCCGACGGAGGTGACCGAAGCCGGCACCTGCTCCAGCGTCTGCCGCACCTTCTGCGCGGTGACCACCACTTCCTTGAGCTGTTGCTGGCCGGCGCTATCGTCGGCCGGGGCCGCGACATTGAAGCCCGCAGCGCAGGCCGCCAGCAAATATCCGCACCGCTCCACTCTCCGCCGCCCGCGAAGTCTGGGACCCATCACTCCCCCGCCTGATATCCGTTTTCTTTGGTTTTATGGTGCCGCTTGCCACGCCAGTCTGTGCCGGCTGTGCCTCAATCGCAATTCGCGCGCATCTTCTTGCTTTGATCCTGCAGCCAGCTCATCAGGCCGTTGAAGCCTTTTTGCTCAAACAGGGAGTTGTACTGGGTGGAACGTAGCGCCAGGTCGCTGACGCCGTCCGCGATGACGTTGATGATGCGGAAATTGCCGTCCTTGTCGCCGTGCAGGATGTAGTCGAAGGCGACGCTGTCGCCCCGGCCGGGCTGTAGCCGGGCATGCACCAGCTGGTCGCCGTTGGGCAGCGACTGGGTGTCCTGGGTGGTGAAGGCCTCGCCGCCGAAGCTGTTGAAGTTGCTGGCGTAGGTGACCGCGGTGACTTCACGGAACTCGGCGATCAGCTGGTTGCGCTGCGCCTCGGACAACTCGGCCCAGTGGCGGCGCATCACCGTCTGCGCTATCAGCGGCACGTCGAAACTGGCATCGAGCACCGGTTGCAGATGCTTGATGCGCCCGTCGCAGCCGTATTCCTTGCCGTGCTTCATGTTGTTCAGCAGCGCGGCATGGATGCCGTTGACCACGTCGGCGGGCGCGCCGGCAGCAAACGCCGCGGGGGCACAGAAAACGAGCCCAAAAAAAAGCGACAATAGAGGGGTTCGCAAGAGTCGCAAAGCGTTCTCCGAAAACGGGGTTTGAGCTGTCGGGCGGCGCCAGACGCCGCCGCACATGGCTTTTGACTGCCGACGCGGCGATAAGTTTACACGACTCCGGGCCGCTTCCGGCAGCCCTGATGCAGCGGAACCCGTTGATTTGGCCCTTGATTTGACGGAAACAAGACAGCTCATGGCGCAGACCATAGACAGTGACACCGCCCTCACCCGCGCCCTGCGCGCCTGGGTCGGCCTGATGCAGCGGCGCGCCGCCTGGGTGCTGGCGGTGGCCGTCGTGCTCGGCATCGGCCTGGGCCACTACGCCTGGACCCACCTGAGCGTCGACACCAACCCCGAGAACATGCTCTCCGCCCAGCTGCCGTGGCGGCAGGCCGAGCACCGCATGGACCAGCTGTTCCCCGATCTGGACGAGGGACTGGTGGCGGTGATCGACGGCAGCACGCCCGAGGTGGCGGACGAGGCACAGCGCCGGCTGGTGGAGCGCCTGCGCGCCCAGCCGCAGCAGTTCCTGGAGGTGTATGCGCAGCAGACTGACCCCTATTTCCGCCATAACGGCTTCCTTTACCTGGATACGCCGGCGCTGCAGAAGCTCGCCGACGGCCTCAACGCGGCGCAGCCCTTCCTCGGCGCGCTGACCCACGATCCGAGCCTGCACGGCCTGTTCACCCTGCTCGACCGCGCCGCCACCAGTCCGGCCGCGGGCGACTTCGACCTGTCTCCCGCCCTGGGCCAGGTGGCCGGGGGCATCGATGCCGCGGTGGCCGGCCGCTTACAGCCGCTGTCCTGGCAGACCCTGATGGGGACCGGGGTCGATCTCGGCGATGCCACGCGCCGCTTCGTCGAGATCAAGCCGAAGCTCGATTTCAGCCTGCTGTTCCCCACCGAGGAGTCCATCGCCGCCTTCCGCGCCACCGTCGCCGAGCTGCACCTGGACAAGGCGCAGGGCGTGACAGTGCGCCTCACTGGCTCCAAGGCGCTGGAGCACGAGGAGCTGAAGATGGCCTTCAGCGGCGGCCTCAAGGCCTTCGCCGTGGGCCTGCTGATGGTGGTGGTGCTGCTCTATCTGGCGCTGCGCTCGGGCCGCCTGGTGGTGGCCGCCATCATCACCCTGCTGTTCGGCCTGCTGGTCACCGCCAGCTTCGCCGCCGTGGCCGTGGGCCATCTCAACCTCATCTCCATCGCCTTCAGCGTGCTCTATGTCGGCCTCGGCATCGACTACGCGCTGTACCTGTGCATGCAGTACCGCGAACTGCTGGGCGGCGGCCTGCCGCAAGAGCAGGCTCTGCCGCGCGCCGCCGGCGACGTCGGCGGCTTCATGATGGTCTGCGCCGCCACCACCTCGCTGGGCTTCTTCGCCTTCATCCCCACGCCGTTCACCGGCATCGCCGAGCTGGGCATCATCTCCGGCGCCGGCATGTTCATCAGCCTGGTGGTGAGCCTGAGCCTGCTGCCGGCGCTGATCAGCCTGTTCCCGCCCAACGCGGCGCAGGTCAAGCTGAGTCCGCCGGATCAGGGACTGCTGGGCCGCGTGTTGAACTGGCCGTACAAATACGCGCGCGCCATCTGGATCGGCGCCGCCCTGCTCGCCGTGGGCTCGCTGTTGCTGGCGCCGAAGGCGCGCTTCGACTACGACCCGATCGACCTGCGCGATCCCAACAGCGAGTCGGTCAGCACCTTCCGCGATCTGCTGCGCGATCCCAACATTCCGACGCTGACCCTGTCGGTGCTGACCGACAGCACCGGCCAGGCCAAGGCCATGTCGCAGCAGTTGGACAAGCTGCTGCTGGTGCGGCGCGCCATCAGCCTGCTCGACCTGGTACCCAGCGACCAGGACACCAAGCTGGGCATCGTCGGCGACCTCAACCTCACCCTGGGCCCGACCCTGATGGGCGACGGCAGCCCGCTCAAGGTCGCCGCGCGCGAGGACGACTACGCCACCATCCACCAGCTCGGCGCCGATCTGCCCGCCTTCATCCAGCAGAACCAGGGCAAGCCCGCCGCTGCCGCCGCGCAGAAGCTGCTGGAGGCCGTGCAGAAGCTGGATGCCGCCTGGCAGCAGGGCGACAGCGCCGCCCACGAGCAGCTGCTGGGCCGCCTGCGCGACGGCCTGCTGTCGGCCCTGCCGGGGCAGATCGACGGCCTGCGCGACGCCTTGCAGGCGGCGCCGGTGACGGAGCAGGACCTGCCGCCGCAGATTACGCGGCGCTGGAAGAGCGCCGATGGCCAGTACCGCGTCGAAATCTGGCCGAAGGAAGTGCTCGACGGCCCCGAGCCGATGGAGCGGTTCGTCACCCAGGTGCGCGGCGCGGCGCCGAAGGCTACCGGCGGAGCCATCGGCTACATCGAGTCCGGCCACGCCGTGGTCGGCGCCTTCCGCCAGGCCTTCGTCTATTCCTTCATCGCCATCACCATCCTGCTGCTGGTGCTGCTGCGCAGTTTCGCCGACATGCTGCTGGTGCTGATCCCGCTGCTGCTGGCCGGGCTGCTGACCGTGGCTGGTTCGGTGTTGTTCAACGTGCCGTTCAACTTCGCCAACGTCATTGCGTTGCCGCTGATCCTCGGCGTGGGCGTCGACTATGGGGTGTACCTGGCGCAGCGGGGACGTGTTGCCGCTTCCACCAACGTCAACCTGCTGCAGACCGGCACGGCGCGCGCCGTGTTGTTCGGGGCGCTGATCACCACGGCCAACTTTGGCGATCTGATGCTAGCCAAGCATCCGGGCATTGTCAGCATGGGCATCTTGCTGACGGTGGGGCTGAGCATGACGTTGATCTGTGCGTTGGTGTTGTTGCCGAGTTTGCTGGCTTGGCGGTATGGGAAGCCGAAGGGGTGAGGGGGAGCGACGCTTTTGATGTTGCTGTGCTGTTGACTTACCTCCCCGTCTGGCTGCGCCGAGCATCGCAGGCCAAGGTGGAATAGCCGCGCGCAGACGCGGGCGAGGCATGGATGCCGAAGCCGTTTTAGACAGGCCAGGGATGGCCTGTCTAAAACGCCCACC
>JAQGNS010000595.1 GCA_028291705.1 Nevskia sp.
GCGTGGCAGCGATTGGCCAGCAGCGCGAACTGCGCCGGCGACAAAGTTTCCCCGCGGATTCGCGGGTCGATCCCCAGCGCACTGATTTCCTCGGCCGGCAGCAGCTTGCGCAGGCCGTTGGCCAGGGTCTTGCGCCGCGCCGAGAACGAGGCGGTGACCAGTTCGTCGTAGCAGCGCAGGTTGTCGATGGCGAAAGGGGCCGGGCGGGGAGTGATGCGTACCACGGCTGAATCCACCCGCGGCGGTGGATTGAAGGCGCCGGGGCCGACGCCGAACAGGTAGTCGGCCTGGGCCCGCGCCGCCACGGTGACGGTGAGGCGGCCGTAGTCGTCGGTATCGGGTACGGCGGTGAGGCGGTCCACCACTTCCTTCTGCAGCATGAAATGCATGTCGCGCACCTGCGGTGCGAACTGCAGCAGATGGAACAGCAGCGGCGTGGAGATGTTGTAGGGCAGGTTGCCGACCAGCCGCAGCTGCGTGCCGGCCGGGGCCAGGCTGCCGTAATCGAATTTCAGCGCGTCGGCCAGGTGCAGCTCCAGGCCCGCTGCATCGCCGCATACGGCACGCAGGTGCGGCACCACGTCGCGGTCGATTTCCACCACGTGCAGCCGGTCCAGCCGCTGCAGCAAAGGCCCCGTCAGGGCGCCCAGGCCAGGGCCGATTTCCACCACCACCTCGCCCGGCTGCGGGTTGATGCTGCGCACGATGCGCTCGATCACCTGCGGATCGTGCAGGAAGTGCTGGCCGAAGCGCTTCTTGGCGGCGTGCGCGTCGTGGCTCATGGACGGGCGCCGCGGGCCAGTTCCAGCGCCAGCTGCACGGCGGCTTGCAGGCTGCCCGCATCGGCGCGGCCGCTGCCGGCCAGGTCCAGGGCGGTGCCATGATCCACCGAGGTGCGGATGATGGGCAGGCCCAGGGTGACGTTCACCGCCTCGCCGAAGCCGGCGTGCTTGAGCACGGGCAGGCCCTGGTCGTGATACATGGCCAGCACCGCATCGCCCTCGGCGAGTTGCCGGGGGGTGAACAGCGTATCCGCCGGCAATGGGCCGATCAGGTGCATGCCTTCGGCGCGCAGGCGGTCGAGCACCGGCCCGATCACCTCGATTTCCTCGCCCCCCAGGTGCCCGCCTTCGCCGGCGTGGGGATTGAGGCCGCACACCAGGATGCGCGGATTGGCGAGGGCGAAGCGCGCCCGCAGATCGTGGTGCAGCACGCGCAGCACGGCTTCCAGGCCGGCGCGGGTGATGGCCGCGGGCACGTCGCGCAAGGCTAGATGAGTGGTGGCCAGCGCCACACGCAGGACGCCCGCGACAGGACGACGTACGCCGCCGTCTGCAGCCCCTCCCGCAACGAGCATCATCACCGGGGTCGGTGCGCCGCACAGCTCCGCCAGGAATTCCGTGTGGCCGGTAAAAGGCACGGCGGCATCGTTGATCACGCCCTTGTGCACCGGTGCCGTCACCAGCGCGTCGGCGGTGCCGGCCAATACCTGCGTCGCCGCCAGGCGCAATGTTTCCAGCACATAGGGGGCGTTGCGCGGATCGAGCTGCCCCGCGGTCACCGCCGCGGACAAGTCCACCGGCAGCACTTGCAGCTCACCGGCCTGATGCGGCTGCGGCGATGCGCCGGGAGCGAGCGTGCGGATGCGCAGCGGCAGGCCGAGCTGGCGCGCACGCGCCAGCAGCAGCGCGGGATCGGCGACGGCGGCAAGCGCCGCCTGCAGCGGCTGCTGCGCCAGGACGATGGCGAGGTCCGGGCCGATGCCCGCCGGTTCGCCCGGCGTCAGCAGCAGGCGCGGCATGGTGCCACCGGCAATGGTGCTCAGGATGCCGAAGGCGCCTTGCTGCTGGATGCGCCATCGCCACCGAGGCGGTATTCGACGTAGGCTTCCTGACGCAGGCGGCGCAGCCAAGCCTCGTATTCCTCGGCGTCCTTGCGCTGCATGATCGACTGGCGGGCACGGCCGCGGCGCGCTTCATCGGTAATGTCGCGCGTACGGCGCTCCTCGACCCGTGCGATGTGCCAGCCGAACTGGCTATGGAAGGGCTGGGTCATATCGCCCGGCTTGAGCGCGTCGATCTGCTGCTGGAACTCGGGGGCGAAGACGCCAGGGGGCTGCCAGCCCAGGTCGCCGCCGGCGTTCTTGGAACCGGGATCGTCGGAGTATTTCTTGGCCAGTTCGGCGAAATCGCCGCCCTTCTTCAGGCGCTCGTAGAGCTCGTAGGCCTGGGCGCGGGTTGCGTCCTCGTTACGAATGGCGTTGGGCGTCAGCAGGATGTGGCGGGCCTTGGTTTCGTCCACGGTCTGGCGGCCGCCGGCATCGCGCTTTTCGACCAGCTTGATGATGTTGTAGCCATTGCTGGCCTCGATCACATTGCTGACGTCACCCACTGCCAGCTTGGGTACGATATTGGCGAACACGGTGGGCAGCGTGCCGTTCTTGCGCCAGCCCAGGTCGCCGCCCTGCAGGGCCTGCGGGCTGTCCGAATTGGCGATCGCCAGCTGGGCGAAGTCCTCGCCGGCGCGCAGGCGCTTGAGCACGCCCTCGGCCTTGGTATGGGCTTTCTCGCGCACTTCCGGCGTGGCCGCGTCGGGAATCGCCACCAGGATATGGGCCAGGTGGTATTCGCTCTGATCTTCGTTGCCGTTGGCGGCCAGGTACTGATCGATGTCCTGGTCGGTAACCACGATGCGCGCGTCCACTTCCTTCTGCCGCACGCGGTTGGCCAGCACCTGCTCGCGCACCTGTTCGCGCAGCGCGGTGAAATCCAGGCCTTCGGACTTCACCTGGGCGGCGAACTGGCTCACGCTCATCTTGTTCTGCGCGGCGATGTTGTTGACGACGTCGTTCAGCTCGCGGTCGTCGACCTTGATGCCGGCTTCCTTGGCGCGGTCGGTCTGCAGCCGCATCAGGATCAGGCGCTCCAGCACCTGGCTGCGCACGGCGTCCACCGGCGGCGGGGTGATGCCGCGATCCTTCATCTCGCCCTGGGCGATCGTGATCGCCTGCTCCAGCTCGCTTTGCAGGATGACGTTGTCGTTCACCACCGCGATGATGCGGTCGATGGACTGGCTCGTGCCAGGAGATGCGGCGGCACCGGCGGCGAAGGAGAGGGAAAACAGCAGGGCGGCAAAGGCCAGCCGGGACAGCAGCTTCATCGGGATTTGCTTATGCGGTCTACGAAGCCCCTAGGGTACCACCGAACGCCCGGCCATGGCTCGGCCAGGCGTTTGCGAAGCGTAACCATGCGCCTTGCCGGACGGGCGGCCCGGCAGGGTCTGCCCAGGCTTGCCGGTGAAGCAGGATGCGCAGCCAGCCAAGGCCTGGTCAGCTTTGCACCGCCGGAGACCGCCCTTCAGGGCAAGGCCGGCGTGGACGCCGCATTCCGCCCCCGGATCGGGGCATTCGGATCGGTCGCCGGCAGCAGCTCGTCGAAGCCGGTGCCGAGCCGGCTGAAGCCCTTCAGGTCGATCTGGAAGTAGACGCCGGTATTGAAACTGCCGTTGGTGCCGGAAATGTAGCGGCGATAGGTGCCGCGCACCGCCCAGCAGCAGGTCTGGTATTCCAGGCCGAGGAAGGATTCCTGCACCTGGTCGGTCTGCAGGGAATAGCGCATCCGCGCGGCGGCCCGCCAGCGGTCGACGATGGGGGTGGAAAAGGACACGTCGGCCTGCTGCAGGATGCCGTCGAAGAAGCGGTAGGCCACATCCAGGCGGCGACCGTACAGGCCGTTTTCCGGTTCGCGGTAGCGCAGGTCCAGTTCGGTGCGCTGGAAGCGGTCGAACTCGGCGGTCCACTCGGCAATGGCCGCCGCCGCCCAGCGCTGGGTCAGCTGGTATTCGACCGAGCCGATGTAATCCGAGCTGCCGACGCTGGGATTGTCCAGGCCGGGCAGCTGCACCCGCGGAGGGGTGAAACGGTAGATTTCACCCAGGCTGGCGGTGAGCCGCACCAGGCCCGCTTCCGGGTCGATCAGCCGGGTGGTCATGGCGGTGGTCAGCTGGTTCGCGTCGGCGATGCGGTCCGCGCCGGTATAGCGGTTGCGTGCGAACAGCTCCGGAAAATCGAAGTCCGGCTGGCTCGAGTCGAACAGGGGCAGGCGGTCCTGGGCGTGGTAAGGCACGTACAGGTAGAACAGCTTGGGCTCCAGGGTCTGCAGCTTGCCGCCGTCGGTGATGCGTTCGAAGTGCAGGCCGCTTTCCAGGCTGGTCACCGGCAAGGTGCGCTGCTGCTGCGCCGGCTGGCCCGGGGCGGTGCCGGTCAGGTTGTAGTAGGTGTAGTTGAGGTCGGTCTGGGCGGCGCTGTACCAGGCGCTGTGGTCCTGTTCCCAGCGCAGGTAGGGCTGGGTGATCAGGCGTTGGCCTTCCACCGAATTGGCGCGGGCGAAGTTGGTGATCTGCCCCTGGAACCCGATCTTGGTGTCGAGGTAGCTGTTGCGGCTGAGCGCGTCCAGGTTGATCTGCGGCAGGCGCTGGTAGGGGTTGTCGTCGGTGGTGATGGAGGAGGCCACCGGCTGGTAACCCTGCACCAGGGCGGTGATGGTGTAGGAAGCCGGCGAGGCGTAGGTCAGCTTGGCGCCCTGCGCCAGGAACGAGGTGGACGTGAGGTCGACGTTGCCGCCCAGATCCTCGAAGTAGTTGCGGTCGCTGACCTCGGCATACTGCGCTTCCACGCCGAGCCGCTGGTTGAGCAGCCCCTCATGGGAGAAGTTGACGTAGCTGCGCGAGGAGTGGGTGTCCTCGTCGTAGCTCATGTACTCGCCGTACAGCGTGCCCTGCGCCTTGGGAAACAGGTAGCGCACCTTGCCGCCGAGCTGGGGGCCGCGCTCGGTCATTTCGCGCGGGATCAGGGTGGCGTCGACGTTCGGCGCCAGGTTGAGGTAGAACGGGACGCGGAAGTCGAAGCCGGTATTGTCCGAGCGGCCGATGATCGGCGGCAGGAAGCCGCTGTGACGCTCACCGTCGATGGGAAACTGGAAGTAGGGCAGCCACAGCACCGGCACGTGCTGGAACCATAGCGTGGCGTCGTGCGCATAGCCCATGCCGGCATCCTGGTCCAGCCGCAGCGTGCCCGCCTTGAGCAGCCAGGACTCGGCATCCGGCGCGCAGGTGGTGTAGCTCACATGATCCAGCGTGGCCCAGCCTTCCCGCGCCACCTCGATGCGGTCGGACTGGCCGCGGGCCGCCAGCGGAATCAGGGTATAGCTGGCCTGGTTGAAGATGCCCTGCTCGGCGGTCAGGTCGTAATCCAGGCTCTGGCTCTTGATGATCAGGCTGGGGTCGCGGAACAAAGATTGCGAATCGACATGCAGGTGCCGGTCGGCATCGCTGAAATCGACCTGTTGGGCCGAGAATTCACGCGCGTTCTGGCTGATCAGCACCGAACCGGTGAGGCGTGAAATACCCGCCTGCTTCAGGTCCACGTGATCGGCGTTGAGCACCAGCCGCGTATCCGCCGCGATCGGCGGCAACTCGCGCGAGTAATCGATCTGCGGGCAGGACGCCGGCGCGGTGCGGGCATACTGGGCCAGCGCCGGCGCGCAGCAGCACACACCCAGGGCCGCCAGGGTCAGGCGCAGGGTCGATGAAAGGGCAGGGCGCAAGCGGGGTTCCCGGAGCATTCGTGCAAGTATGGTTTTTGCGCCGGAGCGGTGCAAATGGTGAAACATTGGCGAAACATTCCGCCCCGGGTTTTCCGCCTGCCGACCATCCTGGCCGGCTTACGGCGAACAGACCCTAGGTTATCCTAGCGAACCGCCAACCCATAAGTCCAAAACCATTTTGACCGGTTCCTCCTTGCAGTCTTCTGTCGACGCCGATCCGCGCGCCACCCAGGCCTATGCCTGGGCCTGCGGCGTGCTCGACCTGGCCCAGGCCTCGTTCGCGCCGGCCTCCGCCGATGCCAGCTTCCGCCGCTATTTCCGCGTCCGCGCTGGCGCGCAGAGCTGGATCGTGATGGACGCGCCGCCACAGCACGAGGACTGCCGCCCGTTCGTGCGGATCGCCGGCCTGCTGCAGGAAGCAGGGGTGCATGTGCCGGCGATCCTGGCGCAGGATTTCGACAACGGCTTCCTGCTGCTGTCCGACCTCGGCACGCAGACCCTGCTCGACGTCATCGACGAGGGCAACGCCGATGCCCTGTTCGGCGACGCCATCGACGCCCTCATCGTCTGGCAGCGCGCCAGCAAGCCGCAGGTGCTGCCGCCATACGACGAGACCCTGCTGCTGCGCGAACTCAACCTGTTTCCCGACTGGTATCTCGGCCGGCACCTCGAGGTGGCTCTGGATGCGGCGGAGCGCGAGGCCCTGGATGGCGTATTCCGGCAGCTGGTCGATGCCGCCCTGGCGCAGCCGGCGGTTTACGTGCACCGCGACTACATGCCGCGCAACCTGATGTTCAGCCGCCCCAACCCGGGCGTGCTGGACTTCCAGGATGCCGTCTACGGCCCGCTGGCCTACGACCCTATCAGCCTGTTCAAGGATGCCTTCCTCAGCTGGCCCGCCTCGCGGGTGGAATGGGGCCTGCGCACCTACCATACCCGCGCCGAAGTGGCCGGCCTGCCGGTGCCGCCGTGGCCGCAGTTCCGCCGCGACTGCGACTGGATCGGCCTGCAGCGTCACCTCAAGATCCTCGGCATCTTCGCCCGCCTGACCCTGCGCGACGGCAAGCCCCGGTATCTCGCCGACACGCCGCGCTTCGTCCGCTACGTGATGGACGTGTTGCCCTATCACGCGGAACTGAAACCGCTGGCCGAGCTGTTCGAGCGGCACGTCCTGCCGCGGGTCGACGCCGGCGCATGAGGGCCGCGTCTGCATGAAGGCCATGATCCTGGCTGCCGGGCGCGGCGAGCGCTTCCGCCCGCTCACCGACACCTTGCCCAAGCCTCTGATCCCGGTGCGCGGTGAAGTGCTGATCGAGCGGCACCTGCGGTGCCTTGTCGCCGCCGGCATCACCCAGGTAGTGATCAATCTCGGCTGGCTGGGGGAAAGCATCGAGGCCCGCCTCGGTGACGGCGCACGCTACGGCGTGGCCATCGCCTGGTCGCGCGAAGGCTGGCCCTGCCTCGAGACCGGCGGCGGTGTTTTCCACGCCCTGCCCCAGCTTGGCGCGGCGCCATTCCTGCTGCTCAATGCCGACGTCTGGACCGACTACCCGCTGCCGAAACTGGCCCGGCGCGCCGCGGAGTTGCCGGAGCACGATCTCGCGCACATGGTCCTGGTGCCCAATCCGCCGCATCACCCGCGTGGCGACTGCACCCTGGCCGGCGGCCGCGTGGTGCCGGCCTGTGCCGAAACGCAGACCTTCAGCGGCCTGTCGGTACTGCGCCCTGCGCTCTTCGCCCACGCCGAAGGCGGCGCCTTCCCGCTGTGGCCCTTGTTGCGCGAGGCATCGATTCGTGGTCAGGTGAGTGGCGAGATTTACGAGGGGCGCTGGTCGGATGTGGGTACGCCGCAGCGCCTCGAAGCACTGGAAAAAATCCTGGAGAAAACATGAGCAGCAATGTCATCAAGGTGCGCAAGGCCGAGGGCAAGATCAAGCAGCTGGTCCAGGTCAATGCCAATTCCTTCTTCGCCGACGAGCCCGAGCCGATCGGCAACGGCCAAGGTCCCAATCCCCACGACCTGCTCGATGCTTCGCTCGGCGTCTGCACCGCCATGACGGTGATGATGGTGGCGCAGCGCAAGCAGTGGCCGCTGGAAGATGTGCGGGTAGAGATCACCCACGAGGAAGACGACGCCAACTACAAGATGCTGCGCAAGATCGAACTGGTGGGTGCTGCGCTGACCGAAGAGCAGCGGACCTATCTGATGGGTATCGCCAACAAGTGCCCCATCCACAAGGCGCTGCACAAGAAGTTCGAAGTTGAGAGCACCTTGGTGGGGTGATGGTGAAGGTGCTGTTCGTCTGCAGCCAGAACAAGCTGCGCAGTCCCACCGCCGAACAGGTCTTTTCCGGCTACGCCGATGTCGAGGTGAGTTCGGCCGGGCTCAATCATGATGCCGAGGTGCCGTTGTCGGCGGAACTGGTGGAGTGGGCCGATACCATTTTCGTGATGGAAAAGGCCCATGCGAACAAGCTGCGGGCGAAGTTTCGTGCCCAGCTGAAGCGCCAGAACGTCATCTGCCTGAATATTCCGGACCAGTTCGCGTACATGGACCCGGCGTTGGTGCGGATACTGGAGGAGAAGGTGCCTCGGTATTTGCCGGCGTTGCGGAAGGAGTGAGGGGCCAGGCGCACGCTCGCTCCCATCGTCATTCCCGCGCAGCGAATCCGGTTTTTGCTTTTCGCTTTGCTGTCATCCTGAGCGTAGCGAAGGATCTGGCCGCTTAACTCTGAAGTCGTGCAGCGTGCGCTTGCGCGTACACGGAAGTTTCAGAGTACCGGTTTAAACAACAAGCTCAGCGAAAGTAAACCTTGGTGTACTCATGCACCTGAGGGTCCGCAAGTAGCGCCTCGACGGACAACCACCGGTATTCACTATGCTGTTCCGGCGGTGGCGTAACGATCATGCCCTCCGGCAGCGCATGTCCCAACACTACATAGTGCGTACCAAATCCAGGCAGGTCTCCCGCATTTCCCTCGTAGAGATGCTCGTATACGCCGAGGAAACGCGCATCCGCGCGCCTGGCTGCCACACCCAACTCATCCATTGCGATGCGGGTGAACGCGACATCGAGTGTTTCGTTCTTGCGAATGCAGCCGCCCGGAATGAACCAGTAGCCCCGCGCCGGTGCATTTCGCCGCAGACCGAGCAGAACGCGGCCCTCGCTATCGCGCACGATCAGGTCGATCGATACCAGCGGTGCCCGGACGACGACTTCCAGGAATTCGTGGAACGGCAGTCGCGCCGCCGGCGAGCCCTCAGCCGCCGAGGACGCCATGCGCCTGCTGGTCGGCGTGGTAGCTGGAACGCACCATCGGCCCGCTGGCCACATGCGAGAAGCCCATCTGCTCGCCGATCACGCGCAGGCGTTCGAATTCGTCCGGGTGGACGTAACGCGCTACCGGCAGATGATGCCGGCTCGGCTGCAGGTACTGGCCCAGGGTCAGCATGTTGACGTTGTGGGCGCGCAGGTCGCGCATCACCTGTTCGATTTCCTCGATCTCCTCGCCCAGGCCCAGCATCAGGCCGGACTTGGTGGGGACTTCCGGGTGCATGGCCTTGAAGCGTTCCAGCAGGTCCAGGCTCCAGTCGTAGTCCGAACCCGGACGGGCCTGCTTGTACAGGCGCGGCACCGTTTCCAGGTTGTGGTTGAACACGTCCGGCGGGTTGTCCTTGAAGATGGTCAACGCCGGATCCATGCGGCCGCGGAAATCCGGCACCAGCACTTCGATGGTCAGCGTCGGCGACAGGGCGCGCGATTCGCTGATGCAGGCGGCGAAGTGGGCGGCGCCGCCGTCGCGCAGGTCATCCCGGTCGACCGAGGTGATGACCACGTAGCGCAGCGCCATGTCACGGATGGTGCGGGCCAGGTTGACCGGCTCGTTCGCATCCAGCGGCTTGGGGCGGCCGTGGGCGACGTCGCAGAAGGGGCAGCGGCGGGTACAGATGTCGCCCATGATCATGAAGGTGGCGGTGCCCTTGCCGAAGCATTCGCCCAGGTTGGGACAGGCGGCTTCCTCGCAGACCGTGTGCAGGTTGTTGGCCCGCAGCGCTGCCTTGATGCGCGCCACTTCCGGCGTGCCCTGGGTCTTGGCGCGAATCCAGCTGGGCTTGCGCAGCGGCTCGGTGGTGGCTTCGATCTTGATCGGGATGCGCGCCATCTTCTCGGCGCCGCGCAGCTTGACGCCGCTGGTGACCGGGGCGGGCGAGGCGGCAGGCGTGGGAACGGGCGCGGAGGGTGCAGCGGAGATTGGCTCGGACATGGGCTTATTTTACGCCTTTGCCCGCGACCGGGCTTGCGCGCCCTGAACCGACCTGCAGTGGCTTTCAGGCCGCCAGGGACTCGCGCTGTTCGCCATCCTGCTGCGCCGGCAGGCTGCCCGGTGCGACCACGGCGCAGATCGCGGCGTGCGCGGCCTGGGCCAGCGCGGTGCGGTCCTGGCCGACTTGCGGCTGGATCGGCGCGCAGTAGGTCAGCTCCACCGTCATCTCGCGCTCTTTCAGCAGGCGGTTCAGGTTGTTGGTCAGGGTCTGCTCGCCGACGAAGGCGGCGATGTTCTCGCCGTTGGCGGCGCGGCTGTAGCGCAGCGCGATCGGCTGCACCGGGCAGCCGCTATCGATGGCGGCGGCGAACAGGCGCGGCTGGAACTTGAGCATGCGGTCGCCGTCGGTGGTGGTGCCCTCGGGGAACACCGTAGCCGAGCCGCCGCCGCGCAGGTGCGCGGCCAGGGCCTGGATCAGCTGCTTGGTGCCGCCGGCGCCGCGGCGGATGTAGAACGAGCCCGCGGCATTGGACAGCCAGCCGGCGATCGGCCAGCTGGCGACTTCCACTTTGGAGACGAAGCGGGTCAGTTCGCTGGCGGCGATCACCGGGATGTCGACCCAGGAGATATGGTTGCAGACGATCATCTGCGCCCCGGCCAGGGGCTGGCCGTGCACGCGCAGGTGGATGTTGAGGATTTTCAGCAGGCGGCTGTTCCACCAGCGCGTCAGCGGTTCCCGCGCGATGCGGCGGGTCGGGTCCAGGGTCACCAGCAGGACCAGCGCGATCCCGGTGAACAGGTGCGAAATCAGCCGCGCACCTCTGAAAATGGCTAGCAAGCGCGGTCTCCGGGGCTAGGGCCGGGTGATCAGACCGGCTTGGGCGGGTGGGCGACCAGGATGGCCTGGTTGTCCGCCGCTTCCGTTTCGCTCGGGCGGCTGGCCATGAAGTGGCGCGCGTAACGCGAATGCATGTCGCTGACGTTGACCAGCACGAACACGTCGGCGCAGTTGAAATCGCGGTCCCAGTAGGGTTCGCCGCAGGCCTTGGCGCCGAGGCTGAAATAGGCCTTGAGCAGGGGCGGCATGCGCACCTTTTGCGTCGGGCGCGCGTCGGCGGCCGGCAGCGGGATCAGCGGACGCACATGCTGCCAATGCGGCGCCAGGTGCTTGGCCTTGACCTGCTCCAGCAGGGCGTGGGCGGTGGCGCCGCCGTCTTCCAGGCCGATGCTGGCGCAGCCGAAGAGGTAGTCGAAGCCCTGGCTGATGATGAAATCGGCCAGCCCGGACCACAGCACGGCGATGACCGCGCCGCTGCGGTATTCGGCATCGACACAGGTGCGGCCCACTTCCATCACGCGGCCGGGCAGCGAATCGATCATTTTCAGGTCGAATTCGCCGGACGAATAGAAGCCACCCGCCAGGGCTGCCTGATCGTCGGTGAGGATGCGCGTGCAGGCCACCAGCCGGCCGGTACCTGCTTCACGCACCGTTAAGTGGCGGCAGTGTGCATCGTATTGGTCGGCGTCGATCTGCGCGTCGCCACCGTCAATGGTGGCACCCAGTTCGCCTGCGAAAATCCGGTAGCGCAGACGTTGGGTTTCGAGGACTTCCGCGGGACTCTCAGCAAAGCGGACCTCGAAACGCGGGGCCGGCCGGGGCGAGTTCTTATCCATGTTCGCGGGCACTTGTAGCTCCAGATGACATGGTAACACTCTATGAAAGCACCGTTGAAAGGTGATGACTTCGTGATGAAACATTTATGACTGGGTCGGCAGGTCCCATCCGGCGTTCGCCTGGTTCGAATTCCACACCTGAAAATGCAGCTGGGACAAGAGGATAGGATCGCCCAGCAGGGTGTTTTTCTGGATCGGGGTCAAGGTCTCAGGCCCCTGGATCAGGGCGTTATGCACCAAATTGAGGCGTGATTTCCGGGTTTCTTCGGACTGGCGCGGGCGCGCCACACCGGCGGCGCAGGCCAGGGCATTGGTCACCGGATGGGTCACCGCCTGGACGAAGCCGGGGGGCGTCTTGGCGCGGCGGAAGCCGGCCTGGGTGCTGCGCAGCTCGCGCGGCGGGATGGCTTCTTCCGGGATCAGGAAGTAGCGCCATTTGCGCATGATCTGTCCGATTGAAACCCGGCTGGAATACACCGACAGCGGGATCGACAGCATCAGGGCCCCCACCACCGGCAGCAGCCACCACAGGAAAGCCGGGTTGAGCCAGTACACCCCGGCCGCCCAGACGGTACCCAGCACGGTCTGGAAGCCGTGGCGCAGCAGGGCTTCACCCCAGCCGGTCTGCGAATCCTCGCGCGGCGGCGATTTCCAGCTGGTGCCCAGCCCGAGCAGGGGACTGATCACGAACTGGGTGTGGAACAGCATGCGGATCGGCGCCAGCATGGCCGAGAACACCAGTTCCACCAGCATGCTCAGCAGCAGGCGGAAGCCGCCGCCGTAGCTCTTGGCGCCCTGCACCCAGATCAGCACCACGCTGAGGATCTTGGGCAGGAACAGCAGGGTGGCGGTGGCGCTGAACAGGGCCAGGGCCCATTCCGGGTGCCATTCCGGCCACACCGGGAACAGCTGGTAAGGCTCCAGGAAGTACTGCGGCTCCTTCAGCGTCTGCACCGCCAGCAGGCCGGTTGAGAGCAGCAGCGAGATGAACCACAGCGGCGCCGACAGGTAGGCCATGACTCCGGTCATGAACACCGCGCGGTGCGCGGGGTGCAGGCCCTGGGCCAGGAACAGCCGGAAATTCATCAGGTTGCCCTGGCACCAGCGACGGTCGCGCTTGAGCTCGTCGAGCAGGTTGGGCGGCATCTCCTCGTAGCTGCCGGGCAGGTCGTAGGCGATCCACACCGCCCAGCCGGCGCGCCGCATCAGCGCCGCCTCGACGAAATCGTGCGACAGGATTTCGCCGGCCAGCGCGCCCTTGCCGGGCAGGCGGCCGAGGGCGCAGTGCCGGATGAAGGGCGCCACGCGGATGATGGCGTTGTGACCCCAGTAGTGCGATTCGCCCAGCTGCCAGAAATGCAGGCCGGCGGTGAACAGCGGGCCGTAGACCCGGGTGGCGAACTGCTGCATGCGGGCATACAGGGTTTCGCGGCCGGCGGCCTTGGGCGCGCTCTGGATGATGCCGGCGTTGGGATTGGCCTCCATCAACTGCACCAGCCGCTTCAGGCACAGGCCGGACATCACGCTGTCGGCGTCGAGGATCACCATGTAGCGGTAATTGCTGCCCCAGCGGCGGCAGAAGTCGGCGATGTTGCCGCTCTTGCGCTTGATGCGGTGGATGCGGCGGCGGTAGAAGATGCGGCCGAAGCCGTCCACCTCGCGGCACAGCTTGAGCCAGCCGTCCAGTTCCGCCACGCGCACGTCGGGGTCGCCGCTGTCGCTGAGCAGGTAGAAGTCGAACAGGGGCAGCTGGCCGGCCTTGGCTACCGACTCGTAGGTGGCACGCAGCCCGGCCAGGACCCGCGGCACATTCTCGTTGCAGATCGGCATCAGGATGGCGGTGCGTGCCTTGTCCTCGATCGGCGCGTCCGCCGCGGCGGTGGCGGAGATGGCATAGCGGTCGCCGCGGGTCAGCAGCACCATGAACCCCATCATCGCGGTCCAGAAACCCATCGAGACCCAGCCGAACAGGATCACGTACAGCACCAGGATGGCCAGCTCCAGGATGTGCCGGCCGTGATAGGGCAGTACCGCCGTCATGTAATAGGTCGCGACCACGGTCTGCGCCACCGTCAGGCCGAGCAGCACCATGCGCCGCAGGAAGGCCACGCCGTGCCAGCTGCCCAGCGAATCGGGCGAATCCGGCTTGATGTCCTCGTTCTCGCCCACCGGCGCCAGCGGCGTGTGACCGCCCACCAGGCCCAGGCGCAGGCGGCGGAACACGCGGCGCAGCGGGTTGGTTTCCCAGGGCAGCGGCACCATCGAGGCGCGCATCAGCGGCGGCGTGGTGACCAGGCGGGTTTCGCCGCGCAGGTCGGTGGTGTGGATGCTGTCGGCGGCGGCATCGCCGCGCCGGGGCGGCGGCGCGAAGGCCAGCTTCAGGCGCGCCAGGATCGAACTGTAGGCCGGGTTGCCGGGATCGGACGCAGCTTCGCCGCTGCCGGGCGGCGCGGTCGCCGCCAGCGACTGCTGCAGGCGCTCCAGGCTGCCGGCCGCGGTCTGCTCCAATTGCTCGCGCCGCTCCGGCGGCAGCGGCAGCTGGCCGAGGTAGGCGTCGAGAGTCGGGCGAGGCGCTGCGGGCTGATCCATAAGCTTATTGTAAGGGGCATCGCGGCCGGTCTTGGGTGCGGATTTTTTCCGGCGGCTTCGGTTCAGTCGATGCGCGCTTCAGGCGCGGCATGGTTCCAGTTCATCTTCGCCCTCCATGGCGGCTTTCGCGGCTCCGGGGTTCACCCGGAGCATCGCGCTGGCGGTTTTTATCCCGGCGCCAGGATGTAGCTCCAGGTTTCCGACAGCGTGCTGTCCTCGCTGCGCAGGTAGGCGCGCAGTTCCAGCGGCTTGTCGTCGTCGATGCGGCGGAAGCGTAGCGTCAGGCGCCAGCCGTTGGTGACCTCGTTGTGCACCGTGTTGCGCTCCAGCAGCTCGCCGTTGGGGCCGAGGGAAACGATGCCCTCGACCTTGGCGTCGGCCTTGAGCTTGTCCAGCGCCGGGCCGACGAAGTCGATGACGTAGCTGATGCTGTTGTCCGGGTTGCGGGTGAAGCCGCGGCCGCGGCGCGTCTGCATCACCCAGGACAGCGGCGGCTTGGTGTCCTTCTCGCCCTGCCAGTGCAGGTTGTAATCGAGGTCGATCGACTGGCCGGCCTGCGGCGTATTGTCCGGTACCCAGTAGGCCACGACATTGTCGTTGGTTTCGTCGGGCGAGGGGATGTTGACCAGCTCGACCCGGCCGGCGCCCCACTGGCCCTGCGGCTCCACCCACAGGCTCGGCCGCAGCTCGTAGCGCAGGTCGATGTCCTCGTAGTCGTGGAAATAGCGGTCGCGCTGCATCAGGCCGAAGCCTTGCGGATTGGTCATGCCGAAGGAGGTCACCTGCAGCCGCTTCGGGTTGATCATCGGCCGCCAGATCCACTCGCCGGTGCCGGAATGCATCGACAGGCCGTCGCTGTCATGCACCTCGTTGCGGTAGTCGTCGGTGGCCGGGTGCTGGTTCTCGCCGAACAGGTACATGCTGGTCAGCGGCGCCAGGCCCAGCTTGCTCACGTTTTCGCGCATGTAGACGCGCGACTTCACTTCCATCGCCGTCTCGTCGCCGGGCTTGACCACGAAGCGGTAGGCGCCGGTGACGCGCCGCGAGTCGAGCAGGGCGTAGATGGTCAGTTCCTTGTCGCCCGGCTTGGGCCGCTCGATCCAGAACTCGCTGAAGCGCGGGAATTCCTCGCCGGACATCAGCCCGGTATCCAGCGCCAGGCCGCGGGCGGAGAGGCCGTAACGCTCGCCCTTGCCGACGCCGCGGAAGTAGCTGGCGCCGCGGAACACCAGCATCTCGTCCTTCTGCTTCGGCGTATTCAGCGCGTAATGCACGCGGAAGCCTGAGAAGCCCAGCCCCTTGAACTGCTCCGGGTCGATCTGGGCGCCGCCGAAATCGAAGTCGTTGGGGTTGTAACGAATCTCGCGCACGCCGTAGGGCGCGATCTCGTTGATCTTCACCGGTTGGTTGTAATACTCGCCCTCGTGGAAAAACTGCAGTTCGAACGGCAGCTTGTCCTTGGCCCAGAAGGCCTTCTCCGGCTTGAAGCGGATGGCGTTGTACTTGTCGTAGCCCAGATCCTGCAACTGCTGCGGCAGGCGCGTGTCCGGCCGCTGGTAGGGCTGGGTGGCGAGCTGCCTGGCGCGCTGCGCCACGTCATTGAAGCCGAAAGCCTGGGCGCCGACCGGCAGCAGGCCGGCGAGGGCCAGCGCAAGGGCCGCGATACTGCGTCCCAGCATGATTCTGGGTTCGAAATTCATTGTTATTGCACGAAAAACGGGGCGTAAACAGCCGATTTTACAGTCTGAGCCGGATTTGTGGCCGCGTTCATGCGCGTGTCGCTAAACAACCGCATTGCCGGTGCCGGTGAAGCTGGCGTGGATTGCGCGCATGCGGTTCACCAGCAGGCAGAACAGGTCCGCGGTGCGCTCGGCATCGTAGATCGCCGAATGGGCCTCCTTGGCGTCGAACGGCAGTCCCGCCGCTTCCAGTGCGCGGGCCAGCACCGTCTGGCCCAGCACGGCGCCGCCCAGCGTCACCGTGTCGAAGGCCGAAAACGGGTGGAACGGGTTGCGCTTGACGTCGGCCCGCGCCACCGCGGCGTTGAGGAAGCCGAGGTCGAAATGGGCGTTGTGGCCGACCAGGATGGCGCGGGTGCAGCCCTGCTCCGACACCGCCTGGCGCACCGGCTTGAACACCTTGGCCAGGGCCTCGCGTTCGGGCATGGCCAGGCGCAAGGGATGGTAGGGATCGATGCCGTTCACTTCCAGCGAGGCCCGCTCGATATTGGCGCCCGCAAAGGGTTCGACATGGGCCGCGTGGGTTTCGCCGCGCACCAGGTTGCCTTCCTCGTCCAGGCCGATCAGCACCGCCGCGATTTCCAGCAGCGCATCGGTGGTGGAATTGAAGCCGCCGGTTTCCACGTCCACCACCACGGGCAGAAAGCCGCGAAAACGCTGGCCCATGCGGGGCGGGTGGGGGATAAGGTCCATGGAGAGGCGGCGGCGGGAGGTCCGGCACTATAACATCGCACTACGCGGCGTTACGCACCCGCCACGGCGGGGGCTTATAATTCGCGCGCTTTTCCGCCTTCCGCCCCAACCGTTTTCCAAAACCCCATGACCCAAGTCCGCAAAGTCGCGCTCGCCTATTCCGGCGGGCTGGATACCTCAGTCATCCTCAAGTGGCTGCAGGATACCTACCACTGCGAAGTGGTGACCTTCACCGCCGACATCGGCCAGGGCGAGGAGCTGGAGCCGGTGCGGCCGAAGGCGCAGGCGCTCGGCGTCAAGGAAATCTTCATCGACGACCTGCGCGAGGAGTTCGCGCGCGACTTCGTCTTCCCCATGTTCCGCGCCAACGCCGTCTACGAGGGCGAATACCTGCTCGGCACCAGCATCGCCCGTCCGCTGATCGCCAAGCAGCTGGTGCAGCGCGCCCGCGAGACCGGCTGCGACGCCATCGCCCACGGCGCCACCGGCAAGGGCAACGACCAGGTGCGCTTCGAGCTCGGCGCCTACGCCCTGTGGCCGGAAGCCAAGGTCATCGCCCCCTGGCGCGAGTGGGACCTGACCTCGCGCGAAACCCTGCTGGCCTACGCCGCCAAGCACAACATCCCCATCGCCAAGAAGAAGGACGGCGGCAGCCCCTACTCGATGGACGCCAACGCCCTGCACATCAGCTACGAGGGCGGCGGCCTGGAAGATCCCTGGTGGACGCCGGACGACTCGATCTGGCGCTGGACTAAAAACCCCGAAGAGGCGCCGAACGAACCCGAGTTCATCACGATTGGTTACGAGAAGGGCGACCCGGTTTCCATCGACGGCGAGAAGCTCAGCCCCTACCAGATGCTCGACCGGCTCAACCAGCTCGGCGGCAAGCACGGCATCGGCCGTCTCGACATCGTGGAAAACCGCTACGTCGGCATGAAGTCGCGCGGCTGTTATGAAACCCCGGGCGGCAGCATCATGCTCAAGGCCCACCGCGCCATCGAGAGCCTGTGCCTGGACCGCGAAGAAGCCCACCTCAAAGACGAAGTGATGCCGCGCTACGCCAGCCTGATCTACAACGGCTACTGGTGGAGCCCGGAGCGCCGCATGCTGCAGGCCCTGATCGACGACAGTCAGCACCGCGTCAACGGCGAAGTGCGCCTCAAGCTGTACAAGGGCGCCGTCTACAACGCCGGCCGCCGCTCGCCGGATTCGCTGTTCGACGCGCGCCTGTCGACCTTCGAGGACGACCGTGGCGCCTACAACCAGAAGGATGCGGAAGGGTTCATCCGCCTCAATGGCCTGCGCTTGCGCACCGGCGCCAAGCGCGACAAGCGCTGACCGTTTGCCGGGCGGGTCGGCGACCCGCCCTACGGTTGAGGCCGTCGTTACGTGATCCAGTCCACGCTGGACGCAGCGCGACGGCACTGATCTGAGAGCCACATCGCGGTTCGCCTGCGGCACTTCGTGTCTCATATCCCAATGGCCTGCACGGAATGCGGGCGGTGGTGGGAGATGAGAGATGAAAGACAGCAACAGGATCGAAGCCAGTCTGGCCGCGGCGCAGGACGATGTGTCGAAGATTTTCCAGGGTTATGACGTGCCGGAGGAATACCGCACGCGTTTGACCGCCTACATCCAGCGCTGGTACCTGGATCAGGGCGCCTGCGGCGGACAGGTCTGCGCGCTGCACACGGATGCGCAGGCCGGCATCGCCGCCGCAGCCTGAAAACGGCAAAAGCCGGCAGGCGGAATACGCGCTGCCGGCTTTTGCCTGATTCCTGCCCGGGGGCTTACTTCGCCGCCGGGGCCTGCGCCTTCTTCGCGCGCACCAGCTGCACCACACCCCAGATCAGCAGGCCGGCGCCGAGCGCCGCCAGCGCCTCGCCGCTATTGGTGCCGATCAGCGCCAGCTTGCCACTGAGGCCGCCGACGATGAAGACGATGCCGATCAAGATGTTCCACATGCGGGGTTCTCCCGGTTGGTAGCTGCTATGGCGGCGGGCTATGCCGCGGGCGGCGGCGTGGGGCCGGGCGGGGGCGCCTTGGGCTTGCCGCCGAAGATCTTGCGGAAGAAACCGGCCGCGGCCACCAGGCCGATGATGATGAATTTCTTGGCGGCGAACAGCAGCAGGCCCAGCTTGGCGAACAGGCCGGCCTTGGCGGCGATGCCGCCGGCAACGAGCGCGGCGAGGCCGTAGGCCGCGACCTTGTCGGTGCTGGCGTTGAAGTCGGTGTACTTGCTGCCGTCGCTGAAATTGGTGAAGGCCAGCACCTTGGGCAGTTCCTGCTTGATGGTCGGCAGGTCGCTCATCGCCGCCACCGCATTCAGCTCCAGCACGCCTTTGCGGCCGAGCACGCGGATGCTGTAGTTCAGCGTGTTGGCGTCGGCGTCATCGGCCTTCAATTCCTTCGCCCAGTACATCTTGTGGGTCGCGGCGTCGTAATGCGGCGGCTCGGCCCAGCCCAGCAGGTGCAGGCCGGCATAGCCCTGCTTCTTGCGCTCCTCGTTGATCTCCACGTCCTCTTTCTGCATCTTCTGCAGCAGTTCGGTGTAGTCGATCTTGGCCGCGTCGTCGTCCGAAACATGCCCGTCGTCCTTGTAGGTGACGACCACGCCCCAGCCGTTGCGCGCCAGCGGGTTGATCTTCTGCGGCAGGATCATGCCGAGCGTCTTGAAGCCGGGCGGATTGCCCCAGCCCTCGGTGATCAGGTGGTCGGCGTCGGTCGGCGACAGGTAGTAGAAATCGTCGTTGAGCTGCAGCGTCGCGATGTCGTTCGGCAGCTTGACGGTACCGTGCTGCGGCTTGAGCGAGGCCAGCAACTGCTCGGCTTTCTGCTGTCTCTGCTCGGGCGTCGGCGGCGCGGGGTCGGTCACGGGAACCGGGTCGGCAAAGGCGTTCGCGGCGCACAGCGCCAGCGCCGCCAGCCAGAGGCGCGGGTATTTCATCGAAAAATCCCTTTAATTTCTGATAATCGAAGGGCGGCAGCATAGCCGCAGGCACCATATCTTCGCCAGATGCATAAGATGACTCTGTGAAGTCCGTCACAGGATGGCTGGCGGAGATAAAATCGAGCCCACCAGGACGCCCCGCCCCCGAGGACATGATGACCCATACCGATGACCTGCAGCCCCGCTACATCCGCGCCAACGGCATGGAGTTCGCCTACCTGGAAGCGGACGGTGGGGCGGGAGAAGGGCCGCTGGTGCTGTGCCTGCACGGCTTCCCGGATACCGCCTGGAGCATGGTGGGGCTGCTGCGCAAGCTCTCCGCCGCCGGCTTCCGCGCCGTGGCGCCGTTCATGCGCGGCTACCCGCCCGGCGCGCTGCCGGAAGACCGCGACTACTCCGGCCTGGCCCTGGGCCGCGACGTCATCGCCCTGGCCGAGCACTTCGGCGCCCAGGACGCGATGGTGGTCGGGCACGACTGGGGCGCGTTCGCCGCGTACAGCGCCGCCGCGCTGCGGCCTGACCGCATCAAGCGCATCGTCACCGCCGCTGTGCCGCATCCGCGCCGCTTCCTGCTGCGTCCTTCGCGCGAGCAGTTGCGCGCCTCGCACTACATGTTCAAGTTCCAGCTGCCGGGCTGGCCGGAGCGGCGCATCCGCGAAAACGACTTCGCCTGGCTGCGCGACCTGGCGCGGAGCTGGTCGCCGGGCTGGGAGCCGAGCGAGGATTACTTCGGCCCGGTCAAGGCGGCGTTCTCCGATCCGGCCCGGCTGAAAGCGGCGCTGGGCTACTACCGCGCGCTGCCGCTGTCGCTGCTGCAGCGCGAGGCCTGGCAGTTCCTGCTCAAGCCGATCTATGTGCCGGCGCGGGTCATCTACGGCGAGAACGATGCCTGCATCCTGCCCTCGACCTTCCTCGACCAGGAGCATCTGTTCGGCGACAAGTACGAACTGGTCGGTATCCCGAAGGCCGGACACTTCATGCACCTGGAAGCGCCGGATGTGTTCGCCGAGCAGGTGATCGGATTCCTTAGCGCGGCCTAGAGTTGTTCGAACTGGTTTTCTCGATCGTCAACTGCCATGAAACGAGTCATGTGGGTCGAATCCAAAGCTGCCGGCCTTGTCGGCCCTGCAAGGATCGGCTGGGTTGAAGTAAAGGATCGCGGGAAGCGGGTCGACTATGCGGGCAAGACATTCCGTTCCCAGCGCGGAATGGGCTTCAAGTCCAATTTTTATGAAGTCGAATCTCACTCGGAATACTGGATTTCCGGGTGCAGGAAGGATGGCCGCGACGCTCTTTACGGCACTGAAGCCGAAGTGGACGAAGATGCATTGGACGAGTACTGGTTGAAAATCAGGAATCTTCCCGAAAATAAAGGCGTACGACGATTCCGTGCGCCCGGTAAGTACTAGTTCGGCTTTCTCGAGGTTTCAACGCGTCCGCGGCGAATGGATGAACAGGCGGCCGCCCTTGAAGTCCATCGTCTCCAGCTTCGGTATCGGATCGTCCTGCACCACCACCGCCGCGGCGATGACGGCGGAGACGCTGCGGGGAGCGAGCCGTGCGCCCGGTTCGGGCGGCGCTTCTGCGCCGAAGGAGAAGGCGACCATGGCCTGGTGATGGGAGGGGCGGATGACCAGCGCGGTGTGATCCAGCCACCGCGGCTGTTCGGTGGCGCAGGCGGTGAGCAAGGCGGCGCAGGCGAATACCGTGATGCTTTCGCCTTCGCGCACCACCACCATCAAACAGCGTTTGCCCATCATCTGCACTGTTGTCGTCTGCACCGCAGGCCTCCTCTGGAGACTACGACGCTTACACTTTAGGCCTGTGCAATGCGGCAAAAGTTCCCGGTTGTCCGGGAAATCCGGCCGTCGATCATGCGCCTGGTTCGGCTCTCAGGTTGCGCCCCGGCCGGCTGGCCGCGGCGATCAATAATTCAGTGTGCTTGCGGCAGCGGCAGCGGCAGCGGTCTTTTTGCGCGGCGCGGCCGGCGCCAGGTCGAAGGCTTCGGCCACGCTCAGCACCGTGCCGCAACCGTCGCTGTCGTAGCCGGGCAGGGCGTTCACCGCGCGCTGGAATTCACGGCTGCGCAGGATGTCGAGGATGCGCTGCATCATCGGCGTGTCGAGCACCTTGGCATTGCAGATCAGGAAATAGCGCTCGCTCGCCACCGGCAGGAAATCCAGCTCGAAGCGGCGCGCCGCCGGCTCCACGCCGAGGCCCGCGTCGGCCATGCCGCTGGCGACATAGGCGGCCACCGCGGCATGGGTGAATTCGCAGTTGTCGTAGCCCTGGATGGCGTGGCCGTCGAGCTGTTCCTTCTGCAGTAGCAGGTCCAGCAGCAGGCGCGTGCCGGAGCCTTCGTGGCGGTTGACGTAGCTGACGCCGGCGCGCGCCAGGTCGGCCACGCCGGTGATGTTCTTCGGGTTGTGCGGCGCCACCATCAGGCCCTGGCGCCGCGTCGCCAGATGCAACAGGCGATGCTTGTCCGGATGCAGCGCATCCAGGTAGTGCTCCAGGGCGGGCTGCTGCAGCTCACCCAGCGGCACATGGAAGCCGGCAAGGTCGCAGCCGCCGCCGTTGAGCGAACTCAGCGCCTCCTGCACGTTGCGATATTTCAGCTCGATCGGCACCTGCTCGTGCAGCAGCGTCTGGCGCAGGGTCTGCACCGCGAAGCCGTGGCTGGCATGCAGGCGCAGGATGCTCTGTGCATGCGACAGCGCCCGCTCCACTTCCACTTCCAGTTCGGAAGCCAGGCTGTCCAGCAGCGGCGACAGGCGCGCGGCGATGCGCCGGTCGGCCCATACCAGCTTCTCGCCCAGCGGGGTGAGTTGCGCGCCGCGGCCGCGCACCATCTTCACCAGCGGCACGCCGAAGGCGCGCTGGCCTTCCTGCAACAGACCCCAGGCGTAGCGGTAGGACAGGCCCATCTGCGCCGAGGCTTCGACCAGGGTGTGGGTTTCGTGCACCTTGGCCAGCAGGCTGACGAGGTGCGGCATGAGCTGGCGCCCGTCGTCGCGTTCCAGCTGCCACTGCGGTTTGATCGACATCTTGAGCATGCTTGCCCTACCTTTTCACTCGTCCTGAGAAATAGGCTAAAAAAAACCTATTGAAGTGGAATCACACATCATATTTATACCAGACAATAATGATGGTAGCTTGAACCACGGCCGAATAGTGTGCTCGGCCTTCATATGATCTATTAGGCATATATAACTAAAGCGGAAAACCGAGGAGAAAACAAATATGTCGACGGTTGGAAGCACTGTTCCGGAGCCCGCCCTGGGCCGGAATACGGGGATACTGGATAAAGAGCGGACCGTCGCCGGTCCCGGCTTCAACCGCTGGCTGGTGCCGCCGGCCGCGCTGGCCATTCACCTGTGCATCGGCATGGCCTACGGCTTTTCGGTGTTCTGGCTGCCGATGTCCAAGCTGCTGGCCAGCCCTGACGCGGCCTGCCCCAAGAGCAGCAGCTGGACCGCGGACCTGTTCACCAGCACCTGCAACTGGTCGGTCGCTGCGGAAACCTTCACCTTCACCCTGTTCATCGTCTGCCTCGGCCTGGCCGCGGCCCTGTGGGGCGGCTGGCTGGAACGCGCCGGCCCGCGCAAGGCCGGCGTGGTCTCGACCCTGTGCTGGTGCGGCGGCCTGGTGCTGGGCGCCATCGGCGTGCATCTGCACCAGCTGTGGATCGTCTGGCTGGGCACCGGCGTGCTCGGCGGCATCGGCCTGGGCCTGGGCTACATCTCGCCGGTATCGACCCTGATCAAGTGGTTCCCGGATCGCCGCGGCATGGCCACCGGCTTCGCCATCATGGGCTTCGGCGGCGGCGCCATGATCGGTGCGCCGCTGGCGGCGATGCTGATGAAGCACTTCGCTGCGGATGGCGATCCCGGCGTGTGGCAGACCTTCCTGGTGCTGGCCGCGCTGTACTTCGTCTTCATGCTCGGCGGCGCCTTCGGCTACCGCGTGCCGCCCAACGGCTGGAAGCCGGCCGGCTGGAATCCGCCGGCCACCGCCGGCAGCGCCATGATCACGCGCCGCCACGTGCACCTGAGCAAGGCCTGGAAGACGCCGCAGTTCTGGGCCATCTGGGGCGTGCTGTGCCTCAACGTCAGCGCCGGCATCGGCGTGCTGGCGATGGCCTCGCCGATGTTCCAGGAAGTGTTCGGCGGCAAGCTGCTCGGCGTGGATACCGCCAGCGCCGGCCTGACGCCGGAGCAGAAGGTCACCATCGCGGCGATCGCCGCCGGCCTGGTCGGCCTGCTCAGCCTGTTCAACAGCCTCGGCCGCCTGTTCTGGGCCTCGCTGTCCGACAAGCTCGGCCGCAAGAACACCTACTACGTGTTCTTCCTGCTCGGCATCGTGCTGTATTGCTTGCTGCCGACTTTCGGCCATCTCGGCGCCGTGGTGCTGTTCGTCGCCACCGCCTGCCTGATCTTGTCGATGTACGGTGGCGGCTTCGCCACCGTGCCGGCTTACCTCGCGGACATCTTCGGCACGCAGATGGTCGGCGCCATCCACGGCCGCCTGCTCACCGCCTGGTCCGCCGCGGGCGTCATCGGTCCCTTGCTGATCGCCAACCTGCGCGATTTCGAGAAGGCGCAGGGCGTACCCGGCAACCTGGTCTACGACGTCACGCTGTACATCCTGGCGCTGCTCCTGCTCGGCGGCCTGATCTGCAATTTCCTGGTCAAGCCGGTGGCGGAGAAATACCAGATGACGGACGCGGAGCTGCAGGCCGAACGCAGCCTCGCCCACGAGATGACGGCCGATCCCCGCGCCGAAACCGCGGCGCGCGGCTCGGCGGGCATCGGCACTGCCCTGGCCTGGCTGGCGGTCGGCATCCCCTTCATCTGGGGTTTGTGGACCGCGCTGCAGAAGGCCGCGGTGCTGGTGCATTGATTCAAACGAGCGAACTGAACGGAAAAGCGACATGAACGCAAGGCGAGGTCAGTGATGAAAGGGCAGGTACAGGAACAACCGCTGCGACCCATGCCGGCCGCCAGGCCGTTGGGAGCGGCGGAGCGGGCCAAGGTGCTGGAAGTGATCGTGCGACTGCGCGCGCTGCCAGGCGCGCTGCTGCCGGTGCTGCACGGCGTGCAGGATGCGCTGGGCTATGTACCGCCCGGCGCGGTGACGCTGATCGCCTCGGAGCTGAACCTGACGCGCGCCGAGGTGCACGGCGTCATCACCTTCTATCACTACTTCCGTAGCAGCAAGCCCGGCAAGCAGATCTTGCAACTCTGCCGCGCCGAGGCCTGCCAGTCGCTCGGCTCGGCGGCGTTGGAGCAGCATGCGAAGCGCCGGCTCGGCGTGGACTTCCACGGCACCACCGCGGATGGCCGCTATACGCTCGAGCCGGTGTATTGCCTGGGCAACTGCGCCTGCGGACCTTCGCTGATGCTGGACGGCGAACTCCACGGCCGCGTCGACGCGGAGAGCTTCGACGAGCTGGTGGGAGGCGCCTCATGAGCGTGCGCATCTACGTGCCGCAGGATGCCACCGCCCTGTCCCTCGGCGCCGGCGCGGTGGCCAAGGCCATCGCCGCGGAAGCGGAACGCCGCGGTGTGGAGATCGAGCTGGTGCGCAACGGTTCGCGCGGCGTGTTCTCGCTGGAGCCGCTGGTCGAAGTGGAAACCGCGGGCGGCCGCATCGCCTACGGTCCGGTCAAGGCCAGGGACGTTCCGGGTCTGTTCGACGCCGGCTTCCTCGATGGCGGCAAGCACGCACTGGGTCATGGCCTCACCGCCGAGATTCCCTACCTCAAGCAGCAGGAACGACTCACCTTCGCCCGCGTCGGCATCACCGATCCGGTCAGCCTCGACGATTACCTGGCCCACGAAGGCTACCGCGGCCTGAAGAACGCGCTGGCCCTGTCCGGTGCCGAGATCGTGCAGGCCGTCACCGACTCCGGCCTGCGCGGCCGCGGCGGCGCGGCCTTCCCGGCCGGCATCAAGTGGAAGACGGTGCATGCCACCGAGTCGGCGCAGAAGTACATCGTCTGCAACGCGGATGAAGGCGACTCCGGCACCTTCTCCGACCGCATGATCATGGAAGGCGATCCCTTCGTCCTCATCGAAGGCATGACCATCGCCGGCATGGCGGTGGGCGCCACCCAGGGCTACATCTACCTGCGCTGCGAATATCCGCATGCGCACCGCACGCTCAACGCGGCCATCGCCGCCGCCTACGAACGCAAACACCTCGGCACGGACGTGCTCGGTAGCGGCCGCCGCTTCGATCTTGAAGTGCGGCTCGGCGCCGGCGCCTACATCTGCGGCGAGGAGACCTCGCTGCTGGAGAGCCTGGAAGGCAAGCGCGGCCAGATCCGCCCCAAGCCGCCGCTGCCGGCGATCAAGGGACTGTTCGGCCAGCCCACGGTGATCAACAACGTCATCACCTTCGCCTCGGTCCCTATCGTCATGGACCGCGGCGCGGCGTTCTACAAGAACTACGGCACCGGCCGTTCGCGCGGCACGCTGCCGTTCCAGCTCACCGGCAACATCAAGTACGGCGGCCTGGTTGAAAAGGCCTTCGGCGTGACGTTGCGCGAGCTGCTCTACGATTACGGCGGCGGCAGCTACAGCGGTCGGCCGATCCGCGCGGTGCAGGTCGGCGGCCCGCTCGGCCCCTACATCCCGGCTTCGCAGTTCGACGCGCCGATGGATTACGAGGAATTCGCCAAGGTCGGCGGCATGGTCGGCCACGGCGGCATCGTGGTGTTCGACGATACGGTCGACATGGCGGCGCAGGCGCGTTACGCCATGGAGTTCTGCGCCATCGAATCCTGCGGCAAGTGCACGCCCTGCCGCATCGGCTCCACCCGCGGCGTCGAGGTCATCGACCGGCTCGTCGCCGGCGAGCAGCCGGTGAAGCAGGAAGCCGTGTTGCGCGACCTGTGCGAAACCATGATTCACGGTTCCCTCTGCGCGCTAGGTGGGCTCACGCCCGGCCCGGTGCTCAGCGCGCTCAATCATTTCCCCGAAGATTTCAAAAAGCCCCGCGTCGTCGCGGCGGCTTAGGAGATACGCATCATGCTGTCGATCGCAGAAAAAGACTTTGGAACCCCGGCTCCCGCAGCGTCGGAGCAGCTGGTCACGCTGAGCATCGATGGCTTCGAGGTCTCGGTGGCCGCCGGCACCTCGGTGATGCG
Source organism: Nevskia sp. (assembly GCA_028291705.1). Classification (GTDB taxonomy): domain Bacteria; phylum Pseudomonadota; class Gammaproteobacteria; order Nevskiales; family Nevskiaceae; genus Nevskia. The sequence continues at coordinate 26,667 of JAQGNS010000595.1, forward strand.
CGCGGCGGCGCTGGGCGGCGTCGCCGTGCCCAAGCTCTGTGCCACCGAGCAGCTCGACGCTTTCGGCTCCTGCCGTCTGTGCCTGGTGCAGATCGAGGGCATGAAGGGCTATCCCGCCTCCTGCACCACCCTGGTGGCGCCAGGCATGAAGGTGACCACGCAGAACAAGAAGCTCGGCGAGCTGCGCCGCGGCGTGATGGAGCTGTACATCTCCGATCACCCGCTGGACTGCCTCACCTGTCCCGCCAACGGCCACTGCGAGCTGCAGGACATGGCCGGCGCCGTCGGCCTGCGCGAAGTGCGCTACGGCTACGAGGGCGAGAACCATCTCAAGCTGGAAAAGGACGAGAGCAATCCGTACTTCACCTTCGACGCCAGCAAGTGCATCCTCTGCTCGCGCTGCGTGCGCGCCTGCGATGAAGTGCAGGGCACGCTGGCCCTGACCGTGCAGGGCCGCGGCTTCGATTCCAAGATCGCCGCCAGCCAGGACGACTCCTTCCTCGATTCCGAGTGCGTCTCCTGCGGCGCTTGCGTGCAGGCCTGCCCGACGGCGACGCTGTCCGAGAAAACCTTGATCGACAAGGGCCAGGCCGAGCACAGCGCCATCACCACCTGCGCCTACTGCGGCGTGGGCTGCTCGTTCCGCGCCGAGATGAAGGGCCAGGAACTGGTGCGCATGGTGCCGAACCAGGATGGCCACGCCAACCACGGCCACTCCTGCGTCAAGGGCCGCTTCGCCATCGGCTACACCACCCATCCGGACCGCATCACCAAGCCGATGATCCGCGCCAAGATCAGCGATCCCTGGCGTGAGGTGAGCTGGGAAGAAGCGATCGGCTACGCCGCCTCCGAGTTCAAGCGCATCCAGGCCAAGCACGGCAAGGGCGCCGTCGGCGCCATCACTTCCTCGCGCTGCACCAACGAGGAAACCTACCTGGTACAGAAGCTGGTGCGCGCCGCCCTCGGCAACAACAACGTCGACACCTGCGCCCGCGTCTGCCATTCGCCCACCGGTTATGGCCTGAAGCAGACCCTGGGCGAATCCGCCGGCACGCAGACCTTCGACTCGGTGATGGAGGCCGACGTCATCTTCATCATCGGCGCCAACCCCACCGACGCACACCCGGTGTTCGGCTCGCAGATGAAGCGCCGCCTGCGTGAAGGCGCCAAGCTGATCATCGCCGACCCGCGCCGCATCGACCTGGTGCGCATGCCGCACATCCAGGCGCAGCATCACTTGCAGCTGCGCCCGGGCACCAACGTCGCCCTGCTCAACAGCCTGGCCCATGTCGTCGTCACCGAAGGCCTGGTCAACGAGGCCTTCGCCGCGGAACGCTGCGAGCCGGAAGCCTTCGCCAAGTGGAAGACCTTCGTCGCCGAAGCGCGCCATTCGCCGGAGACGCTGGAAGCCGATACCGGCGTGCCGGCCAGCGAAGTGCGCGCCGCCGCGCGGCTCTACGCCACCGGCGGCAACGCCGCCATCTACTACGGCCTGGGCGTCACCGAGCACAGCCAGGGCTCGACCACGGTGATGGCCGTCGCCAACCTGGCCATGGCCACCGGCAACATCGGCCGCCTGGGCGTGGGCGTAAACCCGCTGCGCGGGCAGAACAATGTGCAGGGCTCCTGCGACATGGGTTCCTTCCCGCACGAGTTCCCCGGCTACCGCCATGTCAGCGACGACGTCACCCGCCACCTGTTCGAGCAGACCTGGGGCGTGAGCCTGCAGTCCGATCCGGGCCTGCGCATCCCCAACATGTTCGAGTCCGCGCTCGACGGCGAATTCCTCGGCCTCTACTGCGAGGGCGAGGACATCGCCCAGTCCGATCCCAACACCCAGCACGTCACCGCCGCGCTCAGCGCGATGGAATGCATCGTGGTGCAGGACCTGTTCCTCAACGAGACCGCCAAGTTCGCCCACGTCTTCCTGCCCGGCTCCTCTTTCCTGGAGAAGGACGGCACCTTCACCAACGCCGAGCGCCGCATCTCGCGCGTGCGCAAGGTGAGCCAGGCGCCGGCCGGCTACGCCGACTGGGAGATCACCGTGCTGCTGTCCAAGGCGCTGGGCTACGAGATGAAGTACAGCCATCCGTCCGAGATCATGGACGAGATCGCCGCCCTCACGCCCACCTTCACCGGTGTCAGCTACGACAAGCTGGATAAATTGGGCAGCATCCAGTGGCCCTGCAACGACCACGCGCCGGAAGGCACGCCGATCATGCACATCGACGAGTTCGTGCGCGGCAAGGGCAAGTTCATGCTCACCGAGTACGTGCCGACGCGCGAGAAGGTCAACGGCAAGTACCCGCTGATCCTCACCACCGGCCGCATCCTGTCGCAGTACAACGTCGGCGCGCAGACCCGGCGTACCGAAAACAACACCTGGCACGACGAGGACAAGCTGGAACTGCATCCGCACGATGCGGAAGAGCGCGGCGTGAAGGACGGCGACTGGGTCGGCGTGCACAGCCGCGCCGGCGAGACGGTGATGCGCGCCCTGGTCACACCGCGCGTGCAGCCGGGCCTGGTCTACACCACCTTCCACTTCCCGGACTCGGGCGCCAACGTCATCACCACCGACAACTCGGACTGGGCCACCAACTGCCCCGAGTACAAGGTCACCGCGGTGCAGGTGGTGCGGGTCAGCCAGCCTTCGGAATGGCAGAAGCGCTACCGCAAGTTCTCCGAGCGGCAGCAGGAACTGCTGAAGCAGGGCAACGATGTCCTTGCCGTCAAATAAGCCGGCAGGCGCGCAACCCGGCGACGCGGACGTCGCCGGCTACGCGCGCCTGCCGGTGCGCGCCTGGCGCGACGGCAAGCTCAGCGCGGTGGAGGACTGCGTCGCCGAGGAAACCCCGGTGGCGTTGGTCTACAACGGCGAGCCGCACGTGGTGATGATGGCCACGCCGTCCGACCTGGAAGATTTCGCCCTGGGCTTCTCTTTCAGCGAGGACGTGATCGCCGACGCTGGCGAGATGCAGTCGCTGGAAGTATTCCGCCACGAAGGCGCGAATGGGCCCAGTTACGAGATCCGCATGCGCATCCCGGCGCAGCGCCATGAAGTTTTGCTGGGCCGGCGCCGCAACCTGCACGGCCGCACCGGCTGCGGCCTGTGCGGCGCCGAAACCATCGCCGACGCCATCCGCAGCCCGCGCCGCGTCGGCGCCGGTGTGCCGGTGGCCGTTGCCGCCCTGCGCCGGGCGCAGGACGAACTGCGCCGCCGCCAGACGCTCAATGGCCTCACCGGCGCCACCCACGCCGCCGCCTGGGCCACGCCGGACGGCGCGGTGCAGATGGTGCGCGAGGACGTGGGCCGCCACAACGCCCTGGACAAGCTGATCGGCGCCCTGCTGCGCGAGCGCCGCGACACCACGCGCGGCTTCGCCGTCGTCACCAGCCGCGCCAGCTACGAGATGGCGCTGAAGGCGGCCATGGCCGGCATCCCCCTGCTCGCCGCCATCTCCGCACCCACCGCCTACGCCATCCGCGTGGCCGAGGAGGCCGGCCTGACCCTGATCGGCTTCGCCCGCGGCGACAGTTTCGTCATCTACGCCTGCCCGGCCCGCGTCCTCGACGCGGGACCGCGCAGCGCCGGCACCGAAGGAACCGCAGCATGAGCATCGAACACCTGACCAACATGGCCAACGACATTGGCGCCTTCTTCCACGCCGAGCCGGTACGCGAGGAAGGCATCAAGGGCATGGTCAACCACATCCAGAAATTCTGGACCCCGCGCATGCGCGCGCAGCTCATCGAGCACCTGCACGAGGGCGGCGAAGGGCTGGAAGAATTGCCGCGGCAGGCAGTGCAGAGCATGGCCGAGAGCGCGGAAGCAAAGTAGGGCGGCCCCGACACGGCGTTTGCGAAGCAATGGGTGCGGGAGGGGCCGCAGACGCCCGCGCTTGATGCTGTGAGTCGGGGCCCTGCCGCCCGCTCTCGCACCCACCGTGCCGGGCACCGTGTCGCGGGCGGCCTGTGGCCGCCGTGCACACTCCCATACAGCGCGGCAGCGGCGGCCACAGGCCGCTCTACAACCGCCACACCTTCTCCTGTCATCCTGAGCGCAGCGAAGGATCTGGCGTGCAGAGGTAAGACGCCCCAAGCCGCCGCCGCTTTTTGCGCTAACCTGTCCCCTGACTTTCGCACCCAAGGGCGCACCGGTGGACCTGGTCAAGGAATTCGTCTCGCTGCTGGCGCTGCTCAACCCGATCGGCGCCATCCCCTTCTTCCTCGGGCTGACCGCCGCGCAGAGCCGGGTGGAGAAGCGCCGCACCATCCGCGTCGCCTCGCTCTCGGTGGCCGTGGTGCTGGCGGTGGCCGCCACCGCCGGCGAGCGCATCATCCACTTCTTCGGCATCAGCGTCGGCTCGCTCCAGGTCGGAGGCGGCATCGTCATGCTGCTGATGGCCATCGCTATGGTCAACGCCCAGGCCGGTAATACCCGCTCCACCACCGAAGAAAGGGACGAGGCCGAGTCCAAGGACAACATCGCCGTGGTGCCGCTGGCCATCCCCCTGATGGCCGGCCCCGGCACCATCAGCGCCATGATCATCTACGCCGGCAAGGTCAGCGGCTGGATCGACGTGGGCGCCCTGATCGGCATCGGCGCGGCGCTGGGCGTGGTCACCTTCATCGCCCTGAGCCTGGCCGATCCCATCGCCAACTGGATCGGCCGCACCGGCATCAACATCACCACCCGCCTGATGGGCCTGATCCTCTCGGCCCTGGCGGTGGAGTTCATCGTGAATGGCTTGAAGGCGCTATTGCCGGGCCTGGGCCCGCAGACCGGTTAGCGTCGGCACCTCACCTGGACTGCCGCCGGCTTATTCCGGTACCAGCCCGGTGCCCGTATCCACCCATAGCAGCTTCTCCAGCCGCACCGCGTCTTCCGCGCCGCGGTAGTAGCCGCTGAGCCGCTCCGTCTCGTAGTAACCACGGCTGCGGTAGAAGGCGCGGGCCAGGTCGTTGCTGGCGCGCGCTTCCAGCCGCACCCGCTCGATCGCACCGGCGCGCGCCGTCTGCTCCAGCCACAGCAGCAGCGCCGTACCCATGCCCTTGCGGCGCATCGAGCGGTGCACCGCCAGCAGATGCAGGTGGGCCGTGTCGTCGCCGTACTTCATGATGCCGAAGCCGAGCAGCGGGCCGCCGTCGCGCACCACCGCCACGTTGGTCGAGCGGTCGCGGATGCTGCGCAGCACCCGCGTCGCCGTCCAGTCCCAGCCGAGCCCACGCTCGACATAATCCCTCGACATGACCGAGATCGCGGGGGCGTCCCTGGACAGTGCAAGGCTGATTTTGTGATTCGTGATCATGGGCCCCAGTATGAATCAGGCCGGCCCTCCGTGGGCACTGTTCCGCGACCGCGGGTCAGGGCGACGCTCAGCTCGCTGTGCGCAGATAACGGCTCGGCGTGACGCGCCAGATGCGTTTGAAGTGCCGGTTGAAGTGGCTCTGGTCGGCGAAGCCGACGATGCTGGCGACTTCGACCGGCGGGATGCCGCGCAGCAACATGGCGCGGGCGCGTTCGATGCGGATATGGATCTGGTAGGCATGCGGCGGCAACCCGGCGTAGCGGGTGAAGGCGTGGACCAGGTGGAAGCGGCTCAGCCTGGTCAGATTGGCCAGTTCGGCCAGGCTTACCGGCTCGGCGTAGTGCTCGCGCAGATAAATTCTGGCGCGCTCCACCGCGCGATGCGCGTTGCCGATCGGGCATTGCGGCGGCCGTTGTTCCGCCTGCTCCAGCAGGAGCCGCACACAGACGACGAAGCGGCATTGTTGTTCGAGAATGATGGCGTCGTTCTCGATCGCCTCGCCGAGGCGGTAGACGGCGTTGAACAGGCGCGATTTGAAGCCGTCCACCAGGGCCAGCCGGAAATGCGGGGCGAGGGGCTGGCCCAGCTCCTTCGCGGCGTCGACGAACAGCTCGAGCGGAATGAGCACGACCTTGAAATCCGCCGGCTCGTGGACCCAGGTATTGCGATGGATTTCTCCGGGCTCGAGCAGCATCACGTCGTGATCCTGCAGGCCGTACTCGCTGCCGCGATAGCGCCAGGACGCATTGGCCTTGCGGCAGGCGCAGACGGCATAGCGTTCGTGGAAGACGTGCCAGCCGCGCGCCGATTGTTCGACCGAGAGCAATTCGGCGCCTGGCAGCGCCGGTGGACGCAGATAGCTGACGCGCTCGGCGGATTCCGGGTCTGACATTTTGCTCCCTCCCGACTACCGGGACATATCGCCCGGGGTGACGTGGTTGAGACGTCCTGTCGTGAGAGCCCCGCCAGAATTGCCATGTTGACGGCAATTGACGGGTGCGTTCCCTTTTGTGCCTTGAGCATAGCAAGAACGTTCTAGATGTGCAGACGGCGCCTGGGTAAGTTCCCTGCATGGATGCGGCTTCCGGGGCGACGCTCCGGTGGCTCCGGCCTCCGAGCGGGTAAAAAAGGGGAGAGGGACGTGAGCAAACATTCGCGTGGCAAGGCGGCGCTGCTGTTCGGAATGCTGGCGGCCGGGATCGGCACGGCGTTCGCCGCCACTTTCGTCTTCAGCTTTGTTGCAGGCTACGGCAGCAGCGGCCTGTCGCAGCCGTTTGCGGGGACGACCAGCACCGGGCACAGCTACGCGCGTGCTTCCGACATCAGTCAGAGCGACACCAACCAGGCCGTCTACTCGCTGGTGCAGGCGAATCCTGATGGGGGTTCCGGCTACCAGGGCCCTTATTACATGGTGCGCCGCCTCGCCAACGGCAATATCGACACCAGCTTCGGTTCCAACGGCTACGTCACCAGCTTTCCCTTGAGCGGCACACAAGCCGCCGACCAGGCTTACCAGTTCCACGATATTTGCGTCGATCCCGGCACCGGCAAGATTGTCGTCGTCGCCAATACCTTCGTCGCCGGCACCACCGGCCCCGGTTTCGGCGCCGCTGTGGTCGAACGCCTGGTACCGCCAGCGGCCGGGTCCGCCGTCGCCACCCTGGACACCAGCTTCAATGCAGGCGGCGCCACCCCCGGCCAGCTCACCATCACCACGCCGACCGGCAACAACAACGCCTCGGCGCAGAAATGCGCGGTAAGCAACAAGGGCAGCGGCAACGACGGCTTGATCTACGTGCTGGGCGATGACGACACCTTTCCCGGCACCTGCACCGGCAGCTGCGATGCCACCGCCGGCAAGCTGCTGGTGGCCAAGATCGACGGCAACGGCAGCTTGAACAGCAGCTTCGGCACCGGCGGCATCGCCGAGATCACCGTGAGCAGCGGCGGCACCGCGATGGTGCCGGAGGTATCCGGCTTCGTCGGCAACGGCAACCAATCCAATTTCCCGGACGTGATCATCGCCGGCGACGCCTATCCGGGCGGCAACGCCAACGCCAATGTCGCGATGGTGGTGGCGCTGGACCGCTGCAGCGGCGCGCTCGATACCCATTTCAACAGCACCGGCATGCTGGTCAATCCCAGCTACGACAGCACGACCTACGGCCAGGCGGTGCTGGGGCGCATCACGCAGACGGCTGGCGTTGCCGACAATCTGTACCTGCTGTTCGTCAACACCAGCGGCACCTTTACCGCCAATTTCGTGCAGTACCCGATCAGCGGCGCGGTGCCCAATACCAGCAGTCCCACCACCCAGACCGGCACCATCACCTTCCCCAGCGGCTTCACCCCCAGGGGTGGCGCGGTACTCAACGCCAGCGGCCAGGGTGTGATCGGCGGCAATACCAGCGCCAATGCGGAACAGTTGACCGCGATCGGCGGCACCGCCGCGATCGGCTACACGCCGAGCGGCACGGCGGAAACCGCCACCTGCTCCACCGGCTCCAGTTCCTCCTCGGGCGGCAGCTCCAGCAGCAGCTCTTCGTCGAGCAGTTCGTCCAGTTCCGGTAGCAGCTCCGGCACCGCCAGCAGCTCCTCGTCTTCCAGCAGCAGTTCCTCCTCCTCGTCCAGCGGCAGCTCCAGCTCATCCAGCAGCTCGTCTTCGAGCAGCTCCGGCAGCAACTCGTCCTCGGGCGGCGGCGGGGGCGGTGGTGGCGCGGCGGGATTCAGCATGCTGCTGGGCCTGGGCTTCGCCGGCTTGCTGCGCCGGTATGTGCGCCGCCCCGGCTGAACCGCCCGGCAAGAACTGAAATCGCGCCCGGGTCTTTCGCGCGGCGAGAGTCCCGGATGCGAGCGGATCGCCCTCCGGTCCGGTTGCCTGAAGGGTTGGTCCGTCAGGGCCGGACTATCAGCGAAGTTCCTTGCGTATGACCAGCTTCAAGCCGGACCATACTTCATCGACAGCACACACCTTCACATCGACGAAGCCGAGGGGAAGCGCCACCTCGCGGATGGTATCTTCCGTGATGTCCGTCGCCACCTTCGACGCCTTCTTCGGCCAGGAAACCCAGACCATGCCGTCCGGCTTCAGCCCGGCGCGATATTTCTTCAGCAGCTCCCGCAGCTCGGCCTTGCTGGCGGTGAAGACGTGGACGAGATCGGTTGCGCCGCTCAGGCGCGTGACGAATTCCACGTCCGCCGGCAGCGGATTGAGCAGGGACCGGTAGCCCTCCGGCGCGCCGACGAGCAGTACCTTGCCGCCGGGCTTGATGCCCAGCTTTTTCGCCAGCGGTGTACCTGAATATCCCGTCATGCGATTTTTTCACTTCATCCGGTGTAGCGAACGCCTGCTTGCCCCACCGCGTTCCGACGGTTCTCCCTGAATAGCCGCAAGGCAAATTGCCCGGCCGGGTGCGCCCTGAACCGTTGCACGTCGACGCGCGCCCGGGCAGGCGCATCTTCCAGGGTTGGTAGGTGTATTCCGTATTCCGGCGGCAGGAGTACCGGCGAGGCCATGCAGGCGAAGCTGAGATCGGCGGCGGTGAAACGGCTTCCGCACAGGAACGGGCGGCCATCTCCGATCCGCGCCGCCACTTCATCGAAACTCGCGGCGATGATGTGCAAACCCTTTTCGATATTGTCGGGGGAGATGGCGAGCCGGCGGCTCAGGTAAAGCCGCAGCAGCGGAAACAGCATCGGCGCGGCGATGCCTTGCCAGCGCGGCGTGCCCTGCGCGGCGGTCTTCAAAACCTCGCGCACCGGCAGGGACATCCAGTGGAAATAGACCCAGCGCCTGGTTTCCACGCCCAGGGTCTCGTCGAAGCGCTCTTCCAGCGCCTCGATCTCGCCGCGCTGGTCCTCAGGATAAAGCTTGCACGAATCGGGCAGGCCGCGGTCCAGGAACTGAAGGATGGCGGTCGAGTCCGCGATCGCTTCGGTCCCGGTCAGCAATACCGGCACCTTGCCGCCGGAGTTGTGCGGGCGCACCGCGGGGTAGTGCAGCACCTGAAGATGCGCTTCCTCGACATAGTCCACACCCGCGTGCACCAGGCCCCAGCGCGCTTTTTCGCAGTAGTGACTCATGGGGATGGTGATCAGACGCATGTGCGGACCAATGCGGTTGAGCAGGTCGGCGACCCGCTGGTCACCGGGAAATGTAGCAGCGTTCGCGGCAGGCGGATCGCGGACTCGCCGTACTCAGGCTATCTCAGGGTTTGATCTCGACGGGCGTTCCAAGGGGAACCTCGCTCCATATTTCATCGATCTCGGGGTCTGTAACCGCAATGCAACCTTTGGTCCAGTCCTTGGCACGGTGGAATGGGCCAACCCAGCCCAGGCCATTCCGTATGCCGTGAATCATAATGTCGCCCCCGGGATCTACACCGAGAGTCAACGCACGCGCCCTGTCCTGGGCATTGGGATAGGAGATGTGCAAGGCTCGATGGAATGAGCTGTTGAAGTTGCGGGCGTCCACTGCGTACAGACCTTCAGGTGTGCGTCCGTCCCCTTGTTTCAGTTTCGGGCCGACCGGGTTGGAACCAAGAGCAACCTTGTAGGTTTTGATCAAAACGCCATGACTGAAAAGCGTCAATTCATGGGCTGCCTTCTCGATCACGATACGATCAGCCGTTGTAGCAGGTGGCGATTCAGCAAGCACAATGCCGCTGCAGGCAATACATGCAATCAGAATGATGATGCGCAACGGAGCCATCGTGTAAGAGTGGTGCCGGATGAATATCAAAGTGATGCCTAGGCCTGACAGGTTGATGTGCGAGGTCTGTCAATCCCGCCGCGATTTGTGCGGCCCCGCCGGCCGGTCCGAAGGCTCACGTAAGCGCGGCAATAGTTCGGCCAGATTGCACGGCCGTGTGTTTGTATCGAGCTGCGGCGCGATGATCTTGTCCCAGGCCAGTTCGCAGGCGCCGCGGGAGCCGGGGAGGCAGAACACCAGGCGGCCGTTGGCGCTGCCGGCGAAGGCGCGGGACTGGATGGTGGAGGGGCCGATGTCGGCGTAGGAGAGCCAGCGGAACAGTTCGCCGAAGCCGTCGATGACGCGGTCGAGCAGGGGTTCGACCGCCTCCGGCGCGAGGTCGCGGCCGGTGAGGCCGGTGCCGCCGGTGAGGATGATGGCGTCGATGCCTTCGGTGATCAGCCAGTTGCTGAGCTGGGCACGGATGTGGAAGCGGTCGTCGGTGACGATGGCGCGGTGGGCGAGCTTGTGGCCGCCGGCGACGATGCGCTCGACCAGCAGCTTGCCGGACTTGTCGTCTTCCAGGGTGCGGGAATCGGAAACGGTGAGTACTGCGATGCCTAGGGCCATGACGGTCTCAACTGGGTGTGGACTTGCTCATCATAAACCCGTCTTCGGCCTTCTTTGCGGGTGGTGAACGGCGGCTCAACGGCTGCCGGTGATCCCCGCCTCTTTCCCGCCCGCCAGTTGCAGCCGCACATTCCGGCGCCGCTCCATCGAATGCAGGCTGAACAAGCGGTACTTGCCGAAGCGCTTGGCCAGTTCCACCTCGCCGGCGTACTCGGCGGCGAAGCGTTCCGGCGATTCCAGCGCCAGCCGGGCGGCGAAGGCTTCGGTGACGAAGATCATGCCGGGCGGGGTCACCGGCTCGATGCGGGCGGTGAAGGAGAGCTGCGAGCCGTAGTAGTTGTCGACGTTCTCCACCGGGTCGTGGCCGGCGAAGGCGGGGGCGAAGTGCACCGCCAGGCGCAGTTCGATCTCGCGCAGCATGCCGCTTTCGCTGCGCCGCACTTCCTCGATGCAGCCCTGGATCGCCACCGCGATCTCGGCGGCGGTGGCGGCGTCCTCGGTGACGACGTTGATGGCGTCGCCCCAGGTGTGGCGGAACAGCACCTTGTCGCCGTGGCGGGCGAGGATCTGCGCCACGCCGCCCATGATGCGCGACCAGAAGCGCGGCATCTCCTCGTCATGCAGGCGGCGGAAGCCGGCGATGTCGGCGAAGATCAGGCCGACGAAGCGGCGCTTCACGTCCTGCCGCTGCACCGCGGGGCAGGGCGCCGGCAACTGTGCCGTGCTGCCGCAATCCGCATCCACCCGCAGCCAGTAGCCGGGCGGGTTGGTGGCGGGCGCCAGCTCGACGCGGCGGCACTGGTTGCCGAGGCGCTGCGCGGCAAGCCGGGCCAGGCCCTGCGCCATGGCGGCGACGTGACTGCCGGCCCAGTCCTGCTCTTCCTCGAGGAAGCCCTGGGTGGCGATGACTTCGGTGGCCTGCTCCAGGCAGCGCGCCAGGCGCATCGCCCAGCCGGGGCCGAAGCTGCGCTGCCAGCGCTCGATCAGCGGCTTGCGCGCGGTCGGCAGCACCAGCGACAGGCGCGCGCCGCGCCCCAGGAAATATTCCGCCGCGCACAGGTCGGACGGCTGCAGCAGGGCGGTGTAGACGCGCGCGCCCTCGCACTGCACCGCATCCAGGCCGCTCACCGCCGGCGCGGTGCGGTCGGCGCCGAACACCACCGGGATCTCGGCGGCGACGCGGTCGATGTAGAACAGCACCGGCAGGCGCAGCAGGGCCGAGAACTGGTCCTCGATGTGCAGGTGCCGGCAGATCAGGCGGAGCTGCTGGCGGGTGCGGCTGCGCGCGCTGACGTTGCCCTGGGCCAGCGCATCGGCGGCACGCAGGCTCTGCCGCACGCGGGCGCCGTCGCCCAGCAGCAGCGCCGCCTCGGCCTCGCTGGCGCGCAGGTAATAGTGATCGGTGTCGTCGGCGGGGATGGTGCCGGCGGCCAGGGCCAGCACCTCGCGCGCCAGCTGATGCGAGGTTTCGGTTTCGCCGGCCAGCAGGAACATGGTGGCGGCGTTGATGGCGGTGAAGTAGCCGCCGGTCTGGCGGAAGGCGCTCAGGTAGGCCTGGGCCGAGGCCTGGAAGTCCTCGCGGCTGCCGCCGGCCAGGGCCAGGTCCTTGAGCAGGCGGCCTTGCAGGGCGAGCCAGTCCTCGTCGATCTCTTCCTCGCGCAGACCCAGCTCGCGGTAGCGGCGCCAGGCGAACTCGGTGCTGCCGGCATTGGCCAGCGCCAGCAGGGACAGGTATTGCAGCGGACGGGTTTGCACGCCGAGTTGCTGCGCCTGGTCCACCAGGTCGTAGCACAACAGGTAGTTGCCGGCGCGCTGCGCCTCTTTGGCGCGGGCCGTGAACAGCTCGGCGGTGTTGTCGTTGTGGCCCATGGCTGCTTCCCCCTTCCCCGCGACTCCTGGTTATCTCAGGCATCGTGCGCCGGAGTGTACGCGACCGCTGGATCGATCACGATCAAGCGATGCCCCCCGCCATCCGGCATGGGCGGGGGATCGGTGCAGAATTCATCGGGTATGTGGTGCGGGTTGCGGCGCCAGTCGACTACTTCGGCGGTGCCGCCGGGGCGCAGCAGGTTCTGCTCGCGCAGGATGGCGACGAGGATGTCCGAGCGCTGCGCCAGGCAGGCGGCAAGGTGGCGGTACTGCTGCTCGCGGAAGGCCTTGTCGCGCAACTCGGCGGCGCCGCTGCCGGGCGGCAGCAGGTCGACGATGGTCTCGCACGAAGCCAGGGTGGTTTCGATCTGCTGCCGGCGCAGTTGGCGCTGCGCCGGCGAGATGACTACACCGGCTTCGCGCAGGTTGTCGAGCCAGTCTTCCAGCAGGGTGTCCGGCGGCACCGGCAGCAGGCCGATCATGCGGAACGGAATGTCCTTCTCCAGCAGCCAGCCGCTCAGCACCCGTGCGAACAGCAGGTCCGAGCCGGGAGCGAGGCCGGTGAGCAGGCACACCTGGGCGAAATCGCCGTCGGGGAACAGGCGCGGCAACACGCCCTGGCGCAGCTGCGTCACCACGTTTTCCTCTTCCGCCGCGCCGAGCTGGAGGTGGCCGGTGCCGCCGAGCAGGAGTTCGCTGTCGCCGCGACCGGCGAGCGTGCCCAGCCAGCGCGCCAGCGGCACGGGTGTGCGCGAGGTGGCGCGGTTCAGCGGGGGCGTGGGCTTGGACACGATGACACTTTAGCGCTTTGCGTCAGGGCAAAGCGCGACATGCATCGCAGTATGGACACTATAGACATCCTGTCTAAGACACCGGACATCCATGTCCGGACTGTTCAAATAAGCGGGTTGGCTAAATTTGCCGGTTCAAATAAGCAAAAGCGGCTGGGCGAAAGCGCCGCTTTGGCTTAGATCATCTCGATGGCGAGGGCTACGGCCTCACCGCCGCCGATGCACAGGCTGGCGATGCCGCGCTTGCCGCCGGTCTTGCGCAGGGCGCCGACCAGGGTGGTGACGAGGCGGGCGCCGGAGGCGCCGATGGGGTGGCCCAGGGCGCAGGCGCCGCCGTGGATGTTGACCTTGTCGTGGGGCAGGTTGTGCTCCTTCATCGCGGCCATGGTGACCACGGCGAAGGCTTCGTTGATTTCCCACAGGTCGACGTCGGCGGCTTTCCAGTTGAGCTTTTCCAGCAGCTTGGCGATGGCGTGGACCGGGGCGACGGTGAACTCGCCCGGCAGGCGCGAGTGCTGGCTGTGACCGACGATACGGGCCAGCGGCTTGATGCCGCGCTTCTCCGCTTCGGACTGCGCCATCAGCACCACCGCGGCGGCGCCGTCGGAGATGGAGGCGGAGGTGGCGGCGGTGACGGTGCCGTTCTTGTTGAAGGCGGGCTTCAGCGTCGGAATCTTCTCCGGCTTGCCCTTGGCGGGCTGCTCGTCGACGCTGATCGTTTCGCTGCCGCCCTTGCCGGCCACTTCCACCGGGGTGATCTCGAAGGCGAAGCCGCCGTTGGCGCCGGCTTCCTGCGCGCGCTTCAATGAGGTGATGGCGAAGTCATCCTGCTGGGCACGGGTGAAACCGTACTTCTCCACCGTGCGCTCGGCGTAGACGCCCATCGGGGTGCGCTTCTCGTAGGCGTCTTCCAGGCCGTCCAGCGCCATGTGGTCGAGCAGCTCACCGTGGCCGTAGCGGTAGCCGCCGCGGCCCTTGAGCAGCAGGTAGGGCGCGTTGGTCATGCTCTCCATGCCGCCCGCCAGCATCACCTTGTTGGTGCCGGCCTTGAGCTGGTCGTGGGCGAACATGATGGCCTTGAGGCCGCTGCCGCACATCTTGTTGATGGTGGTGCAGGCCGTGGACAGCGCCAGCCCGGCGCCGAGCGCCGCCTGGCGCGCCGGGGCCTGGCCCTGGCCGGCCATCAGCACATTGCCCATGATCACCTCGTCGATGTCCTCGGCCTTGAGGCCGGCGCGCTCCACCGCGGCCTTGATCGCCACGCTGCCGAGCTGGTTGGCGGACAGGGAGGAGAACACGCCGAGCATGCCGCCCATGGGCGTGCGGGCGATGGAGGCGATGACGATGGGATCCTGGGACATGGGGCAATTCCGGCTGGGTTGGAAATTCGAGGGCCGGATTGTCGCCTAAAGCGTTCGGGTACGGCAAAAAACGCTGTATGCAATTGGGATCGGGGCTTCGCGGGGCCGGGCGCGGTAGCGTCGATTACCCCGCGCCGATGGCTGCTTTGCCGCTATAGCTCCCGCTCGATCGCCGTGACCTTGCCGTCCTTGAAAATCACGCGGATGCGGTCGGTTTCGGACTGTATCGCGGTCGGGTTGTAGTACGTGCCCGGGAAGAAGAAAGGGTCGTAGTAGCGCGGATAGGGGTAGAAAAAGGGCGAGGGATACGCCGCCACCGTGCCGTAATTCTGCACCTGGGTGTAATGCCAGATGCGCTGCTGGCCGCCGGCGTCGGTGTGCTCGGTGATGCGGTCGGGCTTGCCCAGCGCCAGCTGCACCCCGGCTTCCGGCATGTCCAGGGCGATCTCGCCCTTCTTTACCAGCTCCTGCTGGGCCGGCGTCAGATTGGAGTAAATCCCCGGATTGTCCTTGATGCGGTTTTCCGGGGTGGCGCAGCCGCTCAGGGCGGCGAGGATCAGCAGGGCGGGAACCAGTAAACGTTTCATGAACGCACTCCATGACCGCGCAGGGCTGGCGCAATGATATAGCGTCTGCGTGAGTGCCTGAATGGGGGCTGAATGTTGCAGCGGGCGGTTGGGTTTTATCGCGCCGTTCTCCCATGCGTGCCATGCGTGCCAAGGTTTGTTGTTGGCACGCATGCGGTGAGCGATGTTCCTTTTCGACGAGAAAGTGCCGGGACTCAAGTGAGCGGCAGGCCCCGGGTAGCGCTGTGCGCTTCCCGGGCTACGGGGCGGCGTGCATATGTTGAGGCCAGCAGAACTGGATCCCCGCCTGCGCGGGGATGACGAAGAGGGCTGAGGAGCGCCCAAGAGCGACACTTCGGCTTTTGATGTTGTTTTGCGCTTTTGATTTGGCTTTTGACGTACCTCCCCGTCTGGCTGCGCCGAGCATCGGAGGCCAAGGTGGAACAGCCGCGCGCAGACGCGGGCGAGGCAGGATGCCGAAGCGTTTTTAGACAGGCCAGGGATGGCCTGTCTAAAAACCCCACCTTGGCCGAGAAGCGCAGGGAACCCATCAATCACCGATAGGTGATTGATGGGCGCAGACATCGGGTCGCATTTCTTTTGGTTACTTTTCTTTGGGCGAAACCCAAAGAAAAGTAACCCGCCTTCAGGGCGGAACCGGG